>CAMAUE010000074.1 GCA_945861245.1 Singulisphaera sp. GP187
CCTAGCCGCGTAAGCGGCAGGTTGACGCGCCCGCAAACCTGCCGCTTACGCGGCTAGGCTCGCCACTGTCTCATTTCATCCCGCGCGGAGTATAGTTGTAGTATTTGTCAGTTGTAAGTATCTCTCAACTTACAACGATCAACAAACAACCTCTTTCTACTTCCCAATCTTCGGCGCCTGCGGGTTCACGCCTGGGCCGAAATAACGCAGGATCACGAGCGGTTCGTCGCCCGTGTTGTCGTAAGTCACGCCGGCTTTCGCCGAGCCATGGCTGACGAAGTATTCGTCCTCGGTGAGTTGCTTGAAGCGGATCATCAGCGGCGTTTGCAGGCGTTTGCCGTTGATTGTGCCGCTGCCCTGGACCGCGGTTAGGCCGTAGGCGCCGTTGTCTTTGATGGTGATTTTCGTGCCGGGCTGGACGGTCAATTCCTTGGCGGTGAACAGTTCTTCGCCGTCGATTTTGCCGTATACGATCCATTTGTCTTCGTAGCCCTGATCGGCACCGCCAGCGCAGGTGATCGGTTCGAGGTAATGGCTATCCTTGAAGTTCGGGTTGACGTTGCCTTCCCAATCGAGTTGCTCGACGAGGTAATCGAGGTCTTTGTGATACTTCTTCGGCACATCCTTCACCAGCAAATCCCAGGGCACATAACGGCCCTCGACCATCGACTGGTACATGCCGAAGACGTCGGAACCCCATTGCGGTTCGTAGGTAACGAGTGAACCCGGCGCGTGGAGGATACACGGCGGGATCAGCCAGCCAGTGCCAGGCTTGAGGCGATAGGCTTTGCTGAGATCGAGAATGCCGTTGTCGCCCTTGTTCCAGTTTTCGAGGCAGCGGCGAACGTCGGATTTCTGCGTGCCGGGTTCGAGGCCCATGAACGTATACGGGAAGTTGTTGCCGATGTAGTTCATCTGCGGCGGGAAGTAGTACGACTCAGGTTTGCCCTGTTGCCCGACGAGAGCGGCTTGTTTGGCGCTTTGGTGCATGTGATGGGGGATCGGGCCCATGTTATCGAAGAACTTGGAATAGACCGGCCAGCGCTGATACTTGGCCCAGATATCGGGGCCGATGAGGTCGGCCTTGGCGGCTTTGATTGCGTCGAGGAGGGTGAAGGATTTTTTGCCGTCGTTAACTACATAGGAGAGGCCTTCGTCCCAATCGGCACCGTCGTTGGCGGCGTGGGTAGTGGAAGCGAACCAGCGTTCGTCGATGCCGCCGCGGTTGGCGCCGTAGGCGTAAATGTCGTCGGAGTGAAGTTTCAGGCGTCGGCCTGGTGTGAGGAAGGCGCGCGGCACCCAAGTTGGCGCGAGAAGCAAAATTCCTGCGCTCGCGGCGATTGTTTCCCGTATAATAGAGGGACTCGTCTTCTCCGGCGTTTTGCTTGCGGTCGTCTTTTTGGCCACTTTCAATGCTCCTGATTAAATATAGCCCGCCATTTATGGCGGGTTTTTCCCGACGACAAACCCGCCATAAATGACGGGCTATATGGGAAAATACGGTGTTCGTAACAAGCCGAGCGAACTCGGCTAGGAATTTTTTAGCGATCTGGGTACGATTATTCCACGCGAAGAGCCTATTACGCTGGGTTTCTTCAAGGGAAATTCTTGAAAACCGAACCCAGACCACACAAAAACAGCGTACAGTTGGGTTGGAGAAAAATGAAAGTTCTGAAGAATGTGGTTTTTGCAGGCAGAACAGGTAGTCGGAACATGAACGAAAGGTTCGAGACTGATTTCAGCAACAGGCCGCGTCTGCTATTGGCCTACGTGGACGGTGCGTTTGCATCGGAATGCGGGCGGTTCTTTCGTCGGCTGGGCTGGGAAGTGCAATTTGTAACGAGCGGCATGGAAGCAATCGAATTGACGCGCGAATGGCAACCCAATGTCGTCGCCCTCGAGGAATCGCTGGCGGATATCAGCGGCTGGCTGACCAGCGCGAAACTCAATATCGAGCACGCCGATCTGCACATCGTGATGGTCGCCTCGGAAACACACCAAATCTCCGAAGATCACCTCCGCGCCGTGGGAGCCAGCGAGTCCACCTCGCGCCGCGAAGGGGCTGAGGGGCTCGCCAACGCCGTGTTGGGGTATAGTACCCTGGCCAAGGCGGTTTGAGGTAACGCTTTTCGTTCCCAAACTCCTGTTTGGGAACGAACATTCAAAAAACGCTGCTTCGCCTCATCGAATTCATGCCGCTCCACATTTCGCGAAACGAAGCTTCGAGGGCGCTGGTTCCCAAACAGGAGTTTGGGGGTCAGGAAATATACACAAATCGCTTACTGCGTGCGCGGCTCTGACTACGGCCTCATCCCGCTACCTTCCGTGCGCTGAAAACCAAATGGCTCGATGCGTTCCGTGGCAAGGTTAAACGGCTCGATGTTCGTCATCGGTTGCCGCACGAACGGCGTTCCGCTCGTCGGTGCGTTAGTCGTTAGGCCGTCCATCTTCAGGCTCATCCGCATCTTCTGCGTCGGCATACGCAATTCCATCCGATACGGCACGATCGCCCCGGTCTTGCGATCGACGGTTGTGCTAGTGATGCTCGCCGCGCATATCTCCTGACCGGTCGCATCGTCCAGTAACAGGTACCCCTTGACCTGCGGTTCCGGCGAGCGTACCTCTCGGCGATTGATGACGATGACCTTACGCACCTTTTGGCCCGCTGGCGTCGTTATGTGTTCCACCAATTTCACGACCTGCCCATCCTGCTCCAGCTTGTAACGATCAGCGGGGCCGTACGGTCCGAGGCCCATCGCTTCCATCACCCATTCCGGCTGGATTGGCAGGGGCATGCGGCGAACACGGCCGGACTGGAAATCGTTGTAGCTGCAAAAATACTGATACGGGTCTGGGTTCTTCGCGGCCCAGAACCAGAACTCTTGCTGGTTCGATCCGATATCCACTTCGTCCTTGCCGAACGCCGTCACTTTCATGCGAAAGTTGCGTGGTTTCTCAGCAAAGATGCGACCTTGTAGCCCGATCGACTGATTGCCCATCGTTGCGTCGATGGAGAGATCCTCGACACGCAGGCTTTGGATTCGCTCAGCGTTGTTATTGAGATAAGTGACAAGATTAGCGACAGACGGAGTCGCCCCGGGTTTGGCGGAGTTGTCGTTGTTGGGTTTGAACCAATTCCAGCGCGTGCTTTCGCAGCCGGCGCCGAGAACGATCAGCAATCCCAGAAATAAGCGGCTAATTAGGGTTTGCATGATGACGTTCTCTTTTCAACGTTTTGCCGCTTGCGGCTTAGCGCTCGCTCGGCGTGCAATGAGCGCTAAGCCGCAAGCGGTGCTTCGGAATCTATCACTTCCATCCCAGCACTTCAAACACCTCGTCCTGGGCTTCGGCCATCTCGTCTTCGTTCAGCCGAGGGTTGGTGACTTCATGCTTGGCGTTGGTCCGAAGGCAGCGGAGAGCCATAACCTCTTTGCCGTCGCGCATCACAGAGGTCTCATACCGGAAACGGCGTCGCCTTAGCAAGAGCAAAGCGAGCACGTAGCGGAAATTTATCCGTTTCGGATCGGGCTGTCCTTCCAAACGTCCGAAACATTCCTCCAGAAGGTCGTCATCGAAACGCGGCTTGACCTTTTCCGTACCGACAGCGACACGCCCCATCCAGAAGCTGAACGCTCCCAGCGGCGGACCTTGCCAAGCCTCGTTGCTGAAATCCTTTCGCACAAACTGCCGATTTTCTTCCACCAACGCCGTGAAGTAACGCTCGCCAGGCTTTAGCTCGCGATTCGTGACGGCACATCGGCGGGAATTCGGCTGAATCTGATATTCCATCGTTTGGCCCCCTCCGTAAGGTTGCCGACTTCGCGAGTGTGGGCAGGATGCCTTATCTTCATCGTATCGTCTTTCACAACAGAGAAACAAGACCCGCAGGGCAACTCGGAGAGTCTTGGTAGAAAATAGAACAGAGAGGCTATCGGAAATTTCGAGAATACCGACAAATGGGATTGGCGCGGTAATGTGTGAAATCGCGATAAGAAGGGATATTCGCTTGTCGTTCAGCGCTCGGATAATCCGACGCGATCGCTAAACGGCATGCGGAAAATAAGCCAGCTGGCGTCAGCGTTGCTTCAACAGTCCAAGTGCCGATTCGATTTCGCCCGGTGTCTGGTAGCCCCAGCCGGTTTGGGCCAGGCGGATGATGCCGTCGGGATCGACGACGACGAAGCAAGGTGTGTCGGTCGCGCCGAGCAATTGGCGCATGCCGGTCCCGTCGAGGACCGGGAATGGCAGGAGCATCTCTTTGTGCTGCTTGAGCGCCATCTCGACATCGCGGGTCACCGCCATGGCGAAAACCGCCATTCGGCCGGCGTTGCGGTCGTTAAGTGTTTTTACGTAGCGGAGAACTTCCTTGCCGAGGTCAGTCGCGGGGTTGTAGAAGAAGATCAGCACCGGTTTGCCGGCGTGATTGCGGAGCCGTTCGGTCTCCATGCCGTTCAACGCGCTAACGCTGAAGTCCGGCGCCCGATGTCCGACCGTGGCGACTTGAATCACGGCCACGGGTGAATTCTGCATTGGCGGAGCGACGGGCGACTCGCCCTTCTTCGCGCTCACAAGCAACGTCTTCAGGTGCGACACCGACGCGCGATACGGCGTCGGCTGATAGCGATCGATGTGATGCGCCACCCGAGTCAACAACGAATCGATCTGCTGCTGCTTCCCGCCCGGTTGCTTCAGTAACGGGAGAGCTTCGTCGTTCATCTTGGCAGCTCGTTCGATTTCCTGTCGGCGCTCGTCTAAGAATCGCGTGGGATAGCGGATGTGCCGTTCGAGATCGTAGCGAATGACGCAGCGGCGAGTGGCTACTTCGCGGGCCGGATCCCGATGTTCGATGACGCGTTCGACACGCTGAGCGGCGAGAAGTTGCGGGTGCAGCCAAACGGTGTCCCGTTTGCGCCACGAGGAGCGATCCGCGCGCGGCAGGTTCCAGTCTGGTGATTGTTGGACGCCGACGAATTTCATGCAGGTGATGCCGTGAACCGATTCCGTGCCTATGCCCTGCCACCGTTGCGTGGGCTGGCCAGGTTCAATGACATCCCAGGTCGTGGTGTGGCCGACTTTCGCGTTCGGAGTCGTCAAGATGAATCCGCATTCGAGCGTCGGAGGGCCGGTGGTTGCGGGCGTGAGGATTTTTTTGTCCGCGGTCTGAAACCGCCCCTGCCAATCGAGCTTCGCGATTTCGAGCCGAACCGAGGACGGGAGGTTTGCTTTCGTGTCGGCGGCCTGCTTGGCTTCGTGATAGCGCAGCGTGGTCATCAACGCGACCTGCCAGCTTTTCACGCCGACATCGAGAACGAGCATGTTTGCCTCAAGGCGATACGGTCGTTGGTAGAGCGCGTTCGGGATTAGCGATTCTTCGGTGTACGTGCCGAGATATTCAAGCTCAAGCCCCGGCGCGAGGTCCGGCGTCAATTGCTGTTCGGTGCGGTCGATCGGCTGACCGAGCGTAAGGACACACGATAGTAGACAGATTGACGTTAGCATGAATCCCAGATTTCCAAAACAACCGATGCTTCCAAATCGGCGCATGGCGAGGCGGCGCGTTTTCCGTGCGTCGCGGGACTATAACAACTTGGCGAATTCACGCAAGTGAGATTTTGACGTTGACTCAACCCGCCCGACTTTCCCGCTGTCGAATGCGATACGGTTGACACAATGGCGTGAAAGAGTACAATTCAGAAATCCCACGGGGTCGTAGCTCAATTGGGAGAGCGCCGCGTTCGCAATGCGGAGGTTGAGGGTTCGATCCCCTTCGACTCCACTTTATTCGGGCTTGCGAGAAATCGCAAGCCCTTTTCATTTCACGTCACCAATCGCATGCCTTACCCAGCCAATCCAGCGTTCGCTGCCATCCACGCTCACGCCGGCGGCGTCTCGCGAGAACGCCGGCAGAACGAGGTGCGTGCCACGTGTCAGGAAGCATGGTACTTTGCGACACGCGATGCGAGTGGCAAGGTGTTCATGGCCCTGAATGATGCAGTCGCCCGTGATCGTGCCGTCGCCGTGCGTGATGCGCCAGCCGGCGAGATCGAACGGGTCGGTGAGTACGATGAGCGAAGGTGCCGCCTTGTCGATGCCGCGGTCGTGATTGCCGGGCACGACGCCGATGCACGTGATGCGCCACTCGGCGAGCACGGCGAGAAATTCGGCGCACACTTCGGCATCGTAACCGCGTTCAAACAGATCGCCGGCAATGATCAAATGCCGAATGTCATGCATCTTCGCCGCAATCGAGAGCGGGGCCAACTCGTCGCGGACTCGACGCAGTGGAATCGCATCGCCCAGCCTCCGACGTGCCTGCGCGTAACCGAGATGGACATCGGCGATCACCGCCGTCGCTGTCGCTTCGTGCAACGCGATTCGCTGGGGCAGCAGGAACCAATCATGCCAGCGTTCGCTCATCGCCCAGCCTCACTCGAAATCGCGGGTATCGGCTCGGTGCGAAAGCTGCCGCGTAGGAGACATTCGCCGAACGGCGATGGCGCCGACAACGTCCGCACTCGGATAGGCAGCAACGCAACTTCTCGCCCAAACGCTTCGCCGCCGTCTTGATCGCAGATGCCCGTCAACGATTCTCGCTCGGCCTGGCGCAGCAGCACGAAGTTCGGTTCTTGCTCGCGAACCTGCTCGAACAGGCGGCGCTCGGTCCAGTCCTTGCCGCCGACTTTGCGTTTTCGCCCGGCGGGATTGCGCAACACCATCAAGCCGGTCTGGGCAACACGTGCGAATTGATCGCGCAAGAGATCGTCGCCGAGCAGGTGTTCACGCAGATCGTTCGCGAACCCGTCCACAGACAATGCTATTCGCCATTGTTCGGGCGTGATCGAGTCGCCGGCCTGCGCGAGAACGTAAATGCCGAGATCACCGGCAAGCGCCATGCCAGCGAACGAGCCGGCTCGTTTCCACCGATGCAACAGCACCCGCGCGATCGCCTCGTTGGCGGCACGCGACAATGGCGTGTGCAAAAAATATTCGCAGCATGATTGCATCGGCACGCGCTCGATCAATAGCCCCGTGAGCGTCGGAATCTCGCTGAACCTTTCCTGCTCGCTGAGCCAATCGGCCAGGGTGTCGGCCACGTTTGCTTCGAGCTTCCATTCGCCTGCCAACCAGGAACGCAATGCTGACTCGCCCTCGCGCAGTGTTTCGCCGGCGTGTACACGAAACAGGTAGATTCGCCGGGCCAACTCGCCGGACATCGGCACGCCCGACCCGATCCAGCGCGGTGTTTCCGGTCGGCCGAGCGCCTCTTCGACGATCAGGCTTTCCGCGTTCTGCTCCTTCAACTCCACGCATCGGCCATCGAGCACGAAGCGGTCGCCTGGCTGCAAGCGATCGGCGTAGACTTCATCGACGTCGCCGAGCGGACGTGTAGTTGCTTCGCCTTCACGATGTTCGCGCAGGCGGATGCTACGGGAATCCTCGGTAAGAATCGTTCCCAGGTTGCGGCGAAGCAATCGTGCGGTACGTTCATCGGCAATCGTGAAACAGTCGCCTTCCCAGGCCAACCGCGACGGAAGCCAATCCTCATCATCGCTACCGCGCCCGCCGAGATAGGCGAGGCAGGCGTCGAAGTCACTCCGAGAAAGATCGCGAAACGGCGTTGCCCGGCGGATCAGTTCAAACGCGGCAGCGGCGGACCAAAGCCCGGTCATCGCCAGGCCGACGATCTGCTGACACAGCACGTCGAGCGGATTCGTTTCGACGCGAACAGGCTCGATACGACCGTCACGCCCGCCGCCGGCGGTGACGACGGCTTCGACGAGTTCGCCCGCCGATGCCGTCAGCAGCAAGCCGCGGCGAGGTTGGTTCGGTCCATGGCCCGAACGCCCGACACGCTGGAGCAACCGCACGACGCCTCCGGGCGGATGCACAAAGATGACGTGATCAACTGTGCCGATGTCGATGCCGAGTTCGAGGCTCGTGCTGCTAACGACGATCCACAGTCGGCCATGCTTCATCCGCCATTCGACGAGCCGGCGCCGGGCAGCCGATATCGCGGAGTGATGCACGGCGATTTCCTTCTCTCGCAATGGATGGCGTCGCCTCAACGCATAGGTCAAACGCTCGGCAAGGCTGCGCGTGTTGGTGAAGATCAGGGTCGTGCGTCGGCCTGCGAGTTCGCGCTCGATGTGACCAAGAACTGCGGACATCCATTTCGGGGAGTAGTCGAGATTCGCAAACAACGGCTCAATGGCGAAATGCATCGCGCCGCGGTCGATCGCCTGCGCCACGGTGCATGGCCGATCGGCGCCGACGAGAAACTCCGCAACTGCCTTCAGCGGTGCGCAAGTCGCCGATAGGCCGATGCGCTGCAATGGGCTGGTGCCGAGCATTTGCAAGCGTTCGAGGCTGACGGCGAGGTCGGCGCCACGTTTGTCGCCGATGAGAGCGTGGATTTCGTCCACGATTACCCAGCGAACATCACGCAGCATCAGATGCGAGGCCGGATGGGCGAGCATTTGTGTGAGGCTTTCGGGCGTTGTGAATAGGATGGCTGGCGGATGCTTGCGTTGATGTTGCCGAACGCGCTGTGAAGTTTCACCCGTCCGCAAGCCGACGCGTAAGTCGCTCGCGCTGACGACGCCAGCCTCGGCAAGAGAACGCAATGTCTTGCGCAAACCCACAAACGCATCACGGCACAACGCCTTCAGCGGCGCGACGTAGACGCAACGCAATCCCGTCGGCGGTTCGCGCAAGAGAGCATCGACGATCGGCATCAACGCGGCGAGCGTCTTGCCCGTACCCGTCGGCGATGACAGCAACAGATTCTCGCCTGTAGCGACGACAGGCCAGGCGAAGCATTGCGCGATGGTTGGCGTTCCCTTGCGTGCCACGAACCAGTCGCGCAAGGCTGGCGCGAGCGTGCCCAGAGCGACATCACTCGCAGCAGGGGCGGCCAGGAATTCAATCCGTTCGGTCGTCACTTTGGTCTCTGGATAAAACGGCTGCCATCGCTTGGGATTCATCGAGCGCTAAGCCGCAAGCGGCAAACCGCTAAATTGTCGCGACGATCTCGCCGCCGATGTGCACCGATTTGATGCGCAGGTCGCGGTCGAGGACGAGCAGGTCGGCGCGTTTGCCTTGGGCGATGCTGCCGGTGTCGTGATCGATGCTGGCAATGCGGGCGGGCGTCAGGCCGGCCATGCGGATTATCTCGACGAGCGGAACTTGCGTCAGTTGATGGAACGTCCGCACACAGTCGATCATGCCGACGACGCCGGAAGCGAGCGACTTGCCATCGGGCATGACGCCGACGTTATCTTTGCGAAGGATCGGTTCGCCGCCGTCCTTCGGCCCGAAGATATAGGGACCATCGGGCATGTCAAGTGCGCGATTGGCGTCGGTGACAAGGGCGAGCCGATCAGGGCCTTTGATTTTGTAGGCAAGCATGAGCAGTTCGCGTTGGAGGTGTTTGCCGTCGGCGATGACTTCGGTTGTCAGGTCGTCGAAGAAGAGCGTCGCTTCCATCACGCCGCCGCGCATCGGATAGGTCTGTTCGATGCGCAATTTTGCCCGGTCGGACATGGCGCAAAAGAGGTGATCGACATGGCTCACGCCCCAGACACGAGCCGATTCCATCTGGGCAAAGGTGGCGTAGGAATGCCCCGCGTTGCAACCGATTCCTCGTGCGGTACAAGCTCGCGCGAACGCCTCGGCGCCGGGCAACTCCGGCGCCACGGTTGCCCGCGTGATGCAATCGAACGCCAGGTACTGCTCATATTCCGCGGGCAGGGGCGGACGAACACTGTCGCCGGGATGGCAGCCGCGTGCTTCCTTCGCGAAGTAGGGTCCGTAGAAATGAGCGCCGATGATGCGTGCCCCGCCAGTTCGCTGCTCGCACAATCGTCGGCATGTTTCGAGAAACGCCAGGTGTTGATCGTGACGGGCGACCGTCGTCGTCGGCAGGATGCTCGTCGTCCCGTGGCGTGCATGGGCCTGGCAGACGGCGATGAATGCTTCGTCGGTCCCGTCCATGAAATCATGCCCCGCACCGCCATGCACATGAATATCAACGAACCCCGGCGTGAGAAACCCGCCGGCAAGATCGACAACCTCGGCATCGCCCAGTCGCGAATTCGGTCCCGCCAAGACGGCGTCGATGCGACCATTCACGATCGCTACTTCGCCGCCTACGAGAAGCCGATCAGCGAGAACGATAGTGCCATTGCGAAAGACGGTACGGTTCATGGGGGTACTCGAAAAATAGCACGTTGCAAGTTTGCCGCTTGCGGCTTAGCGTTCGCATGGCACCTTGTGAGCGCTTGTGAGCGCTAAGCCGCAAGCAGCGGATAACATGCAAGGATTGTAGCGGTTTTGCCGGCGATGGAACGCTCGGTGAAACGATGCGTTGTAGGAACTCTGCGGCCTATTCGATCTGTAAGCTGCGTTGTTTGCAGGATGATCGCCGATTGCGGCAGGGCGGGTTTTGCGAAGTTCGCGAGATGCCGATGCAAAACGATAACGAGAATCGTCTCACAAAAACGCACGGAAGCGTTGCCAAAATCCCACTTCCGTTGCGCGATTGCGCATCACGAACGATAAGGCCTCATGATCCAAAACAAGGAGGTTGCCATGTGGCGTGGTTTCACGTTTTTCTTTGCCATTGCCGTGCTCGGTGCGATTGCGCCAAGCTCCTTCGGGCAGTATTACTATCCGCCAATGCAGCAGCAGCAGCAGCAATACGGCCAACCCGGCTACATGCCCTATCCGCCGCAGTCGATGTACTACCAACCGCAACCGATGCGGCCTATGCCGATGGAGCAACCGGCGCCGCGCGTGTACAATTTCCGGCCGTCGAATGAAACGATCGTTCCGGCGAACGAGGTGCCTGCGAAGCCACTGCCTCGCGCGGGCATGGCCACGCCAGTCCAAGGCCCGATGAACGCCCAGCCGACGAGCGGCCCGTATCGCTCCTTACCGCACGTCTCGAAGCGGGATGTGTTTCCCGGAGCAGGCGGCGCTGATTACGGTGACGCCGCCTGCGGTCCGAATGGCTGTGGCCCCAATGGGTGCGGCCCGGAAGGGTGCGGCCCTGCGGGATGTGGTCCCGTCACGCAGCATCTACCACACCGCGGCAAGCACGGACACGGCCATTGGATTGGCGAACTCGGCTCATACTACCTCGTGCCTTACCACGCAAGCAGCAATGCCTTTACGAGTACCACAGCGGGCGTGACCACGACCAGCGAATTTCCGCGCACGTTCGAATATGGCGGCCGCGCCTCGCTCGGCTATATCTTTCATAACACATGGGGCGGGCGATTCAACTACACGTATCTCAACGGCCTCTCGGAAGTGAATACGACCAATGCCGCCGCAGCCACGGACATCAGATCCACCGGTCCGGGTCCATTGGTCATCACCGGACGCAGTGCCGCACACACCGCGGGCATCGGCACGGACACCTACAACTTCCGCCAGCGCGTCGAGATGCATGTGGGCGAATTTGAGTTCGTCAAGGAATGCCACTGCTTCGACACAACTCTCCTCTTCGGTTCCGGCGTTCGCTACGCCCGTTTGTACCAGAACTACCATGCCACGCGCAGCAACGGCGGCGGCACCAACGGAGGCACCACGATCATCCTCGATCAAGTTGACCTTGATGTCAGCAATACCTTTGAAGGCCTCGGCCCGACCGTCAGCTTTGAGGCCATCCATCCCATCTGCTGGGGCTTCGCTTTGTATGGCAACGCCCGCGGATCGTTCCTGTGGGGTGCCGAAACCGTCAATCAATCCCTCCGCACCCAATTACGGCAAAATGTCGTCCCCACCGACACCGACACCTCCACGAACTCCACCGCGCGATCCAACCCGTTCGTCTCCACCGGCGAAGTCGAGTTTGGACTCCAGCACGGCTGCCGCCTCGGCCGATGCTATGTCTTCTCCCGCGTCGGAGCCGTCGCCTCACGCTGGTGGAACGTCGGGTCCGCCACGACCACGACAGGCGATCTCAGCTTCCTCGGCGGTACGGCCATGCTCGGCGTCACCTACTAAGCATTGAGGTATTGGTACTTCCCGCTTGCGGCTTAGCGTTTGAGTCGGATATTCCGAACGCTAAGCCGCAAGCGGAGGAAGGTAATCGCCCAGCCCCTTGGCTCGCCCCGGATATGTCTCCATGCTCTTCTCCTGGTGGAAAAACCGACGACGACGACGCATTCTCGCCGAAACGTTCCCGTCGGCTTGGTTGGAGATACTGCGAACCGAAGTCGGGCATTATCACGTCCTGTCACAACCCGATTGCGCCAAACTTCGCGATACGATCCAAATCTTCATCGCTGAGAAAGATTGGGAAGGCTGCCGCGGGCTTGAAATAACCGACACCGTACGCGTCACCGTTGCGGCCCTCGCCAGCGTCCTGATCCTGGGGTTGCACGACTTCTACTTCGAGAACGTGCAAACGATTCTGGTCTACCCCAGCGAGTACGTCGTCAAACAGAAACACGCGATCGTCGGCGATTTGGCTCTGCACGAAGAATCCGAGCGACTCGGCGAGGCGCATAGCAATGGACCGATCATCCTGTCGTGGGATGAAGTGCAAGCCAATGCCCGCGAACCCGGGTTCGGCGAAAACCTCGTGTTTCACGAATTCGCCCACAAACTCGACATGCGCAACGGCGAATTCGACGGCACGCCCGACATGCCGACGCGCGACCTGGCAGAGCGCTGGTCACGCATCATGAACGACGAGTTCCGCCGACTGCAGCGCGCGGAACGCAATGGCCGGAAGACGTTAATCGACCCCTATGGCGCTAGCGACCCCGCCGAGTTCTTCGCCGTGGTGACCGAATGCTACTTCGACGCTCCGCAAGCGATGCGTGCCGAGCACCCGGTGCTGTACAATCTCTTCCGCGAATACTACCAGCAAGACCCCGCCGCTTGGCCAGCGTTTCCGGATCGCGCGGTCCGTTAGCCCGTGTTCACCACTTTGATTTGCAAAGCAGGTGGAAATCGGCTTTTTTGTGACGTAAGTCCGTAATAATCACCACGATTTTTTTAATCGCCAGTAGTGTGGCACATATTTGCAAAACGACACGCCGCGCCGTGGGAAAATCGCTGCCACAGCGACTGCACCGCCTGGCTCGGCGTGAAGCGGGTTCAATCAGCAATTCCCACTACCACGAACCCAAGCAACACCCAAGGTCGCCACCGGTCGCTGACAACGGCATCGCGCGACGTTCAAACGGCAGCTTCAGGTACTCGGCGCGGTCGTGCACTACTCGGCCGGCGATGATCGTGTGAGTCACGTGGGTAGCGTGTTCGAAAGGGTCGCCGTCGTAGAGCACGAGGTCGGCCTCCTTGCCAGATTCAATGCTGCCGAAGCGGTCGGCGATGCCGAGGATTTTGGCGGCATCGAGCGTGATGCACTGCAACGCGCGCTCATGGCCTAGCCCATTGACGGCGGCCATCGCGGCTTCCCAACGCAGCACGCGCGTCTTGGGCACATAGCCCTCGAACGCCGTGCCGATCGTCATCGGAATCTTGCGGTCCGCCAGGAACGCCGCCGTGCCGAGGTGGCCGTTGGCGGTTTCGGGGGAGGATGCGCGTTGCATCGTCGGGTGCAGGATGACGGGGACCTTGGCGTCGAGAATCGCATCGGGCATGAGATACGCTTCGGTCGCCAGTGTCAGCATTGCAGGCACGTCGAATTCTTTCGCGATTCGCAGCCCGGTCATCAAATCGTCCGCGCGATGGCCGGCGAGCACCAACGGCATCTTCTTTTGCAGCACCAGCGCCAGAGCCTCGTGCTTCAGGTTTGGCGCGAGCGGTTCCTTCGCGGTCTGCTTTTTCTTGGCATAGCTGTCGGCGGCACTCAGGGCGGTGCGGATGAGGTTCGCCGTGCCCATGCGGGTGTTCGGCAGCTTGCCCGGATACGAAGATTTCGGTATCTCGCCCAGGTTGACCAACATGCCCGCGGGGAAGCGAATCGCCATCTGTTCCGCGGTTCGGCCAGCGGTGCGGAAGATGCCGGTCTGCCCGGCGATGACGTTCGCTCGGCCAGGCAGCGCGTGTAGCACCGTCACGCCCTGTTCACGCACAAACTCCAGCAGCGGCTCACGCGGATTGAAGCTATCGAGCACGCGCAGGTCGGCCTGGTTCGGGTCGCTCATCTCGTCCTGATCCTGATCCGCCTTCTTGAAGTTGAGCGCACCGGACAGGCCAACGACCGAATGCGCGTCGATCAACCCCGGTGTCACCACGGCGGCGCTGACGACAGCATAACCCTTCGGAATCGCGATTGCCTTGCGTGTGCCAACCTGTTTGATCTTGCCATCCTCGACGAGAACGATGCCGTCGGTGATGATCTCGCCAGACACAGTATGAATGCGGCCCGCGAGCACTGCAAGCTTTTTCGGCACATCGTTGGCGCTCGGCGAGTCTTTCGGAATCGCAGGCGCTTGCACATTCGCGAACGCCTTCAGCGAGGCAGCACGCTTGGGCAGCAGCTTGGCGCTATTGGGCAGTGCGAAGCCGCCGGTCTGGTGCGTCCAGTCTTCGTGCAGGTCGTGGTCGAACATCTTCTCGCCTTCGATAAACGTTTCCAGCACCTGCGTGTAGACGCTGAACGGCGCGCCGGACAGGACAACGAAGTCGGCGTCTTTGCCCTTTTCGAGTGAGCCGATGCGTTCATCGAGATGCAGCATCTGGGCGCCGTGCAGCGTGAGCGCTTTCAGTGCATTATTCTCGGACAGGCCGCCGCGCACGGCAATGGCGCCGGTGCGGAGAAAGAAGCGTGACTCGGTGACAAAGTCGTCGGTGTTGATCGCGACTTTGACGCCTGCCTTGGTCAGGATGGCGGCGTTTTCTTCAAGCAGACCCATGACTTCGGGCTTGCCGCCGGGACTGTCGATGAGCGTCAGCGAGACGGAGATGCCGAGCTTGGCGAGTTCGGCGGCGATGAGATAGCCTTCGGTGCAGTGTTGCAACACGATCTCGAAGCCGAACTCCTGTGACAGGCGGACAGCGGTCATGATATCGTCGGCGCGATGGCAGTGGAAATGAACGGTGCGCTTCTTCTCGAGCACTTCGACAAGCGGATCGAGATTGATGTCGCGCTCGGGAGAGGTTGTCTTCTCGCCGGCGGCTTTTGCTTTGTTGTAGGCATCCCATTGTCGCTTGTAGGCCTGGGCTTTGGTGAGCATGTCGCGCTGCAGGGCGGCGATTTTCATGCGCGTGTGCGGGGCCTGGCCTTTGCTACCGTAGACGCCTTTAGGGTTCTCGCCGTTGGCGAACTTGATGCCGCCGAGGAATCGGCCAACCATGATGCGCATCGCTTCGACGACGGTGCCCTTGAGGCGAACATAAGCTGTCTGCCCACCGATGGCGTTGCCCGAGCCTGGCATGATGTTGGCAACGGTGACACCGCCGGCCAGGGCCATGCGGATGCCAGGATCGCGCGGATTGACGGCGTCGATGGCGCGGAGGCCAGGCTGGACGGGGCCGGTCATTTCGTTGCCGTCGGCGCTGCCGGGATTGCGCCCGAAAATGCCGATGTGCGAGTGCGTGTCCACGAGGCCGGGGATGATGACCTTGCCGGTCATGTCGCGAATCTTGGCGTTGGCGGGGAGTTTGACTTGGCCTTCACTGCCGACGTCGAGGATCTTGCCTTTGAGGACAATCATCACGCCGTTCTCGATGACGGGGCCGGATGCGGTGTGGATGCGTGCGCCTTTATAGACGACGGGGGCGTCGTCGGATTGTTTCTGCGACGCCTCCATGAAGGCGGAGCCGACGAACCAGAAGAGATAGCCGAGGAGAAGGGGCGTGAGAACGGATGCGTAGATGCGGAAGGGCAGCGCGGATCGAAGCATGGCGGGAACCTCGCAGGTGGATGGTGGGATGCGAGGTTTATAGTATTGCCGACGTCAAGAAAGGAACGATTGGTTTCGTTTCGCGCCCGCTTGATGCCACGTTGGCAAGGCATCAAGCGGGCACTGAAGGTGGGCCGATCGTTATTACTTGAACCACCCCAGGTACCAGCCCAATGTGCCGACGCCGCCTGGAAAGCAGCAGCACAGAAGCACGGCGGCGACGGACCCGCCGACGATCATGATCATTTTCTTCTTCTTTTTGGCGGCTTCGTCGTCATCCTCGTCGCCTTCTTTTTCCTCGCCGTCATCGTCATCGTCGTCGCCTTTGGCTTTTTTGCCCTTCGCCTTCTTGGGTGTCTCGTCCTCGTCGGCGTCTGCATCGTCGTCGTCTTTGACGACGGTTTTGCCTTTCTTGGCAGGCTTCGGCGCTTCTTCCTCGTCGGCCTCATCGTCCGCTTCTTGTTCTTCGTTTTCCTCGGGTGCTTCCGGTTCGGGAGCGGCCGGCTCTTCTTCCTCCGGTTGAACGACAAACGGCTGAGCGCACTTCGGGCACTTGACCTTTTTCCCGGCGGGAATCTCGGCCTGCGTTTTGAGAATCGCTCCGCAATTGGTGCATTTGATTGATGGCATGGCCGACGATCCGCCTTGTTAGATGGACAGCGTGCGAGTTTGACCTGGGAAGTATTTTAGTGGATTGAGGCGCGGCGAAGCAACAGAAACTTGATGAGAAAGCAGCGAATTTGGAGAATCGCTGCCGGTTCGTGCGGAGTTTGGCGATTGTGACGATCGACGCAATAACCCATCGGCGAGCCTGGCCGCGTAAGCGGCAGGTTTGCGGGTGTGTCAACCTGCCGCTTACGCGGCCAGGCTCGCCAATGTTTCATTATTTGCTCTTCGCTGCGATGCGAATCTGAGCGCGGGCGCGTTGTTCCGATTTGTTGCGTGCCTCTTGCGCTTCCGGCGTTGTTTCGGGCTTGCTCGAACGCAGCACGGTCTGCGCAGTACTGACGTTGATGTCGCCGGCGAACACCGCCTTCGGCGTCAGCAGTGTGACGACGTTGCCGCGAATCTGCACAAACCCGCCATCGATGAACAGGTGCTTGATCGTCGAGCCTTGCGTGACGCGCAATTCGCCGGAACCTAACCGACCGATGATCGGCAGACGGCCTGGTGCGACGCCGAGTTCGCCATCAAACATCGGCACAGCGACGAAATCCGCCGCCTCATCGAGCACGGCTTTTTCGGGAGTCACTACTACGCATTTCAGTGAGGCCATGATTATCCTATTTTCGATTTAGGATTGGTGATTGTAGATTGAAAGACGGCTCACGTTACGTTTTTTGCCGTCTTGCTGCTGGCGACGAAAATCGACACCAACTCGTTGCATTCTTTCATCAAAGGTTCCATCAATTCCGGTTGCATAATTTCCGTTTCGGTGAGCAGTTCCAACCAATACAGGGTCTCATCGGCTTCTTCGATAACGATTCCAAGTTTGGCGACAAATTCCGCTTTCGATCTTCCTCGGCACGCGGCACGATAATTCGCACCCCACGGACGTTCCCGACCGAAAAAGCTGATCCCCTATCCGCCAACCTTCGCGATTATCGGGCAGCTTTCGGCACAATCGAATAATCCGTTTCGCAAATTCCTTCGTCCGTTTCTTCAGAGCTTCGGCATCCATAAACCCTTCCGAGAAGTTCGTCTCCGTCCGAAAATCTGCAATCATCAATCATGATTGCAGCTTCTTCGCCTGCTCCACCGCTTCGTCGATGCCGCCGACGTACATGAACGCGGCTTCGGGCAGGTGATCGTGTTTGCCGTCGGCGAGTTCCTCGAAGCTGCGAATCGTCTCGGCGATTGGTGTGACCTTGCCCTTCTTGCCCGTGAACGCTTCCGCGACGATGAACGGCTGCGACAAGAACTTCTCGATTCGGCGAGCACGGTTGACGACGTTCTTGTCTTCTTCGCTCAGCTCTTCAACGCCCAAAATCGCGATGATGTCTTGCAGTTCGCGATAACGCTGGAGAATCTGCTGCACTCGGCGAGCGATCTTGTAATGCCGATCGCCGACGTATTGCGGATCGAGAATTCGGCTCGACGACGCCAGCGGATCGACCGCAGGATAGATGCCCTTTTCGGAAATCTTGCGTTCGAGGTAGATGAACGCATCCAGGTGCTGGAAGGCATTCGCGGGAGCCGGGTCGGTCGGATCGTCAGCGGGCACGTAGACGGCCTGCACGCTGGTGATGGCCCCGCGATTCGTGGACGTGATGCGTTCTTGCAATTCGCCCATTTCCGTGGCGAGCGTCGGCTGATAACCGACGGCGGACGGCATTCGGCCCAGGAGCGCGGAGACCTCCGAGCCGGCCTGCGAGAAGCGGAAGATGTTGTCAACGAACAGCAGCGTGTCTTTGCCGGTCTCGTCGCGGAACCACTCGCACATGGTAAGTGCGGAGAGCGCGACACGGAGACGCGCACCGGGCGGCTCGTTCATTTGGCCGAAGACCATCGCGGTCTGCGTGAGCACGGCGCGACCCGTCGTGCCGATCTCGGTTTCCTGCATTTCGAGCCAAAGATCGTTGCCTTCGCGGGTACGTTCACCGACGCCGGCGAAGACGGAGAAGCCGCCATGCGAACTGGCGATGCGGGCGATCAGTTCTTGCAGAATGACGGTCTTGCCGAGACCCGCACCGCCGAACAAGCCGGCCTTGCCGCCGCGGACCAGCGGGGTGAGCAAGTCGATGACTTTGATGCCGGTCTCGAACAGCTCGGTTTTGGACGAGAGTTCGGAGAACAACGGCGGCTCACGGTGGATGGGCCGCGTTTCCTTGGCGTTGACCGGGCCACGCCCGTCGATCGGATCGCCGAGCAGGTTGAACACTCGGCCCAGCGTTTCGGGGCCGACGGGCACGCGCACAGGCGAACCGGTATCGGTGACCTTCATGCCGCGGTAGAGACCGTCGGTCGAGCCAAGGGCAACCGCTCGCACGCGGTTCCCGCCGAGGTGCTGCTGCACTTCGCCGGTGACCTTGAGCTTGGTGCCTTTGTACACTTCGTCGATGCGAATCGCATTATAGATTTCTGGAAGGTGACCTTCCTCGAACTCAGCGTCAAACGTCGAGCCAATGACCTGGACGACGGTGCCGATTTTCTGTGACGTTGCGGTTGCGACCATTGAATACTCCGGGTGCGGTTCTTTTCGTTATAATTTACTTGCGAGGTAGAAGATAATCGATTTCTACCAGTTTGGTGTTTGAATGCCGGATAGTTCACCGTGCTAAGCGTTTGAGCCAGTTGTGTTTGGAAAATTCTGGGTACTCGCCTGGAAAAACAGACCTCTCCACTCCTTGAATTTTTGAACGTCGGCATCGGTGAGGTTGGATTTATCTTGGTTTTTTCTCGATAGCAAAAATAGATTCATATTAATCGTTGCGGCAGCTTCAGCTTGCGTCAACTCTTCGTCGGCCACAAGCATGTTAACAATGTCCGTATAGTTATGCCGATAAAGCCTGTTATAGGCACGCTTGCGGCGACCATCCAAGTTGTCAATTCGGCTCTCAATTTCATCGCGAACCCCACGCCAGAGTTCACGAAGATCAGGCCACTTGCTCGAACTATCTAAATTCGATACCGCTTCACTTTCCGTGGTCGAGACTATTTCCGTCGTTAGATTTTGCTCCGCTTTCTGCGCCGCACGATGTTCTAGAACCTTATCCTTGGCGTCTTCAAGATCGTCTGCAACATTCTTTAACTTTGGCGTGAGTTCGCCCAAGCGATCAATTGCATCCAACAACTCGCTTAGTTCGCTCTTGCTTTTGCGAAATTCCCTCAAAGCCTCGACTATATATCTCACACGAAACACGGCACCTTATGCTGCGATTGCACCAATAAGGAGAGCAATTGCCGAAATTCCACCAACAACTTCCTTCCAGTCAATTTGCGAAAAAACCTCGATAATTGGGCTCATAAATTTACCTATCTCGAACCGTCCTGGGGATGTCAAAACTTAACGAGCAACTAGGTCCACCGTTTGATTTAGCACGCCCGGCACAGTTGGTTCTAGCTGTCGAAGCAGAATGGGCGTGCCTCGAGAAATCAATAATTCGGTATCACGGAGCACGCGGTCTTGCAACTCCTCGAATGATGAGGCCCGAAAGAGCAGGTTGGACAACTCGAAGTATATGGTGCCGGACTCTTCCTCCGTGATATCCGCAATGATCTGCCATTGGCCATCGTGCAGTGAAATATCAACACCAACGATGATGTCGATATCGTCATCGCGCTTGAAACTTACATGTGAAAAAAGCGGGAAAACCTTTGTCACGGTTTTGCCAAAACGCGGATTACAGCGTGGGGCAACGACAAGAATCTGCGCCGCCAATATGCGGAAGCGCTTGTGAATTTCGTCATTGAGCAGTCGCCATTTATCTTCGCTATATTGGTTCGCATTCATGACGGCCTCCGAAGATTTCCCCCAACGATGGCTTCCAACACCATCATTGTTAGTGGATGGGTAACGTTCATTTCTCGGGCCGCTGCCCAGTCCGCCAATGCTATCATATCTAGTTTACCATTCACATCGACCGGCACAATTTAAACATGGCCCAACTCGTCCTGATAACAACCGAGTACATTCGGATCAAGCCTTGCAATATCGGTCATTACTCCTTTTTGGTTACCTTGAATCGCCGCTTCAAGATCCCGCCAGGTCGAAAGCCCCGCCTCGCTCAAATTTGCCGAAACATCGCGATCTGGTCTTGGCGTCATGTCCTGTTGACGTCTCTTTCCGCTTCGGTACACAATGCCATCGAACACGCGAACCGTTTCGTCCACTGCAAATCCTCCTAAATACGTCGAGAATCGAACTTACTCGCCCGATCGTAGCCAGGGGATAACTCCAATGTCAAATACGCGGCGTTTGAATTCAACTTTTCAAATAATCAATTGCCACCGCCTTCCTCATCACTTCAGCGCCGCCGTGCCGCCGATGATTTCGCTGATCTCCTTGGTGATTTGCGCCTGGCGGGCGCGGTTGTATTTCAGCGATAGGTCTTTAATCATGTCGCCTGCGTTTTCGGTAGCGGCTTTCATGGCGACTCGCCGCGCTATTTGCTCACTGACCGCCGAGTCGAGGAAGCACTTGAAGAGCCGAATCTTGAACGACACCGGCAGGATCTCTTCCAGAATCTCCGCAGCGCTTGGCAGGAATTCGTACTCCACCGAGCCTTTGTTTTCCGCGGCGGCGGACGCGGTCTTGCGCCGCGATTCCGGTACGAGCGTCGAGAGAGGCAACAGCGTCTCCACCATCGGTACCTGTTTGGCGACGTTCGTGAATTTCATGTACGCCACATCGACGCGGTCGATCTTGCCCGCGATATAATCGGCCAGGTATCGGCTGGCGACGACATCGACTTCCTCGAACGACGGCTTGTCCTCGAAATGTGTATAGGTGTGCGTTGCGGGGATGCCCTGAAAGCGGAAGTAGGCCATCGCGCGTTTGCCCGACAATTCGAGGGAAACATTGACGCCCTCGGCTTGCACTTTGCGCAGATGCGGAGCGGCTTCGCGCAGAATCGAGGCGTTATAGCCGCCGCACAGACCGCGATTGGAGCACATGACGAGCAGGACGCTGTTCTTGATCTCGGCGCGTTTTTCCAGTAACGGGTGCTTGATGGTTGTCGCGGAGGCAGTGAGGTCGCCCGCCAACTCGGCGAGTCGGCGCGTGTAGGCGTCGGCTTCGATGGCGCGGTCCATCGCCTTTTTGAATCGCGCGGTGGCGATGAGTTCCATCGTCCGCGTGATCTTGCGAATATTCCGAATCGCCTTGCGGCGTTTCACTAATGCGCGTGTGTTGGCCATGAATCAGCTACCCGTGCGTTTTATTGGCGAACTTGATGAATCGCCATCGACCTATTTTGACACGCAGGCAGTTACGGCCTACGCAATAATCATCAGGCTAAGGCCCGTGCAAATCAGAACGTCAACTTCTCGCCCGCTCGCACTTTACGAACCATCTCGACGATCTCTTTGCCGCCGCCGTTGTAAACGAGGTCGCCAAGTTCCGCGAGCGTTTCCAGATCGATCTCTGTATTACTCTTCACCATTTCCATGAAATCGGAAGCGTCCTGAAACTTGCGTTCATCCGCGCGCATTAGGCTGATCATGGGAGCAAATTTACATACAAGTGCCATCTCCAGTGACGGTATTCGGTGAACTATTTTGCTCAGTGTCACTTTCTTCGTGTGTTTAAAAATATCACGGTATGGCGGCTGAATGGGCTTCATCACGTCAATTGCTACTGCGTTGGATTCTATGTCACGCAATCTAACGACAACTTCGGCGTCGTCGGGTCGAAGCCATGGGAATTCGGCGATCAAAGTTCGAACGGCCTTCGGTACTTGCCGACCAGCAACCACGACATCCACATCCTCCGTCGCTCGGGCCCGCATCCATCCAGACAATCCATATGCGCCAACAAGGACGAAGCTAATCTTTTCGCGATTGAGCACTCGAATTACATCCAACGGTGATAGAAATCTTCTTTCCATCTGACATTCCATCTGGAAACGTGCGATGTCCACCGAGCGTAGAAGCCTTTGTTTGTGGATGTCGAGAACGACCATGTTTGTTTCCTTGATAGGATCGGCCTGCAAACAACGCCCCTACCATTGTACCACGCACATACGTTCCATTTTGAGCAACGTCACCCCGCCTTGATGTTCGTCTCCGCCGGCCTCACCGGCGCTTCACCCGCCTTGATGTTCGTGTTCATTGCAGCCTTCGGCTGAGCGGCGCCCTGGGCCTTGTACTGGGCGGCGAATGCTTCGAGGGCGGACTTGAGTTTCGCTTCCAACTCGCTCGATAGCTTCTTCTCGCTCTTTAGCTGATCACGGACATCCTTGCGTTGCTCCTTCATGAACAATTGGAACTGCGATTCCCATTCCGCTACCTGATTGCGAGGAATCTTGTCGAGGTGGCCCTTCGCACCGGCGTAGATCACCATGACTTGGTCGGCGAAATGCAGCGGTTTGAATTGGCCCTGCTTCAGGATTTCGACCATACGATAGCCGCGGTCGAGATCTTGCTGCGTCGCTTTGTCAAGGTCGGTGCCGAGCTGGGCGAAGGCTTCGAGTTCGCGGAATGCAGCGAGTTGAAGTCGCAAGCTACCGGCGACTGATTTCATGGCGTTCGTCTGGGCTTTGCTACCGACGCGCGAGACCGACACGCCGACATCTACTGCGGGACGCACGCCGGCGAAGAACAGATCGGGCTGGAGGTAGATTTGGCCATCGGTGATCGAGATGACGTTGGTTGGAATGTAGGCCGACACTTCACCTTCGAGTGTTTCGATGATCGGCAGCGCCGTCAGCGAACCGCCCGTGCCGACGACTTTCGCGACCTTGTGGCCAGGATGATTTTTTAGGTCCTTCTTCTCCGCATGATCCTTATCGAGCGGGCCGACGTAGACCTTGCCGTCGACGCCTGACTTGTCGTTGACGGTTTTCGGATCCGTGCTTTCCGGCACGATCACCCAACGCTCGGCCAATTTCGCTGACCGTTCGAGCAAACGCGAATGGCAGTAGAAGATATCGCCCGGATACGCCTCGCGGCCCGGCGGACGACGCACGAGCAGCGACAGCTGGCGGTACGCGGCGGCCTGTTTCGACAAATCGTCGTACACGCAGAGCGTATCGCGGCCTTGTTCGTACATGTAATACTCAGCCATCGCCGTGCCTGCATACGGGGCCAAATATTGCAGCGGGGCGGCATCGGCGGCGGAGGCGACTACCACAATCGTATAGTCCATCGCACCGGCAGCACGCAACGCCTCGACGACGCTGGCGACTTGCGATTCCTTTTGGCCAATCGCGACGTAGACGCAGATGACGTTCTCTTCGCGCTGATTGATGATCGTGTCGATCGCGATGGCCGTCTTGCCGGTCTTGCGATCGCCGATGATGAGTTCACGCTGGCCGCGACCGACAGGCGTCATCGCGTCGATGGCTTTGATGCCGGTCTGCAACGGCTGATTGACGGGTTGGCGAGCGGCAACGCCCGGGGCCATGAACTCGACGGGTCGAAACTTCGACGCCGTGATTGGGCCTTTGCCGTCCATCGGCTCGCCGATCGTGCTGACGACGCGGCCAATGACGGCGTCGCCGACGGGCACTTCGAGCAGCGTGCCGAGTGAGCGGACCTCGTCGCCTTCAGTGATGGCGAGATAATTGCCGAGGATGATGATACCCACGGAATTCTCTTCGAGGTTGAACACCAGGCCGCGGATGCCGGCGCGGGTGAACTCGACCATTTCGCCGTTCATGGCGTTGCCCAGGCCGTACACGCGGGCGATACCGTCGCCTACTTCGAGGACGCGGCCCACTTCGCGGGTATCGAGTTTTTTCTCGTACGCCTGGATTTCACTCTGCAGAACTGAAACGATCTCGTCGGGTTTGAATCTCATGACTGCTACTCGCGATCAGTTGATTTCGTAAATTTTCGATGCGGGAGCGGATAGTCGCGTCGTAGACCGTGTCGCCGATGCGTATCTTCAGCCCGCCCAGGAGCGTTGGGTCAATACGCAGATCGAGCATCGGTTCGAGCTTGAACTGCGCTTGCACCATCGCACGAATGCTATTCTGAAAGTCGTCGGTCAACGCCACTGCCGAGGAGACGATCACACGCAACCGGCGTGCGCGTTCATCGTGCAACTCATGCAAGGCGAAGCGGATCGGCTTGATAAGATCGAGCCGATCGTGGTCGTTTAATACCAGCATAAACTTGTGAAACGTATCGCTCGTACGCCCGGCGAAGGCCTTGTTGATTGCTTCCTTGCGAGCCTTGCGACCTACCGCGGCACCAGCGAGCAACGCTTCCAACCGCGAATCGGTGCGAAACACGTCCATCACAAGTGAATCGATTTCCTCGATAACCGAATCCACCGCCTGGGCGGCCTCGGCGGCGTTCAAGAGCGCAGTCGCATAGACCTTCGCCAAGCGATAGGCGCTGACATCCGCGAATACTTCATGGGGTTCGATCATGGTCTATTCCGATTCCTCGCTTGTCGTTTAGCGCTCGCATGACAAACTGCGAGCGCTAAACGACAAGCGGCGAACACGATGTTTCATTCGCCGAATCAATTCCGCGACGAATGCGCGATCTCTTGCAGGGCATCACCAAGCAATCGGCGATGGTCGTCGGCGGTAACCGCGTGCCCCAACGCCTTGGTCGAGAGAACGGACGCCAGCATGGCCGCCTGCTCCCATAGTTCCTTCAGGGCCTGATCCTTGGCGATGTCCATCTCACGGCGAAGGCGTTCGCGTTCGACCTGCACGTCGGCCATGCCCTTGGCACGCATTTCGTTGGTCATCTCTTCGGCCTTCTTGCGTGCCTCTTCCATCAGCTTGGGAATCTGCTGATGCGCGTCGGCGAGTTCCTTCTGGAATTGGGCCTGGATGGCAACCATCTCATCGCGCGTCTTCTTGGCTTCTTCCAAGGACGTGCGAATCGTCTCCTCGCGTTTCTTCAGGCCTTCGAGAACCGGCCCCCAGGCCTTGGCGCGAAGGATGATGACGAGGAACAGGAACACGGCGATCGACCAGATCGCGGTGTCCCAGCGCAAATCCATCGCGCTGGGCGCAGCGGCTGCCTTGTCGGGTGCCGCCTGAGCAGCGCCGATGACAGCGAGAACAAAAACGAGAATCAGAAGCCCTGCCAAAAAGCGCAGCCGCACCATGTTGGCCTCACAAAGAAGATGCCAGGAAATCGAACAATTCGCAAACGATTACGCTTTGCCTGCAAGCTGAATGCAGATGATAAGCGCGAAGAAGGTCGCACCTTCAAGGAGCGCGCCGATGATGATCATCGCGGTTTGCACGCGGCCAGCGGTTTCCGGCTGACGGGCCATGCTCTCAAGAGCGGCGGCGCCAATTTTGCCGAAGCCCATCGCAGCGCCGAGGATGACCAAACCGGCGCCTAAACCGGCACCGAATGCGGCTCCGCCAAAGGCAACTGCTTTGGGGCCGTCCTGTGCAAATACAGGCGTGGCAGTCACGAGCGCCGCCACCGAAGCCATCACAAATAGGCCGATCGTCTTCACAACGTTCATGGAAACTCCTTGGAAAAAACAGTCATGTTTATCGTAATCGTGTTAAACGAACTCTTATTGGCGAGCCTAGCCGCGTAAGCGGCAGGTTGATACTGCCCGTCGCACGTTCAACCTGCCGCTTACGCGGCTAGGCTCGCCATTGTCTCATATCCGACGGTGGCCGCGCTACTCAATAAGCATGGTCACGCCCATGATCGTCATGGCCATGTCCATGCCCGTGGTCGCCACCGAATTCGTGGGCGTAATGTTCCGCATGCTCCAGCACGCCGCCGAGGAAGAGTGCCGTCAAGAATGTAAACAGATACGCCTGCAAAAGCGCGACAAACAACTCCAGCATGCTCAGAAGGACAACGCCCAAAACACTCGCAATGGTGACCGTCCACTCCAGTCCCTCGCCCAAACCACGGACGGCGGGAATGAACAACAGGATCGTCGCCAGCACCATATGGCCGGCGAATAGATTCGCGAAAAGTCGGACGGCCAACACGAAACATTTGATGATTAGGCCCATGAACTCAATGGGCCAAAGCAGGACGCTGATCCCGATCCGCAGTGCCATCGGCATCTCCAGATGCGGCGCGAACGACAGCAAATGGCTCTTCCAACCGAACCGCATGATGCTGCTGACATTTATGAAAACATACGATCCCGCCGCCAGGACCGACGTCATCGCAAAGCTCGCCGTCGGCGAGCCGAGAAACGGGATCATGCCAAACAGATTGCATGTCAGCACAAACAGAAACACGGTCCAGAGGTAGTGGACATAATGGTCGGCATCCTTGCCGATGTATGGCTTGGCAACATCATCACGGATGAAAGTCAGGATCGATTCGAACAGGTTCCAGAATGCGCCCTTGGGGGCTTCGCCCGTCTGAATCTTCTTCGCCAGCGGAATGTAAATCCAGCAAATCAAACCAGCGGCGAGCATCATGAGGATGGCGTACTTGGTCACGCCAAAGCCCTTGCCCTCGAACGCTGAATGGACCCCGGGAAGCGGGATTTCCCAATGCCAAACTTCAAAGACGTGCCAATGCAGCGAGTCGAGCACATGATCGAAGGCGTTCGCAGCGAAAATCATCCGTCTCTCCAGCAAACGATGCGGGGTCAACCGGGGTTTGCTTTATCAGTGGGCGGCGGCGTAATCGTTTCAACAGGCTGACGCTGAACCAACAGTGTGATCTCAAAGGCCAACAGCCCGAGGTAGAACAACAAAATCCAGTACCAAAAGTTCGGTCCAAACAACTCGGCCTGGGCATTCGTCAGAAGATAGCCGCCACCCAAGGCGATCATCATCCGCACACCGGACCCGCCGAGGCTGGCCGTCAGCTGCATCTCAGGTGTCGATCGATACGACACAACAACCCAAGCAAGCGTGACCGCCGCCGGCACAAACGCCAGCGCGAAAGCGATGCCTGCTTCGAGCAGGATGTCCGTCCCACCGATCGCCACGCCGATGCCGATCGCCACGGCTCCGAAGAGCAGCGACCCGCCGACAAAAAGGCCCACGCATTTCATGGCGGTCCTTTCGTCCGCGAGTCCTCTCGGTCCCGCTGATTGAGCATCAGGACCATATGGAGCAGCCCACCCGCGAAGCCGACGACTGCCATCACTGACGTAATCCACGGCGTTAGGCCAAGCCAATCGTCGAGAAAAACACCCAGAGCGATGGGTACAACCATCTCGAACCCGATTTGCGCGAGTGAATAATAAAAACTCAGTTCACGCGGCTTCGGATCCTGAGACATAGGGCCCGCCCCCTGTTTGGCGGGAGCATTCTCCAACCACGCAGCTTTGTTATTTTGAATATTAGCGGCGATTCGTCAATCCACCTTCGTGAATTTTTTCGCAAAGTCACCCTCGGTGGTCTTCTTCGCGATGGATTTCGGAACGAATTGACGGTTGGCGCGACCGTCAAGTTGGATAGCGCCGCTTCAAAGATGGCCATGCTTGTGGGGATGCCCACCTTGGCCATGTTGAATGCATCGTTCGGTCAGAGCCGTGGGGCAGGCTTTTTAGCCTGCCTTATTTTGACGATCAAAAGCAAACTATGGCAGGCTAGAAAGCCTGCCCCACGGACTAGGGACGCAACCAAGGCGGCCAAGATGGCCATGTTGAAATTCGTCCGTGGTCCGTCGCGAAGAACCCTGGTCCTGAGGTAACGAACTTTGCGTATTTCACCAGCGATTCCCGGCCCCTTTAAAAACGCTGGGAATTTGAAGCAGCTGTTCGTAAACTTTGGGAAGAGACATTCTCCCTATCTTGCCCATTTTGCGAACGGATTCGCCGATGAACCCGCACTCCCCGCGACAGCATCTTTGCGCCGAT
>CAMAUE010000075.1 GCA_945861245.1 Singulisphaera sp. GP187
TTGCGCGAACCGTGGATGCAAGATGCGGTCAACGCGCTCGTGCAGATGATGCTGGAGATGAAAGCCGAGCCGATCGAAAGCGGCGCCTTGTATCATGCGGTACACGGCCTGCAACTTTACTATGATCGCGTGTTCGGCACGCCGGCGCCGTACCTGCCGCTGCCGCCGCGCGGGAAGTAATGTTTTTGTATTCCGCTCGCGGCTTAGCGCTCAGGGTGTGCCATGCGAGCGCTAAGCCGTAAGCGGACAAATTCATAACGCCGCGTTTCCCAATTTAATGCTTGACATTTCACATCTATCAACTAATCTCTACGTTTGCAGCTGGAGTTAAGGATATTGCACGCGAGAGGATCGCAATCATGCACCCCACTCGGTTTCTGCAAACGATTCTGACACGCCCCGACGACGATGAGCCACGGCTTCGCTATGCCGACTGGCTTTTGCAAATAGGCAATCCGCTCGGCGAATTCATTCGCTTGCAATGTACGTCGCACCATCGCGAACCGGAAGCGTCAACGCGAGCGCGTGCCTTGCTGTCGCAGCATCACGTTCAGTGGTCGCAAACGATCGGCGAGATCGTCGATTGGTGCGCATTCCATCGCGGTTTCATCGAGGAGATCGCGATTACCGATATGAACCTCATCAAGTTCGCGGGTCGTCTGCTTCAGCACGCTCCGATACGCGACATTCATATGAGCAACAACGGCGCTCGGCTCGACGTGCTGCCGGCACTTCCGTTTTTGCAACACACGTTATTCTTGGACATCTCAGCTCAGAGGTTGGGCGATGAAGGCCTGGAAGGTCTCGCAGACGCACCGCTGCTTGTACACGTGCACGGTCTGAATTTGGGTAGCAGTTGTATCACGGATCAAGGATTGGAAGCGCTCTACGATTCCACGAACCTACGAAATCTGCGCGAGCTGTACCTCAACGACAACCCGATTACCGACGAAGGCATCCGCCAATTCGTGATGTCGCCGTTGGCGGAACAACTCGAGCGCCTTGACGTGCGTCACACGCGCATCAGCCACGACGGCATCGAGGCGTTGGAACATGTGTTGGGCGATGGGTTGCTGCATTGACGTTTGCCGCTTGCGGCTTAGCGCTCCGGATGATCCCACATGAGCGCTAAGCCGCAAGCGGCAAACACGAATTCGCATCTACGCTCGCATCGCGATCGTATTAGTCAGCCGCCCGATACCAGTGATCTCGATGTGCACGACATCGCCGACGGCAAGCGTCCAATCGTCGGCGGGTACGATGCCGGTGCCAGTGAACAGGACAGCGCCGGCTGGGAAACTGGTTTCGCGGCCGAGCCAAGAGATGAGTTCGTCGAAGCTGCGTTTCATGGCGGAGACTTTGGTGGAGCCGTCGAAGGCCGGTTTGCCGTCGCGTTCTATGAGAATGCGAATGGTCGTGTCGGCCGGTTTCGGCATGGCGTCCACGAGCGTGATCCACGGGCCGACGGCACAGGAGCGATCGTAGAACTTGGCTTGCGGAAGGTAGAGCGGGTTCTCACCTTCGATGTCGCGCGAACTCATGTCGTTGCCTGCAGTGAATCCGACGAGTTTCAGCGCCGGCGAGATGACGAGCGCGAGTTCGGGTTCGGGGACGTTCCATTTGCTATCGCGGCGAATGTGGACCGCTTCGCCCGTTGGCACGACGCGATTGGCGGGAGATTTGAAGAAGATTTCGGGGCGGTCGGCGAAGTAGACGAGGTCGTAGAACCGCGCGGCGCCGGCGGACTCACGCTCGCGCTCTTCCTTGCTGCGTTTGTACGTCACGCCAGCGGCCCAAATCTCCTGTTGATCGACCGGCGCCAGCACGCGAACCTGCGTGAGTGGAACGGCGGGCCGGCTTGAATCGATGGCGTCCTGCGTCGCCTGCGCTGGATTCGCGGAGTGAAGTATCTCCGCCAAGGATTCCGACTTCAACAAGCGAACGGTTTCGCCCTCGACGATCACCGTTCGACTCTCGCCTGACGCCAATTGAACTTTTCCGACGCGCATGAATGACTCCCGCCGTTGACTTCGTGATGATAGTTCGTTCTAATGGTGTAAGTATATGTTTCGCGATCGGCGAATTGAAGCGTCCTCGTTTTTCAAACCGAATCGTTGTGGTCGATCCATGCCCTCGCTTTCTTGCCCTCACTGTCAAAACGCCTTTAGCCTGCCGAGCGAGTCGGCATCGGCTCAGGTGCTCTGTCCGCATTGCCGCAAGCTAGTGTCGGTGCTGGCAACTCACCCGTCTCGCTGGTACTATGCGCGGGACAAGAAGAAGCACGGCCCCTATTCATCGAAGCAACTCGCCGAACTGGCGCATCGCGGCTCGCTCTTGCCAGAGGATCTCGTGACGCAGGAAGGCGAGAAAAAATGGCACCGCGCCGATTCCGTGCCGAACCTCTTCCCGGCGACCAGCACAACGCCGAAGATTGCCGAGAGCACTCCGAGAAAGGAACCCGCCAAAGCCAAACGGGCGACGCCCTGGTTGTTGATCGGCATTACCGGCGCTACCTTCCTGTTGCTGATTGTCGTCGGCAGCATAAGTCTGTACTATTTCATCGGCTCCCAACGGACCGTCAATGGGCCAACGGCGAACCGAGATCAAAAGCCTGTCGAAAAATCGACGCCGACCGACGACCCAATACTCAAGACGATTGACCAACAGCCGAAAGCCGTTGACAAGATTTCGGATAAGGACCGAACGGGCGACACCAAGACGATCAAAATCCCGGACAAAAAACCAGTCGTCCCGACGACGAACATCGAGATCGGCGAGCGCTTCGTCGCACTGCTGAATCGCCACCGCCAGACCGCAGGTCAGGGCAGCGTCACACTCGATGCCGACCTGAGTCGCGGCTGCCAGGCCCATGCAAAATACGTGGCCCGGAACGTCAATCCTGACAAAGCCGACGCCAGCGCCGTGCAAAGCCAGGACGAAACGAAACCCGAGGCAACGCCCGAAGGCAAGGCGACGGCGGCAAACGCGATGGTCGCATTTCTCGAACCGACAGCCGCGCTCGACCGCTGGATGGCTCGCCTGTTTAGCCGAGCGACGCTTCTCAATTCGGAGATGCAATCGATCGGCGTAGGTTTTGAAAAGCGTCCCGACGGTTGGTGGGTTTGCATCGTCGATCCCTTGCGTGGCCGAGGCGATCCTCTCGTGATCTATCCGACGCCTAAGCAGATTGACGTAACCTTATCGTTCTCGGGCGGCTTGGAAGTTCCAGACGGTCAGCAGGCCGCGGGCTTTCCGATCACGGTTACGTTCTCGCCGACGAAGAAAATCACGCAAGCGAAGCTGACACTGAGCGACGCCAACGGCAAGTCGCTCGACGGTTGGCTATCGACTCCCGAGAAGCCGGCGCGCGAAAATGCCCAACGCAATTCCATCGCGTTGATCCCGAAAGCCATTCTCCAACGCGCGACAACCTATCACGCCAAGGCGGCGGCGGACATCGACGGCAAACCGTGGTCGCTCACCTGGTCCTTCACCACCGAAGACGACAGCGACTCGCGCGGCATCTGGGCCAAGCAAGCTCTCGATAAAGTCAACGCCTATCGCCAACATGCAGGCCTGAAACCAGTCATGCTCGACGACAATCAAAGCAAGGGCTGCCTCGCCCATGCGCGTTATTTAGTAACCAACGCCGACCATAAGGCAGTGCAAGGTCTCGGCGCCCACGACGAGGATCTGACGCTTCCCGGTGCGAGCAAAGAAGGGCAGATCGCCGGCAAGGCATCTGACATCGCCATCGGCGACTACGAACCGACCGACGGCGTCGACGCCTGGATGGCGACGCTGTATCACCGCGTACCGATCCTCGAACCCAATCTTCGCACGATCGGTTTCGGCTGCGCGCGTGGCCGCCGGCAGGGTTGGGTCACTGTGCTCAACGTCGTCACTGGCCGCGATCGTGGCGTGCGACCGAACGCGGTTTTCTACCCGGCCCTCGGTCAGACCGGCGTGCCCTTGAACTTCCCCAACGGCGGCGAAGAGCCCAACCCGATCCCCGACGACAAAGACGGCAAAGCAGGCTACCCGATCACGGCGTTCTTCCCCGAAACCAGTCCATTGAAGAACGCCTCAGCCACGCTCACGAACGCCAAAGGTGAACCCGTCGCGTTCTGGTTCTCCAACGCGGAAAAGCCGGCGAATCCGAAGTTTCCCAAGTACCAGGGCAACACCGTATGCCTCGTGCCCCACGATCCACTCTCGGCTCGAATGACCTATCACGTTGAAATGAAGGGTCAACTCGATGGCAAACCATGGCAGAAAAAATGGACGTTTACCACAGGCGATTCCGGCCTAAGCGTGGCGGCGGCGAAAAAGCAAGTGCTCGACCGCCTCAACCGCTACCGCGCCGAGGCCGGCCTGCCCGCAGTCGAATCGAATGAGCCCCTCGGGCGCGGCTGCCAGCTTCATGCCGAGTATCTCGTGAAGAATACGGACCAGATTTTGAAAATGAATGGATCGGTAAATGATGAAAACCCGCTCCTGGATGGCTTCACCGCCGAGGGTGCCCGCGCCGCTCGACAGTCGGATGTCTTCTCGAACGCTCCGACGCCGTTGACGCAAATCGATGACTTGATGGCCACCTTCATGCGCCGCGTCTACATCCTTAACCCCGAACTGCAAAGTATCGGTTTCGGCTGCGCCAACGACATCGGCCGTGGCTGGCGCTGCGTGCTCGATCTCCACGGCGGCCGGGGCAATTCGCGCGTGACTTTGTATCCGGCTCGCGATCACGAAAACGTGCCGACCGTTGGCTACGACCGTCTCGACGGCGTGAAGGCGAATCCCGGCTTCCCCATTAGCGTCATCTTTCCTCGGCAAGCGAAGTTGCGCAACGCTCAGGCCGTCCTCGTCGATGCCGACAAAAACGCTATCGAGGTTCGCGTCACTTCCCCTGAACAACCGCTCAACGAGAAATTGCAGCGTTCGATCGTCGGCATCCACCCGCTCACGGCGCTGCGGCCCGATCACACTTATACGGTCACGCTCTCGGTTCTTGTGGACGGAGCCGAATGGCGGCAGACGTGGCAGTTCAAGACGGCGGGGAAGTGACACGAGCGATGTTCAAGCGGACGGAGTCGGCACGGCAATGTCTAAGACGCGCGCGACGCTTTCGGCGGCGAAAATTGCATAGCCGCCGTCTGGCGAACGGAAAACGAATAACCCACGCCGGAAATCAACCGCTTCAGGATCCTGGGCCATTATCTGGTGTCCGCTTTAGAATTCAATCAGAAATGGTCGAAACGGTCGCCGACGGCAGAAGTTGCGTAATGCCAACTGAAATTCGTTAATCGTCACGCTTCAACCTCCGCAGTGAGCAATCGAATTGCACGGACATTCTTGAACTCGACATCCACCAACGCATCGTCTGCACTAAAGAACCCAACTCCCGTTTCATCCAATGCCAAACCCGGCTCAAGCACTTCGAGCAATTGGCCATCAACCATTTCAAACGCGAATGGCACGAATGGCCTGCGGTGTTTCAATTCGGTCACCCGCACTTCGACTTGTTTAAGGTCCATAGCGAAATCTCCCTATACTCATGCGACAGGTTTAAGAAAAATCACCGAATGCCGCGAACCGCCTTAAACTCAAAATCGGCCAATCCACCATCCGGATCAAAATAGCCGGCACCGGTATCGTCAAAGACGGGCGGATGCGTCAACATAAGCGATTGCCCATCCAGCAGATCAACCACGAACGGAATGAACGGCTCCTGGTGGTCCAATTCCGTCAGTTTTTCTTCGACTTGTTTGTTCGTCATGGCATGGACCTCCATCCTGTATACCCGTTATCATTCTAACAACCACGCTGCGCCGCCACAAGCATAAAAACCTCACGGCACGCGATGCACCGTCCCGTTTAGCTCCCCGCTCACGCTCGCTCCCATCGCCGACTTCACCCGATACTGCAGCGCGAAGTTCGGCACCGGACGCAGCTTGTCGATCATGATCGTCACCGTCTTGCGGTCGTCGCTTAGCCGTGTGCTCGTGATCGGCATCTCCTGCATCTCCTTCGCGCTCGGTACTTTCTTGAGCACACCTGACCAGGTGCCGGCCCAGTTCTCTTCGTCCTCGGCTGATGCTTTATCGAGCGGCGTCGAGAACGCGATTTCGATGCCCGCTTTGACGACGCGATAGCCGACGGGGATTGGTAGGTCATTTCCCGTATATCGGACACGAGCGAACTGCCCGTCCTTCACCGCGCTCGTGCCCCAGCCGCGCAAGCCGCAGACATAAAGCTGGCCATCGACGGGATTGAATCGCGCCCGCATGATGCCGCTGTTGAATTGCAACGGGAACTTCCAGACCGCGCCTTGCCACGGTTCGGCGGTTTTGTCGATGAGCACGCTGAAGAGGGCGCAGTTGCCATAGCTCGTGTGTAGGAGTTGACCGGCGAGCGGACCCCACGGCTTTGGCGAGCCGAGCCCCGTAAGGGGCCGGTTGATCCCGTCGTCAACCGGCCCCTTACGGGGCTCGGCTCGCCCAGGAGCCCACACCTGCCCGCCCGCGGACGTATCGACCTTCGGCCCCAGCCAAACGATCGGCTGCTGCTCAAACTTGTACCCGCCCGCCTCCTTCTTCCACGGGGCCGGCGGCGTGAAGCCGTAGTTCTTGCCCGGCAGCAGGCGATAGATCGGCGTCTGCGGGATGCCGTTGCCTTCGTTATCCGCGACGGTCATGATGCCCGCGTCATCGCTGCTGATGCTCATGCCGTTCGGTTCGCGGAAGCCGGTCGCGAACTTTTCGAGCTTCGCGCCATCGGGCGACATCTTGTAGATGACGCAATTATCGCCACGCTTCGACTGAATGTAATGCCCCGATCGGCAGAAATAGAGGTTCCCGTCCTTGTCGGTCTGCAGGTCCATGACGAACTCATGGCGTTGCAGCGTCAGGCCCTGGTCGTTGTTGATGTTCTCGTAAAAGTCCGCCTCGCCGTCGTTGTTGAAATCGTGCAGCTTGGTGATCTGATCGCGCCCGGCGATGTAGATGAAGCCGTTGATGATCTTCAAGCCCAACGGCTGTTGCAAGCCGGATGCGAACCGCTTCCACGTCGCTTTGGTCGACTTGCCGTCGAGACCGGAAACAATCCAGACATCGCCGTCCCACGTCGAAAGCGCGGCTCGCCCATCGGGAAAGAAGTCGAGGCCCGCAAAGCGCACCGATGCGTTCCACGGGTTCTTCTCCGGCGGAGCGATCTGGTCAAGCGTGTACGGCCCGCTCTTGGCGTCGCCGAGCGTGATCGCGGTCTCGACGGTTTGTGTCCAGCGCGGCGGGCCTGCTTTGGTGAATTGCGACAGGTCGTGTACCGGCAATTTCTCAATCGCGATAAGCCGTTTCCAAAAGTCGCCATATGGAGTGTCCTTGTCTATTTTTGTTTGAAAGACAGAGAATCTCGTGCTCTTCGCCCCCGCCTGTAATTCAACAATCAACCTGTTGTTCTCCCACCGCAATAGTCCTTTGTCATTTAAGTCGGCTGCATGTGCGAAAAAACCAGGATCCTTCTCATTACCAACGCGCAACATCCATTTTGTTGGATCAGATTTTAGACGGTCCTTTGGCTTCCCGTCGCTATTAATCTTAACTTCCGTTGTCTGAAGCAATATGGTGTTTGGCAATTTGCTAGGACCAATGTTGAATGTTCGCACGATCGTAGTCAATCCGTCTTTTTCAATTACCTCCGGCATCTCCAGCACCTCCATGTCGCCGACGCGGTACGATAGCACAACCTTGTCGCCGTGCACGTAGAGGCCCTTGTAGTGGACCCAGTCGCGGGGCAACGGGCCTTCGCCGCCGATGCGCGGATCGTCCCACTTGCCGTCCTTCGCCCAGCCGGGGCCGGGCCTGGTCGCGAAGAGCATTTCGCCTTCGACGCTTGGGCCCATGTTTTTTTCCGATGTGTAGGCAAACGGCTTGCCGACCCACGCGCCGGCGACTCGCATGTGCTCGACGTCGTAGCAGATGCTGACATTCTTGTCCTTGCCGAGGCTGATAACTTTGCCGCGAAATACGTAATTCTTCGTGTCCGCGAGATTCGTAGTGTCTTTGAGCTTATGCGGAAAGACATCCAGGCAGCACGCCATGACCCGGCCATGATCGGGCGCAGGTTTGGCTTGGGGTTGGGCGTGAACCAAAGTGGGGAGGAGGAGCAATGCAACGAAGATGATAGGACGCATGATCGGCACTCGTGAAACCCCGGGCGAATGAAGTTCATGATATGCCGTTATGCCGGTTTAGCCGCTCGCCTTTGGCGAGTGATTTCGAGCTGTCCGCGAATTTACAATACGGCCTAACGCTCTGTCACACGCCGATGATGAATGGAAGGAGCCTCGCACGTAGTAAGCGGTTTTGGAACACCGCTTACTTCGTGCGCGGCTCCTTTCGAGCGACTATCCCTCCTGTGAGGCGTGACAGAGCACTATCCTAGCTTCGGCTTAAACGGCGCCGGGTAGGCGGCCCAGGTGCTTGCGTAGGTTGTTTCGAGTTCGACGTTGATGTAGCGATTCGGCCACAGGAACAACGGCATCGCGGGCAGTACCTCGGCGAAGGCGATCGGTTCCACGTAGGCCTTGGCGATGGCGTCCTCACTGCGGGCCATGTATGAGGCCAACGTGAACGGCTTATCCGGGTGAAACTCGAACTCGCCGTCATACGCGCTCCAAATCGCGTGATGTATGCCTGACGGATCGCGCGGCGTCGGCGGAAAAAGGTCGATGACGAGGACATGCACGCCCTGGTCGAGGAAGTCGAGCGTCTTCTTAAGGAATCGCTGCATTCGTTTTTTGCTGGATTTATTGCCCGGCGACACGATCTCGATCACCGCGATCAGGACGCCATCGACATTGCGAATTGCAATCAAGTTTTTTCGCGCAAGATAGCCTGCTGTCTCCGATTCCGCTTCCATGGTGAATCGAGTCTTGGGCGATCGCTCAGCGACTGCGATCCCAAACCCAATGCTCGAAATGGTATCGTGTTTCCCGTTCGCCGCGGGCCGATCCTCGACGGCAAGCACATCGGGGTAATAGGCATCGGCGTAGCGTTCGCCGATGGCATAAAGCCCCCGGGAAGTTGGCCTGCGTTGAGCCAATCGCAGATGGCTCCAATCCATCGTTGGTGAAACAAATGAAACAGCCCGTCGCTGACGCGCGACCAATTGTGGATCGGCATGGTAGAATCCATCGTTTCGCGGGGCCTGCTTCATTATACTCGGAACCTTGCCGATGCTTCGAGGGAAATCAGCCCGGTCGTTTGGCCTTCAGGGTCATGTGCGGGTGGTTCTTGCCGGCGAATTGCCAGTTGCAGGAAAAGGATGCGCTGGTGATAGTCCAACTGAAGTTGCCGCCGTCGTTGATCGATTTGCCCGCATCGCCGGTGAGAACGATGCGCAATTTATCGATGCCGCCGTCGTGGCCGATCGCGTCGTCGGCAACCTTTCGGCTCACGGTCGAGAAGATCGCCAGGCGTTGTTCAAGCAGCTTGCGAGCTTGAAGCCGGGGTTTCTCGCTCAACTCGCCGATGAGGATGCCCTTGCCCTTGATCTTCTTGGCATCGTCGGGAGTCAAGGCGGCGGCCAACTCCTGGGCCAGCTTGTCTTCCTCGATCCAGACCGTCGCCACGCCGGCGCCCTTCGCTCCGAGGACGATCGGCCCGAATTCGCCGCCGGGTTCCTTGCCAAACTCCGTATGAAACAGGGTTAGGTGATTATTTTTATCGATCCGGCATGCGAAACGTTCCCCGTCTTTGGGAGTGCCAAAAAAGGTCACGCGCCCCGTGCCGCCCATCTCCTGGCAGCGTTTCAGACCGAAGTCCGAGAGCGTGGCTCGGAGCAGGTCGTCGACCAGCATTTTCTGCTCGGCTGACATTTGGCTGATCGGCGTGCCGGTGCCTTCGGTGGGAAAACGAATGGCGCCGCGAGCGTTGTCGGTCCAAGCGAGAGCCGCGACCTTCTTCTGTGGCTCGGACAGGCTTTGAAACAGCTTGATGACGGCGGCGCGGCCTTTCTCTTCGGGCGTCGGAACTCTTTGGCTCAAGGCCAACGCGCCGCCAAGAAGAACGACAACGATGCACATCACGAGGATTCGTTTCATGAGATCACCCTGGAGGATTCGGCCGATGAATTCGATGGCGACGGCGAAGGGACGAATGTGGTCAATCAACCTATTTCGGCATAAAGCTGCATCCGTTACTCCACGAAGCCTACTTCGCCCGATTCGTTTTCAAGAATGGCTTGGTTGATTTCGCCCTCGTGGACCGTCGTATATTCCCAGGCGGCTTCCAGGTCGGAGAAATCTAATGAAGGATATGCGTCGAGAATTTCGCTGTCCGATGCCCCAAGCCGACGGTAGTTGACCAAAACCCACACTGGAATACGGGTAGCGCGGATGCACGCGTCTCCGCCTGAGCGATCAAGTTGCTTGTCAATCCAACTGGCAGTTAGTGGCATGTTTCTTCCTCTTTCCAGGATTATTGCATTCTATCCTGCGTTCAGCGTTTTCGCTACTCTGAAGTGAGTAAGGAGCCGCGCAAAAGTAACTTGAGCGATTCGGCGATTGTAGGGTGTGTCAAGCGCCAGCGCCGACGCACCATTTCTTGCAGGGTCTGGTGCATCGGCGCTGGCGCTTGACACACCCTACATATTGCTCAAGTTGTTTTTTCGCGGTGAGCAAGCCAACGAAGGGTATGACGAATCGCGGTCATTCAAAGAATGCGCGCGCTGTCGTCAGCGTATTCCACACGCCCCATAGCATCGGAATGCCGACGGCGGTCCAAGCCACGCACACTAGCCAGACCGGCGTGCGGCGAGGGATGAGGTCGCTGTTGGCTTGTCCCTCGCCCCTTGTCCCTCGTCCCTCCGCGGGCAGCGTCATCTCCTCGAAGTGGTCGCGGTGCACGGGTCGAATCAGCAAGTTGCAGATAAGCCCCACCAGGAGCATGCCCGCGAGCAGAACCATCGTGGTGTTGTACGCCTCCGACGCCGGCAGGCCGCGCTCGCGCTGCCAATCGCGCAGGTAGTTGACTACCACGGGTCCGAGGACGCCGGCGACGGACCACGCCGTCAGCAGGCGACCGTGAATCGCCGAGATATGCTGCGAACCAAACAAGTCTGCCAGGTACGCCGGGATCGCCGCGAAACCGCCGCCGTACATCGTCAAGATCACGCAGCAGACCGCGACGAACAGGCCGACGTTCTTCGCTTCGCCCGTCCACGGAACCAGAGCGTACAGCACCGCGCCGAACAGGAAGAAGATCGTGTAGGTCGCCTTCCGACCGGCATAATCCGAGAACGAGGCCCACGCGATTCGGCCCACGATGTTGAACAACGACAGCAGCCCGACAAACGCCGCCGCCACGGTTTTGACACGGTTCACCGCCTCCGCGTCAAGTTCGTCCAGCGGGGCGTCGATGCCAATCAGCCGGCCGCCGAAGACTTCCTGGATCATCGGCGACGCCATGCCCAGAACGCCGATGCCCGCCGAGACGTTGAGGCACAAAACGCACCACGCCAGCCAAAACTGCGGCGTTCGATGCACGCGCGTCACCGGCACGAATCGGCCGTGGACCGCCAAGCCCGCAGGCGACGAAGGAGCCTGCGGGGTCCAACCCGCTGGAGGCACGCGGTAGCCAAGCGCCCCGATGGTCATCGCCGTGAAGTAGATGCCGCCGAGAACGAGAAAGGTCTGCCAAACGCCCACGTCGCCGTCGGTCGCGAAAAACGTCATCAGCAGATCGGCGAACGGCGCCCCGACCATCGCGCCGCCGCCGAAACCCATGATCGCGAGACCCGTCGCCATGCCGCGGCGATCGGGGAACCACTTGATTAACGTCGAGACCGGCGAGATGTATCCCAGTCCCAGCCCGATGCCGCCGAGGACGCCCGCGCCGAGCCACAAGAGCCAAATCTGATGGACATACACGCCGAGCGCGGACACCACCAGCCCGCCGCCCCAGCAACAGGCGGCGAGCAACCCCGCCTTGCGCGGCCCTGCTTGCTCGACCCAGCGTCCGAACACCGCCGCCGACCCGCCGAGAAAGACGAAGAAGAGCGTGTACATCCAGCCCAGCATTGACACGGACCAGTCATAGGTAGGCGAAAACACGCGCTGCCAAAAGCCAACGTCATCCGGACAGGGAACGCCGGTCGCGCGTGAGAGCGGCAGCCAAAAGACGCTGAACCCGTAGGCCATGCCGATGGAGAGATGAATCGCCAGCGCCGCCGGCGGGACCAACCAGCGGTTGAACCACGGCCCCACGACGATACTCTCTTTGTCGAGAATGGATGGCAAGCGATGGTCCCTTCAATCGAGGCGAGTAAGAGAATAGCAGTCGGCAGTCGGCAGTCGGCAGTCGGCAGTCGGCAGTTCGCAGTCGGCAGTTCGCAGTCGGCAGTCGGCAGTCGGCAGTCGGCAGTCGGCAGTCGGCAGTGACTCGGAATGGATTTGATGTCTGCGAACTGGCGACTGCCGCGAGCGGAATACGAATTACGCACCGCCCACCGGCCCTGCGTCGCGCACAGCTTGCGTTGCTTGGGCTTCGTAGGTTTTGAAGTTATTGCGGAAGAGGTTCGCGAGGCGGCGGGCCTGGCGATCAAAGGCGGCGGGATCGGCCCAGGCGCTGCGCGGGTCGAGGGCAGTCACAGGGACACCGGCGCAGGCCGTGGGCACGCCGACGCCGAACACGGGATCGACACGAAACGCGGCGTTGTCGAGTTCGCCGGTGAGGGCCGCATCAATCAAGCGGCGCGTCACGTTGAGCGCGAAGCGTTTGCCCGTGCCATACGCCCCGCCGGTCCAGCCGGTGTTGACGAGCCAAACGTCGGCGTTGTTGTCACGGATGCGCTGTTCGAGCATCTTGGCATAAGCGACAGCTGGCCGGGGTAGAAACGGCGAGCCGAAGCAGCTGCTGAACGTCGCCGTCGGTTCTTTGATGCCCGCTTCCGTGCCGCCGATCTTTGCAGTATAGCCCGACAGGAAATGATACTGCGCTTGCGCTGGTGTCAGCTTGCTCAGCGCCGGCAGCACGCCGAACGCGTCGCATGTCAAAAACAGCACATGGCGAGGGTGTCCGCCACGCGAGATCGGTTCGATGTTGTCGATGAAATCGAGCGGATAGGCGGCTCGCGTGTTCTCGGTATATTTCTCGCTGTCGTAGTTCGGCTCGCGCGTCGTTTCGTCGATCTCCACGTTTTCGAGAATGCTGCCAAAGCGCAGGGCATTCCAAATCTGCGGCTCGCCTGTGTGCGATAGGCGAATACATTTGGCGTAGCAGCCACCCTCGAAATTGAACACCCCGGTCGGCGACCAGCCGTGCTCGTCGTCGCCGATGAGTTTGCGCTGGGGGTCGGCGGAGAGCGTCGTCTTGCCCGTACCCGATAAGCCGAAGAGCAACGCCGAATCGCCGGCGGTGCCTATTGTCGCGGAGCAGTGCATTGGGAGGACGTCGCGCGTCGGCATCCAGTAGTTGAGATAGGTGAAGACCGATTTCTTGATTTCGCCCGCATAGGCCGTGCCGGCGATGAGCACGCGATGCCGTTCGAGATCGAGAATGACAGCGACATCCGATCGGGTGCCATCGCGTGCCGGATCGAGCTTGAGCGACGGCGCGTGCAGGATAAACAGGTCCGGCGTGAAGGCTGCACGCTCAGCCGGAGAAAGCCGACGCAGCAGTTGTTGCCCGAAGAGCACATGCCAGGCGTTCTCGCTGACGATGCGGACATTTGCACGGTAAGCGGGGTCCGCACAAGCGTAACCATCGTGCACAAACGCATCCCGGCCCTGATAATGGGCCAGGCCACGTTCCCAGAGACGATCGAACACGCCAGGATCGAGCGGCTGATTCACGCTGCCGAACGCGACTTCACTGACGTTCTCCGGTCGGCGGACGATATACTTGTCCTTGGCGGCTCGGCCTGTGTGCGAACCCGTCATCGCAAGGAAGGCTCCGTTCGCCACCAGCACGCCTTCTTTCCGCGCGAGGGCGATTTCCACGAGCCGAGCCGGCGCGAGTTGAGCGTGGACAGTTCCAAGACTCGCCAGTCCATGGGATCGCAGGTCCATGCGAGGTTTCCTTTGCGAAATGGTTGAAGTTTCGTATTCCGCGCGAGAGTGTGCTTCCTATAATTGTAATGATACCGAAAAGTGACGAGTGGCGGGGAAAGAGTGTCGGCGGAGTGGCTACTTGGTATTGGCCGCTTGCGGCTTAGCGCTCAGCAGTGCGCCATGCTGAGCGCTAAGCCGCAAGCGGCGAGATCGAGTCGGCACCCGCCACGCGCCGCTGCTAAATACAAGGCGATCCATGCTCACCTGGCAACAGACCGAATTTCTGCTCAAGGGCGTCTACCTCGGTATTCTCGTGATGATCGCGTGGATGGTGCCTCGGTCTCTCGAGATCGCTACCATTGCTGGGTTCACGCTGGTGGGTTTGGCGTCGTTTCTGGGCTTCGCCGCCTATCGAAAGATTCGCGAAGGCTACAGTGTCAAGGACCGGTGGCTGGCGTTCGTCATCTTTCTGTTGCTCGAAAACCCCGGCATGGTCTATGCAGGTCTGCTGGTCGGCCTGAGCGTTGGCACGTGGGTAACCTTTGAATTTCGCGGATCGGACAGCTCGGTCCCGCCCGAAGCGATTTGGCCTGTCGTCGGCGGTGCGGTGCTCGGCATGATCTTTTACGCCTTGCGGCATGTCCGCCAGCCGCTCTATCGTTTATATGCGGGGTTGGGGATCGTCCCTGTACTGGTCGGCGGGTTCATCGCCTTTTACAGCTATCGCCACGATCTCATCGGAGTTAATCGAAACGATGCGGTCGACGCTATCGGCGGCTTGCTTCTGCTAGGCTTGCCTGGCTTTTACCTGCTGACATTTTCCAGTCTGGTTGACGAATCCGAGATCGAAATCGGCGCCATGTGTGCCGCGCTCGGTATCGCGATCTGGTCCGTTCGCTCCTTAGTCTCGCAGGTCGTCAGCATCTCGCCCGTAGTGGGCGGTGCGGCGTTGCTCATCCCACTTGGCATCTTTCTTGTTTACACGACACGCGTCATGCCTCGCTTGCGCGTATTCAAGCATGCCTTGCGTGGTCTGAGTTATCGCCAGCTGGGCCAAACGAAGCTTGCGTTGGCGTCGCTGAATCGGGCGTTGCAGTATGATCCCAATAGCACGCTTGCCCGGCAACAGATGTGGGATTTGCATCGCGATCTGAATTTCGCGGAACTGAAAGACCAGCCGGAATTGGTGTCGATGCTCAATTTCGAGTTCTGCCTGGGGCGGATCAGCCACATGTTGCAGGCGAAACCGGCACCGGATGAACTGAATGAGGCGATGAAGATGCTCGATCTAATCACGCAAGAGAAGCCGCCGATGGCGCCGATCGCCGCTTACTGGCGGGCCGTCGGTTGCCTGCACGTTCGGCAATACGACGAGGCCGCCAAGCAGCTATTCAGCATTCTCGAATTGCCACAGTACAACACGGCGGAACGGCACACGATTCATTACGCGGCCTGGCAGCTGGCGATGTTTGGGCATCCGGAGATGCAACGGCTTGTCGCGCAGCCGTTGTTGGCGAGGCCGGGGCAGCGCATGGACGCCATTGCCGCGGTGGAGACGCTGTTGGTCAAGTTGCCTGACGATCCCGGTGCCTGGGACCTGAAGCGCCAGCTTTACGCCGACCTCGTGGAAGAGGAATACTGGACGCTGAATCAACCCGGCCAACCGGCGACGCCTTTCAACCATGCCTATGCCCAGCAACTCGGGTTGGCGCTGTTGGACGATCCCGGGCAGTGGCGGCGCGGCTGCGGCTATCTGCGCATCGCGGCACACGGCATGCCCGCGAAGACGCCGAACTTGCTGATCCAGATCGCGGCGACGCATGAGAAGCACGGCGATGTCGAGGGCATGTGGGAGAACAATCTCCAGGCGATGCGTATCGGCCGTTCGATTGGCGTGGCCAACATCGACGCCGCCGATCGCGAGCCGTTGTTTGCCGCCGTCAAAAAGATCGGCGATTTGGCATTCCAGCAGAATCGATTCGACATCGCTCTGGAGGCGTACAAGTTCTACAGCCAAAACGAAAACGCCGGCATCGAAACCTGGCGCATGCTCGCCGAGCTTTTCGAGCGCAACAAAGACGTTTGGCAGGCGCTGCATTGCAACGAACACGCGATGCGCTACAACGCCGACGATGCCGATCTGAAGGCCCGCAAAGATCGCTACTATTTTTCGATCCAGCCCGATGAGGTGACGGCGCGTTGGCAGACCATCGAGAAATGGTTCGATATCCCCTACTGCCGCGAGAAGGCGACGTGGATATTGGAGAAACATGCCGGCGATTTCGAGATGCTCGATTGGGCGGCACATCTTGTCGCTTTGGCATTGGCGCCGGAGCCCGCGAGTATCGCTTCACGCTTTCTGCTCGCACGTATCCGTCGCTTGCGTGGCGAGGTTCCCGAGGCTATCGAAGTCCTTGACCATATCCGCCAAAATCGCCCGGAGAAAATCCGCGGCACGGACGAAACCCTCGGTTGGTACTACACCCACCGGATGCTCGGCGATCTCTATCTCGACAGCAAACCCGACGAAGCGATCAAGTGCTACCTCGAGTTCCGCAAAAGCGATGAAGCCGGTGCCGATACGTCGTACAAACTCGGCAAAGCGTACGAAGCAATCGGCGAGCTTCGCAGCGCGGCCGGATGCTATCAGGAAGTGATCGCCTACGATAAGCACCCGCTCTACTTCGATGCCCGCGACGCCCTCGAACGCATCAAGAGTACCGCCGCGGCGAAACGGGCGTGAGTGTCGAATAACTCACCGAGATTACGACGCGGGCAAGCCGCAACAAATACTGAATCACGAAAGCACGAAAGGGCGAAAACACGAAAAAAATTCTCCTGGTTTTCCCTTTCGTGTTTTCGCCCTTTCGTGCTTTCGTGATTCGCATTTAGTTCAGAGATAAGCCCGAGGCCGATTCCATGCGACTCTCCGCGAAAGCTCAGTATGCCTGCGTGGCCATGGTTGACTTGGCGTGCAACCATGGCGATCCGAATCCGGTGCACCTCAAAGGCATCGCGGATAAGCACGGCATCTCGCAGCGTTTCCTCGTGCAAATCCTGCTGCAACTCAAAGGTGCCGGCCTGGTAGAAAGCACGCGCGGCGCGACCGGCGGGTATCTTCTCGCACGCCCGCCGGCGCAGATTCGGCTATCCGAGATCATCCACGCCATCGATCAACCGCCCGACACTGCCCCATCCGCGTTGGCTGGACTCTATTCAACGACGATCGTCCAGGTCGTCAGCGAGGTGTTGCAGGAGGCTCAGAACCTCGAACAAAAACGCCTGGCGGAAATCACCCTCGAAACGCTCATTCGCCAAACCCACGAACGAAACGAGATCGCTTACCAAATTTAAAAGGTGCTCGCATGGCTGGCTCTCCCTCGCTATATGAACGTCTCGGCGGCGTCTACGCGATCGCCACCGTGGTGGACGATTTCATCGACCGCGTGATGCACAATCCGATCCTCAACGCCAATCCGAAGGTGGACGAAGCGCACCACAAAGTCCCGCCGGCCGGGTTCAAATACCTCGTCACCGAAATGGTCTGCTGGGCGACCGGTGGGCCACAAAAGTACACCGGCAAAACGATGCGCGATTCGCACCAGCATCTCGACATCACCGAACCCGAATGGCAAGCGTTCATGAAAGACCTGGCCGACTGCTTCGCGAAATTCAAAATCCCCGCTCAGGAACAGCGTGAACTGGTAGCGATTGTGGAAAGCACGAAGGGCGATATTGTGGTGAAGCGATAAGGCAACCTGGCCCTGGCCGGGAATCCTTGTACGTGATTCTATTTATCAATCGCACGGTTTCCCATGTCAGCGTCTTGGCCACCTTTTGACAAAATGGGCATCCAACGCCGGAAGAACATCCAGGCTCCATAGGCATTCGAGTCCTTGTGATCCGGGGACCGGCGTGGGTCCAAGAATGCCTCCGGAACTTGTTGCTGGCCGATCCAGCGGAGCAACACGCCATAGAGGTCCGCCTCCTCGGAGCCGCGCACGTCGACCATTTTTGCGCCGGGTTGGGCAAAATGTGGCGCCCCAATAAACAAGTTTGGCGGCGGCACACCTCCGCCGTCGTCGCCGGTTTGACGAAGGCAGAACGAATGCTTCTTTCCTTGGGCATCGGTCAGCTCGATGCCATACGTACCGCCATCCAACCAGATAAACGTCTCTGATACCTTGACCGGCTCAGCAATCGTCAGCAGTTCGGGCGATCGCGCGGCATATCGCGCCCGGATGTCCGCAGCCGTCTCAAAACAACCAAACAACACAAGCCCGAAAGCCAGGAGGCCAAGGACACTGAGGCCGGCGAGGGTCAGGAGCAGCCTTTTCATGGTGCAGGCACCTCGACATTAGGGAAACTTCGCAGCCGCATTTTTCGGCTCACGGGATGCATATGCACGTGTCGGTCAGCGTATTTCGATATTCGACCATATGAGAAGTCTGTTGTCGAACTAATTCTTTGGGATGTTTGTTTTGCTCACTTAACGAGGCCTTACCCCCAGAAATCGCTGCGCTCATCCTGGGGCTTGCGGCGAGTTAATCATCGTAACGCGCGGGTGGATGGGGTGTCAAAGTCGGTTTTGGAAAAATCGTTCGCGATTGCGTGACACGGCGCGGTCGCTATACGGGGACGCTGAAACTGCATGCACTCTTTCCCTCGGCTTCGTGGCCAACACCCCCTTAGCCCGCGAAAAAACTGGCCATGTTGGGTCGTACGGGCAAATTGGGGCGATCTCGGCCATGGTTATCGTAAATGTAGGCAATTTGGGAGCTGTTTGTTCCATGCAACGGCGCTATGGCCCTTTGTTCTCCTGGAACGCACGCCAATTTAGGGGCCTTACGGACCTTCGCCAGCCGATAGGTATATTGGCGAATCGGGCTATTCTTTCCGGCCTGGTTTTGGCATTATCGTAGGGCTTGTATGGATGTGAATTCGCTGTTTTGCAAGGATGCACATGCACGCCACGCTCTGCGCCGACGCGCCGATGTCTGTCAGAACGCCGACCTCGTCGTCGCGCCGCTGGGGGCGTTGGGCGTCAGTCTTCGCTTTTGGTACGCTCTTCTGGATCGCGGGATCGTGGGGCTGGCAGATTTACGGCAGCGGGAACGTGCACGAAGTCGTGCCGGGCAAAATCTATCGCGGGGCCCAACCGACGGCTGCCTCTCTCGAAAAAATCATCGCCAAGTACAACATCCGCACGGTTCTCAACGTTCGCGGGTGCTGCTATCCCGACCCGTGGTATGTCGCCGAGGGCGAGGTTTGCGAACGCCTTGGCGTGCAGATGATCGATGTCTCGTTCTCCGCCGTCCACCTGCCCTCGAAGCACGAACTGCGCCAACTTCTCGAAACGCTCGATCGAGCCGAGTATCCGATCTTCGTCCATTGTCGGCATGGCGCGGATCGTACGGGACTCGTTGCGATGGCGGTACATCTGCTCAAGGGCGATGCATCCTTCGAGGAGGCGCACCACCACCTCGGCATTCGCTATGGGCATGTCGCGATTGGCAAGACGGCGACGCTCGATCGCTTCATGGCTTTGTATGCTGCCTGGCTGAAACGCGCCGAGAAGATGCACGAACCGCAACATTTCCGCCATTGGGTTTTGAACGAATACCAGGGCGGCTGGTGTGACGCCAAGTTCGAGAAAGTCCAACGGCTCTTCGATACGCCAAGGCTCAACAAACGGCTCGAGTACGACATCGTCGTGCGCAACACGGGGCCGACGGCGTGGAATTTCCATCCGCTGAAGACGGCCGGACATCATGTGACGTTCAAGGTCGAGGACGATAAGCACAAAGTGATCCACGAGGGCCGAGCTGGGTTGTTGCGCAAGACCGTCGGGCCGGGCGAGTCGATTCAGGTGATATTGTCGATCCCGCCGATCCGCCAGCCGGGGCATTATCGCGTGCTGATTGACATGATCGAGGAAGGGCATTGTTGGTTCCATCAGACCGGTTCGGAAGTTTGGGAAGAGGAGTGGTTGATCCGTGAATAAGTATTTTCGCATTGGGATAAGCGCGGTGCTGTTGACGTTCATCGGTTGGCAAACCAATTGGTCTGACGTGGGCGCGAAGTTTACGAGCCTGCGCGTCGAGCTTTGGTTTGCCGCCGTCGCCGTCTTGATGTGCACGCAACTCTTCAGCGCCAAGCGTTGGCAGATGTTCACGCAACGGCTGCACTTCCCGGCGACCTATTGGCGTTGCACGGCGTATTACTTCATCGGCACCTATTTCAACCTGCTGCTCCCGACGTCGGTCGGCGGCGACGTCATGCGCGTTTTGTATCTGGACAACAAATCGGGGCGAAAGCTGGCGGCGTTGGCGAGCGTGTTTCTGGAGAGGCTCAACGGGTTGCTCGTGCTGATTGCGCTGGCCTGCGTGGGCGTCCTGGTTTCGCCGTTGCCGCTGCCGATCTGGATTCATGCGACGGTCTGGAGCGTGGCCGGCTGCGCGACGCTCGGCGTGTTGGCCTTGCCGATCGCGGCTACGTCGAAATGGCTGCCCGATCCGCGTCGGCATCAGCTGCAAACCATTGTCGGCCTCATGAAGCTGCCTCGCGTCATGACGCTGGCGACGGCGATGTCGATTCTCGTCCAGGTGTTCGGTGTCATCAGCGTGTGGCTGATCGGCCAAGCCTTGAACCTGAATCTGCCATTCACGTATTGTTGTATTCTCGCCCCGATGGTTTCGCTGCTCACGTTGCTGCCGATTAGCGTGAATGGCATGGGCGTTCGCGAGGTTGGCACGATCGTGTTCCTCGCACCGCTCGGGATCGATGCCGATTCCGCCAAGACGCTGGCGTTCCTGTGGTTTGCCGTCAATGTCGCAGTCAGCCTTTCCGGCGGTTTGGTGTATCTCGCCGGTGCCGCCCCCAAATCCAACAAGGATGAAGTTTCTCAATCGCCCGAGGTGAACGATGATGGATCTGTCGATCGTTATCCCGATCAAGGACGAACGGGAGAATCTAAGGCGGCTGCATGATCGCGTCGTCGCCTCAATGCAGCCCGCCGGCCTTTCGTTTGAAATGATTCTCGTTGACGACGGCAGTACCGACGGTTCCGCCGACGAACTGCAAGTGATCGCCGCCCTTGATGCGCGCGTCAAAGTCGTGCGTTTGCGGCGCAACTTCGGCCAATCCGCAGCGATGCAGGCGGGCATCGATCACGCTTCCGGCAACGTCATCGTCACGATGGACGGCGATTTGCAAAACGACCCCGCCGACATTCCGATGCTCCTGGATGCACTCCATCGGCACAACGTCGACGCGGTATTCGGATTGCGGGCCGAGCGCCAGGATGCGTTCGCGAACCGCAAGTTACCGAGCCGACTGGGCAATTGGCTGATCCGCAAAGTGACCGGTGCCGACGTGCTCGATATGGGTTGCACGCTCCGCGCGATGAGGCAGGAATTGGCGAAGTCGCTGACACTTTATGGCGAGATGCACCGCTTCATCCCGGTGCTCCTGCGCGATTCCGGCGCGACCTACACGCAGGTTCCGGTGCAACATCATCCGCGCGTGGCTGGGAAAACGAAGTACACCATCTCACGTACCTTTCGCGTGTTGCTCGATTTGATGACGGTCAAGTTCATGCAGGGCTACATCACCAGGCCGATGCATGTGATGGGAATGCCCGGCTTGCTATCCATGGCGCTCGGCGCGATGACGTTGTTCGTCACGGTGATGATGCGGATTTTCGACGGTGCCCACATGATCCGCAATCCGCTGTTGCATCTCGCGGTGATGTTTGAATTGGTCGGCGTGCAACTCCTCGCCACGGGTCTGCTCGGCGAACTCGTCACGCGCACCTATTTCGAAAGCCAAGGCAAGCGCGCGTATGTGGTAAGATCGACGGCGAATTTCACGCCGATAGCGAACGAGGAGCGCCGAGCGGCTTAAAAAGAGCCGCGCACGCAGTAAGCGGTCTATTCAACCACTTACTGCGTGCGCGGCTCTGACAGATTACTACGCCGCCGCCAGCGCCGCTTTAATCGCGGCTATGACGCGCGTCTTGGCGTCGTCGAGCGTTGACTGCACGGTCGCGCCGGAGGCGAGGCGATGTCCACCGCCGGCGAACAGTTCGGCGATACGGGCGACATCCACTTTGCTGCGCGAGCGGAAGCTGACCTTAATGCCGCCCGAGGGTTGTTCCAGAAACAACACGCCGACTTCGACTCCCGAAATGCTGCGCGTATACCCGACCGCATCCTCCGTGTCTTGCGGGATGGCGCCGGTGATGGCGTAATCTTCTCGCCGTACTTCGGAGTACGCAATCGCTCCGTTCTCGATCACTTTCACACGCGATAACACTAGCCCAAGCAAATTCAAACGTGCGGCGGTGTTTTGCTCGTAGATCTGATCATAAAGCAGGTTCGGGTCAGCGCCGGCCTGGGTGAGAATCCCTGCCAGATCAAACGTGTCGGCGCGCGTGTTTTTGTGGCGAAACCAACCGGTATCCGTGGCAAGGGCGGCAAACATGGCGTTGGCTGCCTTGGGCGAGATCGACACGCCGAGAGCCATCGACGCTTCATAAACAAGCCGACCCGTCGCCTCGGCACTGGTGTCTTGCAGGAGCATCCCGCCGAGATCGTCTTGGGAAATATGGTGATCGACAACGATTTTCGTAGCGGGCGAGGCCTTCATGAACGGGCCAAAGTCGCCCAACTGATTCCACGTGCCGGTGTCTAGCACGATGATGACATCGACATCGCGGTAGGCGTCGCCTGGCGGATCGAAACGGGCGATGCGGCGCTCGGGATCGAGAAACGTATAGCGCGGCGGCCAACTGCTCGCGATTACCATCCGTACCTGCTTGCCCAATCTCTCGAGTGCGTCCGCCAGCGCCAGCTGCGAACCTAGTCCATCCGGGTCAGGCCTCACATGCGTCGTGATAAGGAACCGTTGATGCCGTCGTACGACATCAACAAAGGGAGACCAGTCGATAGCCATGATGTGTTTTGCTCATTTCCGAAAATGCGGACGTTCTCAATGGAGATGACGCCGTCAGGCGACATTATATGAGACTGCACGATACCACTTGAAAGAATTTAACCACCATTACCACGGAACGCACGGACAGGGAAAAACTCCCGCAGGGAATTTCCCAGCCGCGCTATTCGTGAACTCCGTGGCTTTGACGCTAATCCGAGCCTGAGCGCCAGCGAAAGGGCGGCAAACTGCCCAATAGGTTCGCGTGGAGGCGTTCGGATTAGGTATTGACACTTTTTTGTTAGGTGTATCTTATCTATATAAAAGCCTAAGCTAATTAAGAAAGCGAATTCAATATGATGTGGCATCGATTGTTATCCGTCGTTCTGCTCCTTCCCCTCTTCACGGGCGTTGGTTGTCAACGTGAAACGACCGGGAAACATTCCACGGGCGGCAAGCCCATCGTCGTATCGCGTACCTACCAGGGTTCGCGGCCGATCAAGGTCACGTGCACGATTGGCATGGTCGCGGACATCGTTCGCAACGTTGGCGGCGATCTCGTGAAGATCGAGCAAATGTTGGGTGAAGGCTCTGATCCGCATACGCACATAGTCACCAATGTCGACCTTATAATGCTCGACAATGCCGACATCATCTTCTATTCCGGCTTGCATCTGGAAGGAAAGATGACTGATACCCTCGAACGCCTGGCTAGCAAGAAGCCGACCTTCGCCGTCACCGAGTACCTCGACGCCAAGCAGCTGTTGCGGGATGAGCATGATCATCCTGATCCGCATGTTTGGTTCGATGTCGAGCTATGGAGCGATGTCGCGCGAATTATGGGCGAGGTGCTCGCGCTGTATGATCCAACCAACGCCGACACCTATAAGAAAAACACCGCCGCCTATCGTGCTGAATTGAGTAAGCTGCACGAGGAGACCAAGACGCAGATCGCGACGATCCCCCCCGACCAGTGTGTGTTGATTACCTCGCACGACGCCTTCCGCTATTTCGGTCGAGCGTATAAGATTGAAGTAAAGGGTGTGCAAGGCATAAGCACGGAAACCCAGGCCAGTCTGCGCGAGGTCAACCAACTCGTAGATTTCATCGTGGCCCGAAAAGTGAAGGCCGTCTTCGTAGAGACCAGCGTCAACCAGCGCAACATGGAATCACTACGCCAGGGCTGCAAAAGCCGCAAGCATGACGTGGCTCTGGGCGGTGAACTTTTCTCGGACGCGATGGGCAGTGTGGGCGAGCCGACGGGAACCTACGTCGGCATGATACGCCATAACGTGGATACCATTGTGAAGGCGCTGCGCTGAGAAAAATCCGAAAAGCAAAAAACGAAATCCGAGACAAATTTGAATTCCCAATGAATAATCAAAGGTTGACTCGCCCGACAAAAGTGTATTTCCGAGGCTGAAGCGTAAGCGAGGCGGCCTGAATGCCTCGCTTACGCTTCAGCCTCCGACAGGAAATCTACTTTTGCCGGTGGCGTCAAGAGTTCTCCTGGCAGATTTTTTCGTCATTGCGGATTTTAGATTTGTTTCGGATTTCAGTTCTCGGATTTCGGATTTGCGATTAGCCCTGTTAGGGTCGTTGGCACATGCAATCCTCATTGTCATCCGCTGTCACTACCAAGGCGCCCAAATTGGCGAGCAGGATATCGATCCTTGACGTTCACGATGTCACGGTTGCGTATCATCGTAAACCGGTGCTGTGGGATGTCGATCTCACGCTTACCGAGCCATGCCTGCTTGGCATCATCGGTCCGAACGGGGCGGGCAAAAGCACACTGATCAAGGCGATTCTCGGACTCGTTCCACTCGTTAGCGGCTCCGTGCAGGTTTTCGGTCAGTCGGTCGCAAGCCAGCGCAAAAGCATCGGCTATGTGCCACAGCGGGAAAGCGTCGATTGGGATTTCCCCGTCAGCGTGCTCGACGTCGTTCTCATGGGCACCTATGGCAGCCTCGGTTGGTTTCAACGGCCTGGCGCGACGGAGAAGGCGTGGGCTCGGCAATGCCTCGACATGGTCGGCCTGAGCGACTTCGCGGATCGCCAGATCGGCCAACTCTCCGGCGGCCAGCAGCAGCGTACTTTCTTGGCCCGAGCGCTGGCGCAACAAGCCGACGTTTACTTCATGGACGAGCCGTTCGCGGGTGTCGATGCCGCCACGGAGCAAGCGATCATCGTACTCCTGCGCAAGCTGCGCGAACAAGGCAAGACGGTGCTGGTGGTGCATCACGATCTGCGGACTGCCCCGATTTATTTCGACCAAGTCGCGATGCTCAATGTTCGCCTGGTTGCCGCCGGGCCGACGGCAAGCACGTTCACCGACGAGAATCTCCACAAGACCTACGGCGGCCGTCTCGCGATCCTGGACAGGCTGAGCCAGGCCGTCGAATCGCAAACACGCACGCGGTAGGTCGTATCATTCATAATAAAAACTAACCACAGAGGCACAGAGGACACAGAGAAATCCAAGCTAAGTAAAATACAGTATGTGCCATTATCCGGAATCGAAAAATTACCACCACTCTTGATCCCCATTGCATTTCTCTGTGTCCTCTGTGCCTCTGTGGTTAAATTTCCTGGCTAACAGGTTCAACGCATGTTCGATTGGCTTCCTTACAACACGCAGGTCGTGCTGGTCGGCGTCACATTGCTAGGCGTGTGCTCGGGCGTGATCGGCTGCTTCGCGGTGCTTGGGCGACGCGCGCTCGTCGGCGATGCCCTCTCGCACGCCACGCTGCCTGGCGTCGGTATCGCGTATTTATTGGCGGGCGGCAAACATTTCGCGTTCATGCTCCTTGGCGGTTTTGTTTCCGGACTGCTCGGTATCGGCGTCCTGTCCATCCTGAAACGGTTCACGCGTATCCGGGAGGATGCTGCCATCGCCATCGTCCTCAGCACGTTTTACGGCGGGGGCATCGTGATCGCCACCGTCATCCAGGCGCAAGCCAGCGGCGGGCAGGCGGGGTGGGATACATTCATCTTTGGCCAATCCGTCGGCATGATCTGGGACGATGCCCAATGGATCATGGCTCTGGGTCTGGTCACGTTGGTCATCGTCGCTCTTTTATTCAAGGAATTCAAATTGGTGGCGTTTGACCCCGCGTTTGCCCATGTTCAAGGCTGGCCGGCGCGGGCGATCGATTTCACGATGATGCTTCTGCTGCTCGTCGCCGTCGTGACCGGCTTGCCTGCCGTCGGGGTTTTACTGATGGCGGCGATGCTCATCATCCCCGCCTCGGCCGCCCGGCTCTGGACATATCGCCTTTCCCGTATGCTTTTCCTGGCCGCAGCGATCGGTGCGGGATCAGGCATCGCCGGCGCGCTGCTGAGCAGTTCTGTCGCGCTGCCGTTGGGGCCTTGCATCATACTTTTCGCCGCGTTATTTTTTTTGACATCGTTAATGTTTGCGCCGGAGCGAGGTCTGCTCGCCAGAGCCTTTCAACGACGGCGTGACCGCATCGCTTTGCTGGCCGACCTCCGCGCTGGCAAGGAGCCGATATGAGCCAATTCGCATTCACCGAACTCGAGATTCAGCGGGCGGTCTTGACGATCGGCGTTGCCGCGGTCTGCAGCGTCTCGTGCGCGCTACTCGGTTGTTTCCTTCTGCTTAAACGCATGAGCATGCTCGGCGACGCGATCGGGCATGGCGTCCTCCCCGGCATCGCGGTGGCGTTTATCCTGACCGGGCAACTCACTAGCCTCGCCACCCTGCTCGGGGCCATGGTGTTCGGCGTGCTTACTGCCTTGCTGGCGGAATCGCTGGCATCAAGCAACGTCATTGCCGAGGATTCGAGCCTGGGTGTCGTTTATACCTCGCTTTTTGCAATCGGCGTGGTATTGGTTTCCGCCTTGCGCTATGTCGATCTCGACCTCAACTGCGTGCTCATGGGGCAACTCGTTCTCGTGCCCCGGAACACGATCGACGGCTTCGCCATCCTCGGCGTTGAGATCCCTGTGGCGTTTCCGACCATGCTACTGACGCTCGTCCTGACCTTGGCCTTCCTCACGGTATTCTGGAAGGAACTCAAGCTGGTCGCCTTTGATCCGAATTTGGCGCAGTCGATGGGTTATTCGCCGAAGCTCGTCAACTATCTGTTGATTGCGTTGATCGCCGGAACAACCGTATCCGCATTTGAAGCCGTCGGCCTGATCCTGGTGCTCGCGGTGTTGATCGTGCCTGGCGCTTCCGCGCATATGCTGACCGATCGACTTGCGCCGATGTTGATCTGGTCGGCGGTCTTTGCGGTGTCGGCGTCGATCCTCGGCTACTTCACGGCGACGCGCGGACGTTACGCACTGGATATTTCCGGGATGATCGCCGTCGTGCTCGGCGTGCAGTTCGCTCTCGTCGTGCTCTTCGCGCCGCGGCATGGCTTGATCGCGAAATGGTGGCGTAACCTGCTGCTGTCCGTTCGCATCGCCGAGGAAGAAATATTGGCAACGCTCTTCCGTGCCGAGGAGGCCGGCGTCGTGGTCTATTCCTTGGCCTTGAAAGACCACGGACTGTCGTCGTGGGTCATCGGCTATGCCCATCGCAAGCTCATCAAACGCGGTCTTCTGACAACCAACGAGGCCGAGTTGCCGACGCTGACCGAGACCGGTCGGCACACTGCCCGAAACCTGGTGCGCTCGCATCGCCTGTGGGAATCCTACGCCGGTGCCGTGCTCGACGTCCCCGCCGATCATGTCCACGCAATCGCGGCTCGCATCGAACACTACATTGGCCCTGAGCTGCAGGATGAACTCGCCACCACCCTCGATCAACCGCCGAACGATCCGCATGGCAAATCAATTCCGCCGAAGTAGCGGTGAAAGCTATCAGCTTTCATTCATGCAGTTCAGGAAGATCGCTTCGCGAGTTTTTTTTGGCTGGGAGTTGATAGCTGATAGCTGATAGCTGATAGCTTGGTTCATACAATAGCCAAAACCAGAAATTGACCTAATTCGCGAGGAGACAAACCATGCAAGGCAACCCGCAAGTAATCGAGGCTCTCAACCGTGCGTTGACGATTGAGCTAACCGCCATCAATCAGTATTTCGTTCAGGCCAAAATGTGCATGAACTGGGGCTACAAGCTCCTGGGCAAGAAACACTACGAGGAATCGATGGGCGAGATGAAGCATGCCGAGAAGCTCATCGACCGCATCCTGTTTCTCGAAGGCGTTCCGGAAATCGCCCGCTATGACGTGATCCGCGTCGGCACGGACGTGAAAGAGCAGTTCGAGAACGACCTCAAGCTCGAAATGGGCGGCGTCAA
>CAMAUE010000076.1 GCA_945861245.1 Singulisphaera sp. GP187
TACCGCATCTCAACCGGCCCCTTGGAAGGCACCAACAACAAAATCCGCAAAATGAACGGCCAAGCGTATGGCTACCGCGATCTTGCTTTCTTCAAACTCAAGATATTGGCACTACATACGACAAAATACGCATTAATCGGATGAACCCACTTACGGATCCCGAATTCCTATCGAATTGGCCTCACGAATCGGATATAATTTACAGTAACGTTGCACTGCGGCAAGAAGTCGGGAGACTGAAATGGCAAAGCTGCGAAGTAATTCAGCGAATGGCACGGTAGCAAAAGGCGAAAGGGGCGATCCGCAGCCGACTTGGTTTTTCAGCCTCAATTCCTATCCCGAGAAACAACGGCTTGTTTTTCACGATGACAAGGAACTCGAGCGTGCCGTTGATCTCCTCTGGACCGACGAGTTACGTCACATGCCTCACTCATCGCCCGACGGGAAGTCGTTGGTTGTCCCTGCCGAGGCTGTCGCGTATTTTCAACAAGCCGGCTTAGCATTTGTATCGAAAGCATTGCGCAATGTTTCGGACCTTCCGGCCAACAAGATCGCACGTATTCGACAGTAGTGTTGGGGCCATATTTTCGGAGGCTCGCAAATGGCGTCACGGGGAAAAGACCTTCACGAAGTTCGTACGCGCGTCACCTGCAATCTCCCCGTCAATAATGCACGCGAGGAAAAGGCTTTTCTCAAAGTCATCGCCTTTCTCAACGATCTTCGCACCGAAGGCATTGGCGTCACGGGCTACACGTTCTCCGAAATGCGGCCTGCCGTTTTTCACGGTTACTGGTGGCCTGCGGACGCCGACGAACCTGTGCACGACCAGATCGTCGTCTGCACGATTGATTACCTCCTTGCATCAGGAAGTTCCGAGTTGTCGTCACGCGTGCGTGAACTGAAAAAGACGATTCGAAAATGGTATCGCCATCATGGCAGCCCACAAGATGAAGTTTGGGTAGTTGCCCATACGATCTTGCGACAAGATTAATGAATCCGTGGCAATCCACGAACCACAGACTACGGACAAAAACATGAACCGCGACCTCATCACCTACACCGGCCCAGCGATTGACGATCCAGAGATTCTTGCGAAGCTGCCGACGGCGCTGACAGCGCTGCTCGAACAGACGAACGGCTTCATCCAGTTTAAGGGCGGGCTGCATGTGCGCGGCGCCTGCCTTGCGCCCGCGTGGCATTCGCTGCGCGACGCCTGGGTCGGCCCCAACGCGTTTCATCGGCTCTATCCGGAAGTGGAGCAAGACGACATCCCCTTCGGCGAGGATTGCTTGGGCGATCAGTTTCTGTTGCGTGAAGGCGAAGTCTGGCGATTGTTTTGCGAGACCGGCGAGTTGGAGTCGCTCGAGTTGAGCTTCAAGAAATTCATGAAGGAGGCGGCCGACGATCCGATGGAGGTCCTCGGCTTCGAGGCATTGCTGGAGTTTCAAAGAGACGGCGGCAAACTGGAGCCTGGCCAATTGCTCGCCGCCTCGCCGCCGTTCTGCACCGAGGAGGCCGAGGACGGCGTGACGGTCACGGCAGTCGGCACCGAGGATCGCCGCCGATTCCTCGCCGATTACGCCGCCAAGCTGCGCGAGGGTGAGGACGATTAGGCGATCGCCAATTTTGCTTTATTCCGCTTGCGGCTTAGCGCTCGCGTGGTGGCATGCGAACGCCATGCCGTAAGCGGAATCCTTTCGAAAGATTTCCCCATGAAACGCTACATCCCGCTCTTCGTGTACGCTCCACTTGTCGTGTTGCTCTGCTGGCCGAGCTCCCGCGCTGGCGATACGCCGAAGCTGCCGACGAAGATCGCGCCGCACTTCAAGCCGCCCGTCGAGTTCGCCAACGATCTCGGCATTTACAAATCGCCGCTCAAATTCAACGATGGCACACCTGTCAAGACGCCCGCCGACTGGTCGAAACGCCGGGCGGAAATCTTGACGACGTGGAAGGACATGCTCGGCGAGTTTCCACCGCTCGTCAAGGCGCCAAAGATCGAATATCTCGCCAAAGAGAAACGCGAGAATTTCACCGAGCACCATGTCCGCATCGAGATCGCACCGGGCCGCATGACCGACGACGCCTATTTGCTTGTCCCCGAAGGCAAAGGCCCGTTCCCGGCTGTGGTCGTCGTTTTCTATGACGCCAAGACCGGCATCGGCAAAAGAAAAGGGCCGTTCCGCGATTTCGCCTATCAGCTCGCCAAACGCGGGTTCGTCACGCTATCTTTGGGCAGCGATCCGAATTCATATTATCCGAACAAGGACAAGGCCCAGATTCAACCGTTGGGGTATCACGCATATGTCGCCGCGAATTGCCGCAATCTGCTGGCGTCACTGACGTTTGTCAATGCGAGCCAGATCGGCATCGTCGGGCATTCGTACGGCGGCAAGTGGGCGCTGTTCGCGTCGTGCCTATACGACTCGTTTGCGTGTGCTGCATGGAGCGATCCCGGCATTGTGTTCGACGAGAAACGCAGCAACGTGAACTATTGGGAGCCGTGGTATCTCGGCTATGAACCGAACCGCGAGCGGAAGCGTGGCATCCCGACCGAGGCCAACCCGCGCACGGGACCGTACCAGCGGATGATAGAAAAAGGCCACGATTTGCACGAGTTGCATGCATTGATGGCGCCGCGACCGTTTTTGGTTTCGGGCGGCGCCGAGGATCCGCCGGAACGGTGGAAGGCGTTGAATCACTCGATTGCGGCGAATCGGCTGCTCGGCCATGAAAATCGCGTCGCGATGACAAACCGGGCGATGCACTCGCCGAACGAGGAGTCGAACGAGCAGATCTACCAGTTCTTCGAGCATTTTTTACGGCGGCGGTAATCGGCGAACCTTGCCGCGTTTGCAGGTTGAAACGTCCGCAAACCGGCCCCTTACGGGGCACGGCTCGGCAATAGGTTTTTTCATCTCGGAGCGTTGTTTGCGCCTTGGATTGGCTGGTAGTGGGCTGCCGGAACGACATTTTGCGGAGTCAGATACGGCAGCGGCTGGTCGGATTGCAATGAAACGAGTGTCGGGTCGCCGTAGTGTGGCGCACCGTTAAGCGGCTGGTAGGAAACCTGAATCTGTACCTTCTTCACGCCTGGATTGTGGTTCTCCCATGGCAGGAACACCGTGTAGCCGTCGCCGATCAGATCCTTACGCTTCAGTTGCTTCAGCGCGATCGGGTCGTAGCGCACCTCAAGGATCTTTTGCGGCGGCGAGCCTGGAACGGGAGATGTCATATCCAGGAGCTGAACCAGTATTTCGCCTTGTGCGTTGACGTTCTGGCCCATCGTTTCGTTCATGAGGTAGATGCGGCCTGCCAGGCCTACTATGGGCGCTCCGCCCGCCTGGTTATTGGTCGTCGTCCGCACGTTGTTCTCCCAACGTGACAACACGTGGCTAACTGGCTGTTGCGATTCCGGAGCCCCCCACGGCGATTTCATCCAATCGGTCGAACAGATCGTTTGAAACGAGCTGCACCCGAAGCCAAACGACAACGCCACGGCGATCAGGCACATTGGCGCGATCCCTCGACGGACGCAGACGAGCGCTCCCCAAACTATTGCTTTTGCACAGGCCATGACGGCATCTCCCTTCCTTGGGTGGTTCCCGGATTGCTTCGTTGCGTCGGGAGGATTAAGATCGGGCTGTTCGCATCAGTGGTTCCGCGCGGTGCCGATTGCACCGGCGGCGTGGCGAATTCGGAAAATGGAATATCCAGCACCGGCGGGGCTTTCGGTTGATTTTGCTGCGGAACTTGCTGAGTTACCGTCGGTACCGCCATCAGCGTGCTCGTCTGTTGCAACACCGGCAGTTGTTCTAGTTGCGGCGCCGGGCCGAAGGCCTGCACTTGCGGCTCGGACGTGGTGGGCGCTACTGTCAAATCCGGCGTCTCGTTTCGCTTGCCGAAAATATTTTTCAGCAGGCCCGTCCGGGGTGGCACTGCCGAGCGGAATGTTTGCGGCTGAATCTGCGGCTGCGGTGCCAACTCCGGCTGGCTCGGCGCCCGCTCGGCCCCGCCTGGCGCCGCCGGATAGATGCGGAACGGCTTCGCCTGATGGCGGTGCGGTTCGGGCATTACGTTGGGCATGAACGGCAGCGAATTGGCGTTACCATGGACTCGCATCACGTCACTAAGGCTCCAGTCGATGCGGCGGGATTCGTCGGCCAAGATCTGATCGGTTTCAGCCCGATTGCGAATGATATGTGGCGTCATGATGATGATTAGCTCAGTCTTGCTCTTCGTGTAGGTGCGGTAACGGAACGCCGCCCCGATGCCGGGCAAGTCGCCGAGAATAGGAATCTTGTTCTCGTTCTTCTCTTCGCGCTTAGTAATCAGGCCGCCCAAGAGAATCGTCTCGCCGTCCGCCGAGATGACCGTTGTTTCCAGGTGCTGAACATTCAGCGCCGTGCCGACTGTGCCGTTGCCCAGGTTTACTGGGGTTTCCACGACCGACGACACTTCGGGGATGACACGCATGATTACCCGGCCATCGGGTGTTATTTTTGGCGTAACCTGAAGGATCACGCCGACCTGTTTGCGTTCAATGTTTTGCGTCACGCCGTTGATGCTCTGCGTGCTGTTCGTGAGGATCGGGATATCCTTACCGACGTTCATATACGCCGTCTGGTTATCGAGCGTGGTGATCTGCGGCCTGCTGAGGACGTTGATTCGGCCCTGAATCTTCAACGCGCGGATCAGTACGCTGACCGAATCACTGGCGGCGGAGAAGACGAATCCGCCGACGTTGTTGGTGGGCGAGGCTCGTCCCACGCCCAAGTTGCCGATGCCCTGGATGCCGACCCCGGATCGGCTTTCGAGCGCATTGTCGCCGAGCGGGCCAGTGCTGTTGAAGTTGTAGCCCGGCGTGAAGGTTTGGTACGTCGCGGTCCCGGCCGCACCTGGAATGCCGCGGCGGAACAAGAGCGGCGCCTGCAGGCCAAGTTCCATGCCGAACTCTTCCGACCCGTTCATCGACACCTCGGCGATGAGCACCTGGATGACGACCTGCGGAGGAGCCGTGTCAAGCTGGGCCACGATGCGGATCAAATCGTCGAAATATTTCGATGTCGCGCTAATCAGCAGCGAATTGCTGATCGGCTCCGCGACGACAACGACCTCACGCTGCAACTGCTGAAAATTGGTCCCCTGGTTGTAATTCTTACTGACGTCGTAGGATTTCTTGAGGAAGTCGGCCAAGGCGTTGGCGACATCAACGGCCTGGCTGTTGCGTAATCGGATTGCTTCCTGGCGACGCTCTTGGATGTTTGCGTCCTCAAGCTTGGCGATGATCGATTCGACAACGTCGAGATCGTTTTGGCTGCCCGCAACGATGAGACTATTGGTGCGTTCATCGACAGTCAGGCGGAGATCGATGATCGGCGCGCCGTCGGGCGAAGTATTTTGGATCGTTATCTGCAACGGTCGCGCTTGTCCAGTGGCGGCGCCGGCGGCGCCCTGGCCACCGAGTCCGCCTGCACCCAATCCGCCGGCGACGCCGGTGCGGGCCGTGGTGCCCAGGCCGCCGGAGCCGACGAAGAGCTGTTGGAGCGTCAGGGCGAGTTGGGTGGCGTCGGATTTTTTCAGCGTAAAGATATTGATCTTGGAGAGTGCGCTGGGCGCGATGTCAAGGTCTTTGATGAGGGCGAGAACGAGCGCCATCGTCTTCTCCGGTGCGGAGATGAGCAGGCTATTGGTACGTTGATCGGGGTTGATTCGGATGTCTTCAAGGATGCTGGATTCGACCGGCTTGCCGTTCTTGGGGTCGCTGCCGACGAATTTGACGACGCTGTTTTTGGAGGCGAGGCCCTGTTGCTGCTGGCCACCGAGACCGCCCAGGCCGCCGCCGCCTTGCCCACCAAAGATGCCGCCTAATCCGCCGCCGCCTTGGCCCAGTCCGCCGAGCGCGCCGCCGAGGCCGCTCTGCTGGCTGCTGCCGACGAGCGCGTTGTTGGCGATCGACACGCCAAGCAATTGCGCCAGGTCGAGGGCGACGGCGCTGCGCAGACGGACGACACGGATTTCGTTCTTGGCTGCCGACGGCGTAGTGTCGATGAATTCGATCATGTTGCGAATATCGACGAGATCGCCAGGCGACGCCTGTACGAAGATCGTGTTGGAGTTGTCGTCCCAGGTGATGCGCACCTGATTGTTGGTTCCTTCGGGAATCGGAAAACGGACGGCATAGAAGCTGTTGAGCGCCGTCGCCACACGCGATGCCGTCGCGCGTTTAAGCGGAAACGCGACGGGTGAATTGACGTCCGAGGGCAGCTGGTCGAGCCGTTGAATTTCCTTGATGATGTCGGGCATGCGCGCCTTGGTTGCGGCCACCAAGATGGCGCCGAGCCGAGGTTGCGGGATGAGGATGACGTTGCCCGAGCCACCAGCTTGTCCGGTGGCGGTCGCCTGAGATTGAGGCGTGGCCGTGCCGCCGCCGCCGCCGCCGCCAGGCGTTGCGCCCCCACCGGGTCGGATGCCGCCTGGAATAATGGAGGTTGCGTACGGCGTGATATTCAGGCGACTGAAAAACAGATTGAGCGTGTTGGTGATGCTTGTGGGATCGCCGAACCGCACAGGGACGAGTTGGATGTCAATGGTGGCCGGCTGAGCGGTTTTGCGAAGTAGTTCGATGATGCGAAGGATTGCATCGGCATCTTCCTTGTTGTTGGCGCGAAGGATGAGGATGCCAAGCTGTTCGAGGACTTCGATAGAGGCGCCAAGGCGAGGCGGTGTGATGTCGCCACTGTCCTTGAGGTCTTTGCCTTTGGGTTCCGGTTGCTCGCCGACTTCTTTGTCCTGGAAGAGGCCGGTGTAGTGGATCGGGTTAGTGGTGTATACAGGCGTTTTCTTAGGGTTGTCACGGTACGGGAGCGTGAGCGGGGCTTCCTGGGTTTCGCTGGGATCGAAGAGGCGAGCTACGGAAGGGTCATCCATGACCCGTTGTTCGAAAAAATCCAGCCCTCGCGTGTCGGCTCCGCTTTTGCCGCCGCCTCCGGGCCTAATTCCGGCACCGCCACCGGGCCGGGTCCCTCCACCGCCTCCGGGTGAAAAGCCGCCACCGCCTCCGGGTGTGAAGCCGGGGAAAAGTCCTCCGCCACCACCGGGCGTAAAGCCTCCTCCGCCACCGGGTGTGAAGCCACCACCGCCACCGCCACCGGTGCCGAATCCGCCGGTGCGGAAGCCGCTGCCGAACCCGCCGGGAGTTGAGCCAATCCCGCCGGATTGGCGTTGCCCGGACGACGTGGATCGGCCCGTTATGGCTTCAATGGCCTGGGCGAGTGAAACCGGATCGATGTCCTTGACCGACACAATGCGGATCGCTTGCTTCTGATCCTTGGAAGCAATCTCAATCTGGTCGATGAGTTCTTTGACTTCTTTGAACATCGTCGTTGGGCAGGCGACGTAAAGGCTGTTCGTGTGGATGTCAACGCCGAGCGAGAGCATGACTTTGCGATCGATACCGGCGGCATCGACGGGTCGCGGACCGAAACTGAAGCCGGGAAACCCGCCAGCACCTTGCTGCGATTGCTGCGGGCGGACATTCATGGCGTCGGCATAGACCTGGCGGATGATGTCGGCGACTTCGTTGGCGTTGGCGTGCTTGATCGGGACGGCGAAGGTTCGCACGACAGCCTCGGAATCTACGTTGCGAATATCGAGCGAGGTCGCGATGAGCCGACGTATGGTCAGCATATCGACGGGCCGGGCTTTGATGAGCAGGGCATTGGTCGCAGGGTCGGCAACAACGCGGATGTTTTCAATGCGAGCGCTGCCTCCACCACCGCTACCGCTGCCCATGCCGAGGACGCCCGTCACGAGGCTGAGCGGATTGAACCCGCCGCCACCGCCGCCGCCGCCCTTACCGCCGCTTGGCCCACCCTGGCCTTTCGGACCGTTGAACGCTTCATCGAGAATCTTGGCGACTTCGTTGGCGCTGGCATAACGAAGTCGCAGCACCTCGAAATCGCCTGGGCCTGCCTCGGTGTTGACGAGGATGCGGATCAACTGCTGGGCCAAATCGAGCGCCTCAATATCCTCGCTGGCGATCACGATGCGATTGCCAAACGCCGTGATGACGATGGGCGGCTTCTTCGGATCGATCTTGCGCTTCTCCTCAACAGGCTGGGTGCTGATCCAGTTCGGATTTCGTTCATCCATGTCGTCCTTGCTCAGGTGCATCAATTCACGCACCTTATCGGGCGTGAGGCGGACGGCTCCCTTTTTGTCGTCCGGCGTCGGTGCTTTCTTGGGTTCCGGACTCTTGTTTTCCGGTTTGACATCAAACGCCGAACTGGGCAGAATGAGCTTCATTTCGTTGTCGCGAAGTTTGCCGAAGAGCATGTGAAGGGCCTCGGCAACAGTAGCGCCGGAGGCTTTGTCAAGGTTGATCGTGCGGATGCCGCCGGCCCCGCCGAACGGATTGCCGTCGAATGCGCGAATGACATCGGTAACGATTTTGATCTGATCGTCGGTGCCGCGAATGCGGATCGTGTTGCTATCGACATCGGCACTGAGGAACGGAGCGCCCTTGGCGGATTCGGGAAACATTTCCTTGAGTGTTTCGATGAACTTGAAAGCGTCGAGCCGATTGAGTTGGATCGACACCGGCTTCTGGGCCGGCGGCGTCGTTTGACCGATGATCAGGCCGATCTCGAAATGCGTCTGCGGGTCGGCGTAGACAAACAGCCGGGTCGGACCAGTCGCCGCGACGCGGATAGTCGAGTCTTCCTTGAAGTAGTCGATCAGGATTTTCGCCATCGCATCGGCGCTACCGGACGGCAAGTCGTGGTTTTGAAAGATCGGCGGACCTATCAACAGGGTCTGCGCTTTACCGCTTGGCGCGTCGAGCTTTTCGAGAATCACCTTGGCCGTGGCAATCTTGTCGGCCGGGCCGCTAATGAAAATCTGGTTCGTCGCCTTGTTCGATGTGACGGTGATCTGCTTAATGGTTCGCGTGGTGGAAGGCCCCGACCCAGGCTGCCTGGGGTCGCTGCTTTTCTGCCCGCCTTTCTGCACGTCGATGATCTGGGCATAGCCCAGCGCCTTGACGATGACTTGCTCCGCCGTAGCAGCGCGAATGTATTTGCACTGGTAGGTGAAGTTGTGGATGTTCTTGTCGCCTTCTTCATCCCTGAGGAAGATCTCCATGTTTCTCATCAACATCGCCACTGGGGCCTGGATAATCAGCTGATTCGTCGAATCCAACGGCGTCACATGCGCGAATTCGCCGAACAAACGCTTGGCGTCGGCGGCTACCTCCACGGCGTTGAGATGGTCCTTCAACTGGATCACGACCTCGACGACTTCGGTGCGCGAGCGTTTCGGCAAATCCGGGACCAAGACGCGCGGAATCAATTCCTTCGGCACCGCGTCGGCGGGCACCATCGTCAGCGTCAACTCGCGCCGGATCAGCGTGTGCTTTGTCTGCGATTGCAATATTTCGTTGATGACATCAAACACTTCCGCCAGTGTATACGTGCGCGGTTGGCCATTGCTCGTCGGGTTGATGAACGTCAACGTGCCCGCCGGTGGCGGGAAAACCGAGCTGAACGGCATCCCGGTTTGGTCCGCCAGCCATTCAAAAACCGCCGACCACTTCTTGTCGCGCATCTCAAAGGAGATGACCTTTTGGGTCCAATCGATGCGCGTCTGCGGGATGAGCTTGATGACATCGTCCTTCGCTTGCCCGCCGGTTTGCTGCCCGAATACGGACGGCGACCTCTCCAGCCCGACGATCCCGATGCCGCCTAGCAGCATCAGTAATAGGATTGCGCGTTTGACGTAAATCATAACTACTCCCGAAAATAAATGCCGAGGTTCGCCATCCTCGCGGGATGGCCACCCACCTCAAACTCAGCGTACCAGACTCGATCATGGGATGCAAACGAAACCTTCCCCAGATTGAGCAGATTCGCTCGGCCAAGGAATATTTCGCAATACTTGCGTGACATCAATCGAATCCACACCCGTTCGCCAAAATAGGCAAACGACGCGGTTTCAACTCACGCGACCTTCTCCCCTGCTGTTGCTATGAACTTGGGTAGGCGAATACCAGATCCATTGGAAAAGAAAAGCTCAAAAGAATTAAAAATACTCTCATATCCATGGAGTCATCGAAGCCCAGAGGTGAGGTACTCCGAACCCTTGGGATCGGCCAGGCGCCAACCCAGAGATTCGGGGTACCTCACCTCTGGGCTTACCTCGCATCCGCACCTACCGCGATTTCGTTGGCGTCTTCGAGTTTGTCTTAGGGCCACCCTTCGAGCTCGGGTCGTCCTTTTTGGTTGGAGCCTGCGATTTCTCCCATTCGCGGTCGCGTTCCAGGTCGAGGTCGTCGAGTCGTTCGATTGTGAGCGGGTACGCCAACGCGTCCTCCAATGTTTGGGTCATATGAATTTCATAGACCCTCTCCTTGATCTGGAAGAATACCTTGCGACCGTCAACGCGCAGCACTTTGGCTTTGAAATAGACGAACTCGCTGTCCGGATCGCCGACGGCGAACGTGTCGTACCCCGAGTTCGGCTTTGCTATCAGTTTGATCTCTTTGTTTTCGTAGCGATTCATCAAGTACGCGGTCTGGTCACTCGGCACGGCCATGCTCAAGCGCACAAAGGAAAGGATGTTCGTATCCGGCTCCTTGGGACCGGGATCGACGACGACTATTTCCTTCTTTTCCTTTTCCGGGGGCGGATCCTTCCACACGATAACTTCCTTCGGCGGCGGCGGAACCATGCCGACGAAGATGTTCCGCTTGGCAATCGTTTCGTACTCACGATTCGCCAACCGAGGCACACAGGTGAGGATGAAGGTTTCGGAGGCAAGTGATCCGAACCCGCCGAACGGCGCCACGCGGGCCAAGAGCGCGTCGATCAGGATATTGCGCGGGTCCACACCGGGAGCGACACCAGGCTTTGTCGAAGCGCGAGCGACGAGCAAGGTTTCCAGGACCATGGTCATCTTCAGTTGTTTGCTGGCATCATTCGCCGTGGACGTGCTAACGCGATCCACGGACACGCTTTTGATGCGATGTTCGTACGGCGCGACTTTGAGCATCTCCAGGGCGTCCACGATCTGATCCAGCCCACCGCGTGCATTGACGGTGAATGTCATCGTCTTGTGCCCGACTGTTTTGATGCCCGCAAACTGCTTGGGCAGCGAGACTTCGGCGAGCGTTGCCGAGGGCGTGATATCGTCCACCTTCAGCCCGGCGCTTTTGAGCAGCGGGCCAAGGAAGCGCGCGTCATATTCCGTGATGGCGAAATTGCGATCGAAGGGCAGGCTTTTCAGACGCGCCAAGGCCATGCGTTTTTGGTCCTTCGCAAAATCCCCCTTCACCTTGGCGAGCTTTAGATTCGTTTCTTCCAGACTGACATTGTCTTTTCTCAGCGATTCATAGGGTATCCACATGAACTGCCAAAGGCCGATGAAAACGAGGAAGTTGCCGACGATCGACAGGAACACAATCAGCAGCATGCGTTCGCGTGAGTTCATTGCTTGCCTCCATCCATGTTCGTGTCGCCATCGGGATCGGGCGTTTTGGGCTCGGTCTCGATGTCCTTCTTGGCAGGTTCCGGCGTCTTGAGGCGCTGCTTGGTCTTCGTGATAATTATTTCTTTCGCTCTAGGCAGCACGGGCACGCTCAGAGAGGTCTGGTACTTCTTGATGTCCTGCTTGGCGATGTCAAACTTGAGCGAAAACTCGGTCACGTTCTCGCCGCTTTTAGTCTTCCCCAGTGACACCTTGATGTGCGGATCGCCCGCGGAGGCGTTCAGCAGGTTTGTCAACAAGCCATCGGGACCGAGCCGGTCCGTCGGCACGATGCCGTCAATGGTTACTGAACCGATGTCTGCCTCCTTGACGCCGCTCCTTCGGGTGGCGGGCGGTTGCGCCGACCACTTGTTGATGCGAAACTGCGGCTCGAATGGAAACCGAGCCGACAGATCGTAAAGCTCGTCCAACCAGGGCACCGTGGTGTTTTCCCACTCGTTGTAGGCTTCGATGTCGGCCCGCTCTTGAACGACATTCTTCAGAAATTCGTCGTACTCGGTTTTTTCCTTTGCGAGCTGCCGATTCTTGGATCTCTCCGTAATAAGCAGCCAGCCAAAGGCGCCAATCGCCAGCAGCAACACCGCGGCAAAAACCGCGCCTACGAGAAGCAGCCGTTGCCGAGAGACGCTGACCGACGCCTGTGCCTTTCTCGGCAATGCGAGGTTGATCGGCTTGTCGCCCGATTGCGACCAGAGCTGCGCCAGGCCGACGCCGCCGGCGAATTGCGAGGGCACATCGAGTGCCTCGGCGATGTCGCGTTCGGGTTTGAGCGGATTCAGTGGCTGCACCGGAATACCGAGCGTCGTGCTGAGCGAATCCGCAAGAGCGGCATTGCAGCTGAAAACATAAAGTTGATCCGGACCCGTAACGTTGATATCGACCGCATGCTGGGCCTGAAAGACGGCGAGATTGCGCTTGAGTTCGCCTGCCAACATCGGTCCATTCGCCAACGATTGTGCAAGCAACAGACGATCGCCGCGGAAGAAAGAAAGCTCCGCCCAACGTTGTCCGACGGCGAGCACCGCGCTGAGATGATTCACACCAGGCGGCATCTGCTCCGGGGCGATACTGCGGGCGAGCGCGTAGCCCATACCGAAGATTCGCGGCGTAACCGCGTGCAGCTTCAGCCCGGCCGCCTGGCAGAGCGTATGCAGCGATTGCATCACGTCACGCCGACAGGCAGCCGCCATCACCTTGCGCTCGAAATCGCTGTCACCCATGCCGACGTAGTCGATGGCGTAATTGTCCACCGGCTCGGCAATCTCTTTTGCCGTCTGAAAGCGGACGAGATTCGGTTCTTCATGGGCCGCGATTAGCGGGAAGCGCAGTTCCTTGAGAAAGATGCGATCGCGTCCGAGCCCGACGATTACCGGAGCCGCGCCGACCTTCGCCGACTTGAGAAACTCGCGCAGTGCCTTCCCGAGGCTCTCCGCCGTGCTGGGCGTGAACGACTCGGGATGCGTCCAGGTCAAAGCACGCGTGACCTGCACGCCGCGCCGCGATGATTGTGCGCAGAGCACGTGAAACTGATCGTTGACCCAATCAAGTACAAGCCAGGATGCCAAAGCAGTCTCTCCTCATCTGGTAAATAACGCCAGTCCGTAGCGCCAGTCATCAAGCCTCGCATTTTGGCGATCGCTCAAATGCAATTAAGAATTAAGAACGAGGAATTAGGAATTAATACAAGCGAATCGATGCAAGCAAATGAATCGATTGCAATTCCTCATTCTTAATTCCTCGTTCTTAGTTCCTCATTGCATTTCGAGCAGCCTCAGCGACCCTAGCTTCGTCCATTACACGAAAAAAAAGTATACAGTGCGGGTGCCTCATCACGGCGGCGTGCTCGGATCGTAGCCTCGGCCCAATTCGGTCAGGTCGCGCCACGACACGATGCGAGGTCGCCCGTGGTTCGTGTCGATGACTGCTTCCAACCTGACGGACGGGCCTTTATTGTTCTCAAAGTAACCGACCGACTGCACGCGATAAACCTGCGTGCGCGTGGTGACGTATTTCTCGGCCTTGCGAAGCGTAAGCGGGTTGAGACCGGCCTCGGTGAATAGCCAAGCTGGCGTCAGAAAGATACTGTCGAGTTCCTCGCCTTCGCCCACGTTGGCGCGAATGTTGAGCACCTTATCGACATCGGCTTCGGTGATTTCCGGGATCGTCAGCAGCACCTCCCGCGGCGCGGTGTTGACGTTGATCCGTGCCGCCAACTCGGCGTCCTCGGTCGGCGAGGTGAAGTTGAAGAGCTTGTAAATCTGGTCGCCCGCGCTGCTATCAAGCAACGGGCTGGCGTAGATCGTTTTGGTGACCTTGTTGTTTTTCCCCGTCGTGGAAATGCTGACGGCTGACCCGATGATGTCGAAAATCGATTCGATTTTGAACCGGCCACTGCGTGTGTATTTTACCTGGTAGTCGGCAAGTTTGCCTTGCACGGTTGTCGTGTTGCCAGTGGTCGAAGACGAACTGCGGCCGAAAAGCGCCGAGAGCGTGCTACCGAGCGATTGCGTGCTGCCCGAGGTGCTCGCGGGACCGTATTGCCGATACATGATGATATATTTGACAAGGTCGTCGCTAAGTTCCTTGTCGAGCAGGAGCACATTTAGCTGAGTAAGGTCTGTGTTGTTCAAGTAGACGGTCGCCTTGCCGTCGCTGTCGCTGTTGGCCTCGCGGCTGTGAACGGTGAGAAACGCCGACCACCCGCGCGAAAAGCCGTCCTCGGCGGTCTCATTGGCGTCTTGTATGCCATTGCGGTTGGCATCGGATCCGTAAAGCAACTCACGGGTCACGCCGCGCACGAGCAACAATTCGTCGATGCTGTCGATCGGCCCGTTCTTGGCGCGATAGGACGGCGTTTGGCCGAGGTAGTATGAAGTCTCCGCGCCACTGGACCGCTGGTCGGAATCGCTGTCCAGCCAATCGACGATAGCGTCGGCGACCTCCTCCGTCATGTTCGGCAGCTTGATGAGCATATCGTGCAGCGTTTGGCCGGTAGGATCGAGCTTCATGACGGCGTTCAGGTTGATCTTGCTCGATTCATCCATGACGCCAAAGTTGGATGTCCCCACGGCGGTGTTCATGCTGGGATCGACCGGCGCGATGATGCTGAACATGCCGCCGTCTTTGCCTTCCGACTTGATCTTGACATCCTTGAACATCGACGAATTGTTCCACGGATTGCTGCCGAGCATATCGACGTAATTCTCATTGCTCGCCAACAGCGCCGCGGCGTAATGGATGCCCGACTCGGCGAACAAACGCGCTTGCACGCTGCGATGGGCGTTTTCGGACGCCTTGTATTCGGAGAACATCAAGTCGACGTACTGGTAGCCAGTGAGCGCCAGAATGGTGACGATCAGCAGCACGGCAATCAGCACGACGCCCCGGCGTTTGCCTGGCTTCGCGCTGGTGGGCGTCGGTGGGGTTTGTGGTTCGGAATGCATGGCAGCCTCAAGGCGTCGTCGCTTTTTGCGGGAAGTTGTTGCCAGTCGGCAGGGCGAACACGTTCTGATACGTCGGACCATCACTGCTATCAGCGGCGCTGCGGCGGAAGGTAACGTTCACACGGATCGCGGCCGGCGGGCCAAGCGGGATACTGCCATCCTCGGACGCCGGATCCGAGCCTATCCATGTCGTCTGCCAGCTCGTGCCGTTCCAGTATTCAAACAGGATGCTCTTCACTTCGGGCGCGATGATGTACTTGTTCTGATCGGACAGATTCGTCGGCGCGAAATCGATGTCCTGGGCTGTTGCCTGTTTCAGTTCGTAGCGCGCCAGCCCCGCGGGTTCGGAGCCGTTCATGACGACCCAATACATCACGCAGCGAAGATCGCTCGAAATGTCTTCCATCGGCGCGACGCCATTCACGGTCGGACGCGGCTTCTGCGCTCGACTCGTGGACAAGGTGAGCGTGCTCGTATCGCCCGACACGCCGAAATTGAACAACACGGCATCGTTGTTCGTCACCGTCGTTGTCGTGCCCGGCGTTGTGCTTTCTGTCGTACTGGATGAAGTCGAAGATGAGGTAGAATCGCTGCTGGATGTTTCCGGCACCAGCAGCCCGCGCGGGTCGTAGGCGCCGATTTGACCGGCGATATCGTCGCCGATGCGGGCGAGGAGGTTGCGTGCCAAAGCGCTTTCGTGTGTAACTTCGCGCCCAATCTTGGACGTTGTCATGTAGGTGCTGAGCGTCACATAAAGCGCGCCGAGGAGGAGCATGGTGATGGCAACGGCCAAGACCATCTCCATAAGCGAAAACGCCCGCCGTCGGCTTGCGTGGGATGTTCGCATCGATTCAACTTCCCTTCGGGGTAGTGGTCGAACCGGTTGTGCCGCTCGGCGCCGCGGGAGTTGGGGCCGCACCGGTCTTGGCTCCGCCGGTGGTCCCCGTCGTGCCCGTGCCTGTCGTTCCCGACGTGCTGCTCGGCGTCGCACTTTCGGCAGCATCCTTGGTAGCGGCGCCGGGCTGCGATGCTTGTGGCGCTGGGTCGAGCGTCGAGCCACGTATTTCCGGGTCCAGGATGATCTGGGCCAGGTGCGTTTCAAAGGTGCGCCCGCTCGGCAGTTCGGCTTTGACGGACACCTTGATCTGGCGCGCACCGTCGAAACCCAGTTCGTCGATGGTAAGCAACCATTGCAGGTCCTTGTCTTTCTCGTCGTCGAAACCCGAATAGCCGCCGGTCGATTGCAACGGAACCGCGCCGACGATGACCTCGGCGAGTTTCGACTGGCAGCGTAGGCTGGTGCGCGTTTGCATCTGAACGTCCAAAGCGCGATCGCGCCCGAATGTCAGAAGCTGGTAGATGGCGAGAACTGAAATCATGAAGATCGCCATCGCCACCACGACTTCGAGGAGCGTCAAACCGCGTCGGGAATGATGGGTTCGTTTCATGGTGTGGCCGCTTGAATGTCTCTGGGCAATTCGATCGTGATCGATCCGGTCAGGGCACGCAGTCGAGCGCGGGCTGGCGCTACGCCGACCTTGCCGAAGTAGGTCAAGCTGTCATCGCGAGCGCTGCCGTTGGGCATGTAGATCGCAATCGTCTCCCACTTATTACCAACCGTGCCCGCTTCACGCTTGCCGACGAGGTCATCGGGGCTGGCGACAAAAAGGATGTCCTTGGGCAACTCGTCGCGTATGACCTCCGTCTGTTTCGTGTTCGACTGCTGAACCGCTTCCCACTCCATCGATTCTTCGGGTGCCAGCTGAAAGTACCCCGTGTTGGCGAGGTAAGCCAAACGCCAGGGCCGACCGTCCTCCATCGCCTTGGATCGCGCGTCGGTCATGCGTGCACGTACCATATCGGCGGCGGCGTCAGCGCGGGCGTCGGCAAGCCAAGTCATGAACGCTGGGATCGCCAACGCCATCACGACGAGGATGATTGCGACCACGACGATGATTTCCATCAACGTGTAGCCGCTGCGCTGCCGTTTCATTTTTTTGGCCTTCTGCTATCTTGTCAGAACCACGCACGAAGCAAGTGGCTCAAAGACACCGCGTTTGCTTTCCCAATCCGCTTACTTCGTGCGCGGCTCTGACTAAGCCCGTCGGCATTAGTTCTTCCGCGTAACGCCCCAGTTGCCGATCTTCGTGCCATCCTTCGCAACCGTATAAATATCGACCTGAATCATACCAGCCGCTCTGCTCTCCGACCCGTCGACTGAATACCCATACTCTTGGCCCCACGGATCGATTAAGGCATCCTTCGTCTTCAAATAGGGTCCGGATCCGGTATTTGGATCTTGATCCAGCAAGACGCGTAGGCCCTGCGGACGTACATTGTGCTTCAATTCGTACATCTCGCATGCCTGTGTCAGCGCTTTCATCTGAGTGATTGCGATGTCCTTTTGGCTTTGGCCAAGCTGACCGATAAAAAAGAACCCGCCGATACCCGCGAGTGCGACGATAATTGCGACGACCACGAGCATTTCCATCAACGTGAATGCGTGTCGGCGACGAATATTCCGGCGTTCATTATGAACTATCATTGTCTCACCTCTCTATTTGGCGACAACCTTATTCCCCACTCTTCTTTATACCACGATTGGGCATTAAAATTCCATGAATCTTCTCGAATTTGCCGCTTGCGGCTTAGCGTTCACAAGGCGCCGCGCGAGCGCTAAGCCGCAAGCGGCAATACCAGGAACAGCGGTCACACCGCCCGGCTCATCTTGAACACTGGCAAGAGTAAGCCGAGCACGACGAGCAGGATGACCAACGCCATCACCAGCAACATCACCGGTTCCAAGAGCCGAATCATCAGTTCCAACTGGCGCGTCGTCCGTTTGTCGAGCGCATCGGCGGTGTCGAGAAGCACCTTCTCCAGCTGATTGCTTTCCTCACCGACGGAGATCATTTCAACGATATCGCGTGGCAGGTACTTGCAGTTCGCCAAGGGTTGGGCAAGCTTGTTGCCCGCGGTCACGTGTTCGGCGGCCTCGGCGATCGCTTGACTGAGCACGCGGTTGCCCGTCGAGTCCTTCGCGATCTTCAGCGATTGCAGGATCGGGATGCCGTTGCGCAACAACGTGCCCAGGATGCGCGTAAATCGGGATAGGGCGAAGTTCAGATACACGCCGCCAACGACCGGCAGGCGCAAGCGCACACTATCGATCCAATAGCGCATACTATCGGAGCTGGTAACCTGCCAAAATCCCGCGACGGCTGCGCCAATCACAACGAGCAGGATGTACCAGTAACTGACAATTGCTTTGCTGACGCCGATCAAGACAACCGTCAACATCGGCAATTCGTTTTTTTCGCGCAGGCGTTCAAATATCGGCTCGAACATCGGGATGAAGAAGACGACGAGGATCATCAGCACGAGGAACGCCGTCAACGCCAGGAAAACGGGGTAGGCGAGCGCGCCGATGACCTTCGCCTTCAGATCTTCCTGATGCTCGGTAAAGACGGCGATTCGCTCAAGTACATCCTCGAGGAATCCGCCCTCTTGGCCGGCGCGAACCATGCTGACCGATAGTTCGTTGAACGCGCGCGGATAGGCGGCCAGGGCGTCGGCCAAGGTCGTGCCGTCGGCGACTTTGATGTGAACCTCACGGAGGATGCCTGAGAGGTTCGGGTTCGAATCTTGCCGTTCGAGAATTTCCAGGGAACGCAACAACGGCACACCGGCCCGGAGCAAGTCGGCAAGCCGCGAGAAAAACGTCGCCATGATGCGCGAGCCGACGCGGCGCCCGCCCTTGGCGATTCGCGCGCCGGCCCGGGAAAGCTCGATACGCAGCGGAAACAGACCCTTGCCATCGAGCATCGACATCACTTCTCGCTCGTTGTTCGCCGTCAGCGTCCCGTGCGTGCGTTGCCCCGTCTCGGCCAAGGCTTCATAATTGAAATCGGGCATACGTTTATTTACCTATCATGACTTTCCGCTTGCGGCTTAGCCCTCGCGTGTACGATCCGAGCGCTAAGCCGCAAGCGGAATACCTATCACGCGATGTCCGTCGATGTCACGCGGGCGACTTCGTCGATTGTTGTGGTGCCGTTGAGCACTTTGCGCCAGCCGTCCTGGCGTAGCGTGATCATGCCGTTCTTCATCGCTTGAATGCGGATCGTATTCGCGTTGGTTCGCTGGACAATCAGGTCTTTCAGATCGTCGGTATTGACCATCAACTCATGGATGCCGGTTCGGCCCTTGAACCCGGTCTGATGGCATTTGCGACAACCCTTGCCACGGTACAACACCTTCGGTGGCTTGCCCTCGGCCACGCCGGGAAAGTCGGCGGGGAGATCGTGCGGCGTCGGCTCAAAGCCTTCCTTGCACTCCAGGCAGATCGTCCGCACGAGCCGTTGCGCCAGCACGCCTTCGACCGTTGACGACACCAGAAACGGCTCCACGCCCATGTCGATAAGCCGGGTGAACGCGCTCGGCGCGTCGTTGGTGTGCAGCGTCGAGAACACGAGATGGCCCGTGAGCGACGCCTGGATGGCGCTTTCCGCCGTCTCGTAATCGCGCATTTCGCCGATCAGGATGACATCGGGGTCATGGCGCAGGATGCTTCGCAATGCGGTCGCGAAACTCAGGTTGATCTTGTGATGCACCTGAATTTGACTGATGCCGTCCTGCATATATTCGACGGGATCCTCGACGGTGATGATCTTCGTCACTTCGTCTTTGATCTCGTTGAGCGCCGAATAGAGCGTCGTGCTCTTGCCCGAACCGGTTGGCCCGGTCACGAGCACGATGCCGTGGGGTTTATCGATGAGTTGGCGAAAAAGTTTGTAGGTATTGTCGAGAAAGCCGACGCTTTTGAGGTCGAACTTCATGCGCGACTTGTCGAGCAAACGCATGACGATGCCTTCGCCGAAAACCATCGGAATGATCGACACGCGCACATCGATCTCGCGGTTGCTGACTCGCATTTTGATGCGGCCATCTTGCGGCAGACGCTTTTCCGCGATGTTCAACCGGGCCATGATTTTGATGCGGCTGATGATCGCTGACTGAAAGCGGTTGATCTCCGGCGGCAGGTTTTGCGTTTGCAGAAGGCCATCGATACGGTAGCGGATGCGCAGCGCATGTTCGCCCGGCTCGACGTGGATATCGCTCGCCAATTCATTGGCGGCTTCGATGAGAATCTCATTGACGAGTTTGACGACCGACGCTTCCTGAGCCTGCTTGGCAAGTTCGCTGTCGTCGGCATCGAGTTCTTCGAGGAGCTCGATGTCGTCCTTGCGTTCCTGCACCATCGCGGTGACGGTTTCGCCGCCGACGCCGAAATGCGTCTTGATCATCCGCAGGATTTCGCGCGGGCTGGCCAGGACGGGATGAACGTGAAGCCCGGTGAGCGTCTGCAATTCGTCGATCGCGTAAACATCGAACGGATCGCCCGTCGCTACCACGAGCGAACCGTTGTGCCGCGAAATTGGCATGATATTGCGGCGATGCACGACTTTGGTGGGCATCAACCGCACGGTTTCGGGATCGATCGTTGTTTTGGTCAGGTCGATGAGCTCCATGCCGAAATGGTCCGCAAGCACCGGAAGAACGTCTTCCTCTTTCGCGAAGTTCTGCTCGATGATGACGGTATGCAACGGCTTGTTGGGCGACGACGACAGCGCTTCTTGCAGGCGCGCAACATCGGCTTCCTTCATCGCCCCACTCTGAACCAACATGCGGACAAGATTCATGGTGCGAGTCCCTACTCGTGTTTACGTTTAGCGATCACTCCGCGCGAGCGCTAAACGTAAACAACGAAAGTAACGAATTTGCCGATTACATCAAACGGCGACTTCGGCGATAATTATTCCACTACTAGCAATCAATTGGCGGGTTTGCGGCGAGCCTGTACCACTCATTACTATCGGCATTCTCATTAAATAGAGATTAAAGATGCTGACCATCACGTGTCAACAATAGGCTTTCACGCGGATCGGCATGATAACTACTGCTCTTATCGGCATTTTGTTTCCCGAACCGTGTATATTGCCGCGCTGTCTTGCCCAACAGGACAACAAGGACAAGCTGATCGAACAGCAGAGGCGGTTGATTGAGGCGCTACAACGAACAATCAAGGTGATGGAGCATACGATCAAGGAACGCGATGCGCAGATCGTCGAGGCTGAGACAGCATACAAGAAGCTGCGAATAATACATTATGAGATACAGGCGAATCTGCGAAATCGAAATGAGCACCTGCTGGAAGTACTGCGCGAACTGAGTCGGAAATATGTTGACGACATCGTGCTGCGGAAAAAGCTGGACCTGTTGAACCCGCCGAAAGAATTTGTGAACGGCACGATCGAAAAAATTACCGGCTCTCTGGTTCAGATCAATCTCGGCACCGACCATGGACTCGCAAAAGACCAAACGCTCGACGTTTATCGACTCCAACCCGAATCAAAATACCTGGGAATGATTCGCATCCTGGATGTAAATCCAAAAAAATCGGTTGGCCGATTTGTCCTGCCTCAGGGGAAAACCGCTGGCTTGACGTTAAGGGTCGGCGATAGCGTCACTTCAAAATTGACTTCAGACGCGAAATGACGCACGCTACCTGCCCTGTGAACGCTAAACGGCAAGCGCCCGCGCCAGTTCGCACGCCCGCAAAAAGTCACCCAGATCGATCTGCTCGGCCGGCATGTGGACATGGCGTTGCCCGCAGCCGATGGTGATGGCGGGGATGCCGTGCCCCGCCAGCCAATTCGCGTCGTTACCGCCGTAGTCGCTGATGAGTTGCGGTTTCAGGCCGATGCGCTCGGCCGCCGCGATCGCCATGCGCACGACGGGTGCGTTGTCGGGCAGCGCATACGCTTCATAGGTGGGACCGCGGCCGAACCTGAACGTGCCCAACTTCCCCTCGTGATTTCGGCGCTGCGTTGCTGAGCGCTGAAACGCATCCTGCCAGGCCGCGATGATGCTTGCGCGAAAGCGGGGATCATGGCTGCGCGCCTCGGCGAGAATATGTAGCGCCGGCATGACGACGTTGCTGCCCGTCCCGCCGCGCAGGATGCCGACGTTCGCGCGACCCTCGCCTTCGGGCTTCACGATGACGCCATGCCAACCGGTGCGTTCAAGCTCCGCGAGCACATCGGCGGCGATGAGGGCGGCCGAAACGCCTTCCTCCGGGTTCATGCCGGAATGGGCGGCAATGCCTTCGATGTCGATGGTAAAGCGTTGCGTGCCCGTGACGGCGGTGAGGAACCGGTCCGCGTGATAGCCGTCGAAATTGAACCCAACCGTCGGCTTCGGCTCGCCCAGCTTGCTCACATCCAACCCGCGCGAGCCGATCAGCCCGACTTCCTCTTGCACGAAAAACACCAACGTTGTCGGCAGATGATCGCCCTTGCGTTCCAGCAACGCCCGCGCGACTTGCAACACGCACGCGCATCCCGTGCGATTGTCGCCGCCCAGCGCTGTGTCCGTCGCCGTGTTGACGATCCGTGTACCACGTAAAGCCGCTATCGCGCCGACGCAACCCGGAACTGTATCCATATGCGCGCTGAAGAGGCGACGTGCGCCACGACCATGTCCATCGAGCCGAACGATGAGATTGCCACATGCGCCGCCGTACTCGCTTTGGCGATGGGCGTTATCCTGAAAGATGCAATCCACGGCAACACCCAGGCTGATGAGCAGGGTGCGCAAATGTTCCGCGACACGCCCTTCGTCGCCGGGCCGACCGGAAATGGCGAGCAAATCCAGCAAATCGCGGATGGCGGAATCGGACATCACTTCCCCATTGTTGTGGAGAAAGCTCACGCGAAGGCGCAAAGGAGAAATCGACCCCAGAGCTTCCTGCCTCAATTCCTATGTATTTCTTCGCGACTCTGCGCTTTTGCGTGAGCTTTTTTCACAACATTGACGGCGAGCCACAATTTGCAATTTGAAATCTTCAATTTGCAATCCGCTCCTTCACCGTTTCCAGCAACCGCCGAACGATCGCATCGGTCGTGATGCCTTCCGCCTCGGCCGCGAAGCTCGCCTGAATGCGGTGACGCAGCACCGGCAGCGCGAGGTGCCGCACGTCGTCGCATGACACGTTGATTCGGCCATGCAGCGCGGCATAGCATTTCGCGCACTGGATCAACGCCTGGCTGGCACGTGGTCCGGCACCCCAGCCGACTTGTTCCTTGATGAACGCCGGCACGCCTGGCTCGTCGGGCCGAGTCGCGCGGACCAGATCGACCGCGTAGCCCGTCACATGCTTCGACACCGGGATGCTGCGGATCAACTCCTGACACTTGAGCAGCGTATCGCGATCGCATACCGCCTTCGTGTCGGTGACGATATTTGATGTCGTGCGTTCGACGATCTGTTCCTCGTCGCTCAGCTTCGGATAGCGGATGAACGTGTTGAGCAGAAAGCGGTCTTTCTGGGCTTCGGGCAGCGGGTACGTGCCTTCCTGATCGATCGGGTTCTGAGTCGCCAGCACGAAGAACGGCGGATCGAGCCGATAGGTCTTCCCGCCCGCAGTGACTTCCTTCTCCTGCATCGCCTGAAGGAGTGCCGCCTGCGTCTTCGGCGGCGTGCGGTTGATCTCATCGGCGAGCAGCACGTTCGTAAAGATCGGCCCGGCGACGAAGACCATCACGCGCTTGCCGGTCGTGTGATCCTCTTCGATGACGTTCGTACCGACGATGTCCGACGGCATCAAGTCCGGCGTGAACTGAATACGCTTGAACCGCAGCGCCACCAGCTTCGATAGCGTGCTAATCATCAACGTCTTCGCCAACCCCGGCACGCCTTCGAGAAGGTTGTGCCCACCCGCGAAGAGCGTGATGAGTAGTTCTTCGAGCACCTCGGTTTGGCCGACGATCGTTTTGGCAAATTCCGCGAGCATCTTGTTGTGAAGGTCGCGGAGGGCGGCGAGGTTTTGTTCGATGGTCATAGTGGTTAGTGGCTAGTGGTTAGGGTTAGTGGCTAGTGGCTAGTGAATTTATCAGGCCACTCAATAAGCGACCGACCTCGTTGGTTGCGTTAAACAGTTCAATCGTCTGTTCGGTGCTGAAGTAGTCGAGGCGTTGAGCGATCAATACTTGCGTTTCGACTTCGGCAAGCGATCCACGAGCAATGGCGAGGAAGTGCAGAAAATCTTTGGTCGTGGTTCGACATTGGCCTTCCGCAATGTTTGATGGAATCGACACGGCGGCTCGGCGAAGCTGCTGGCGAAGACCATACACTTCTTCCTTGGGAAACGCTACGGAACTTCGATATATCGCAATTACCAAGTCAACAGCCTTTTGCCAAACAATCAGCTCCTTATAGGACTTCACGGCCATTGCGATCTCCTCTCTGCATTTCTAGCCACTAGCCACTAGCCACTCTTCCCCGCTAATGGCTGATCGCAAACGTAATAATATTATTCACCACCCGAATCGCATCCGTATCGAGAATACCCTTCGCATACGCATTCGACTCGCGGTTTACGCCGCTCATCAAATCATACGGCGAGTAGACGATCGCCAGTCGGCCGTCGAGGAAGTAGCCGTAGAACTCGGGCGTTTCGAGCGTCGGGTTGTCGCGCAGCGCGGCGGGTGTGAAGGCGATGCGATCGACCGTGTTCCAGCCGCCGGCGAACAGCGGATGAGTCGGCGGCAGCTTGATCAGGTCGCCATTCGGGAAGACCTTTTTCAGCTCGCGTTTGAATGCCGTATCGAACGGCTTCAGCCCGGCACCGCTGGAAACGACAAGCAAGCCGCCGCGATTGAGATACCGCGCGAGACCAGCGGCTTCGGGTTCGGTGAAGCGGAAGTCGTAGTGCCCGGTCATGAACAGAGCCGGGAAATGGCCCGTTGCCTTGTCGTCGAGTGCGACGGTGTGCGGCGAGAAATCGACATCAATGTTCGTGTTCTCTTTGAGACTGCCAAGCACGCTATTCTGGATCGCCGGGTTGATGTCCCAGCTGCCGGCGTAACGTACTTGAGCGAAGCGAACGACATCGCCGCGCTGCGTGCGGCCTGCGTAGACGGGAAAGTCCTGAGCGAGGAATCGGCCATACTCGGTCGCGCCGAGCATGTAGGCGACGAGGTTGACGCCGAGCCGTTTCGCCGATTCGCCGACGATGTGCCGGCCATCGGGGTGATACTCGGTACCGCTGAGCGCCGCCCCCAACCCGCCGGGCACGAGGATGCAAGCCGCCCTGGTGCCGATATCGATGGAGTAGATTTCGGGAGGCCGCGAGGTCTGCACGCCGTTGAGCAGCATCATGACTTGTTGAATGCGAAAGCGAGAATTGAAAACGGGATGATCTTGAGGCAAGCGCATGAACGATTTCTGTGGAAAGACCTTGCGCATCTCGCGAATGACGCCGCGTGAGAACTCATCGCGGCCACGGGCGGCATTGAAGATGATCGTCCCGCCGCCAGTGATGAACTTGCGCAGGTTGTCGACCTCGGCGGGTTTCAGCGTGAAGTCGTAGTCGCCGGTCATGTAGAGAATCGGGATGTCGATCGGGTCGAAGCCACCGCTGGCGAGCGGCTTGGTGGCGTACTGGTAGTTGTTGCCGTCGGCGAGCTTTTCGTTGGTGAGGGTGACGAGATTGAGCGCGTCGGCGGGATAACTTTTCCACTGCTCGAACTTCTGTACGACGCCGTTGGGATGCTTGTATTGGAGCGTTTCGCCGTACTCGACTTTGTAGATGACGGTAAGGTTGGTCGGCGGCGGCGGGGTGCGCTGTTGCGTTTTTCGCATCGATGGGCCGGGATCGGGGATGATGTCGGTCTCTTCGCCGCCGGCCTGGGTCTTGGGCGGCGCCTTCGCGGGCGGCGGCGGCGGAGCCTCCGCCGGCGGGAACGTCACCGTGCGTTGAGCGTAAGTACTTATTGTGAAGATTAATAGGAATAAGAAGCTCACGCAAAGGCGCAAAGGCGCAAAGAAATGGATCGGCCCTTTGCGCCTTTGCGCCTTTGCGTGAGCTTCTTTCGTGATATCGATGTTCATTTGAACTTCACCTCCAACGTGGGCGTCGTGTCGTCGGGCATCGCGCGGAATGCGCTCTCCTGCGGGCGGAACGTCGTCGTCTTCAGCACGGGTCGGGCGTCGCCTTCTTTCGCGGCGGGGCCGAGCACTCTTACAGTATATTCAGGACCGGCCAAGAGCTTACCCTTCAAATCGAAAGTCCACGCTTTCACGGTCAGCGGATTCAGCGTTTTCGGCAACGGCGACAGCCCGCCAGCTAGCGGCGCCGGCGTGTTGCGCACGTTTGGATCGTTCGCATCGGCGGCGAGGCCGGTGGTTCGTACATCGACCAGGCAATCCGCCGGCGCATCTTTGACGGCGATGATAGCGTAGTGCACACAAGTCACCGGATCGGTTTTCGCCGTCGCCGGTTGAACGCCGATCTTGATCTGCGCCGGCGCGATATTGCAGTTGAGCAGCGACAGCGTGCCGGTGTCGAACAGCACTGCCTGGCCCTTGGGATTCAGATTCTTAACGACGAAATGGGTCAATTGCATGTTCGAGTTTTGCATGTGAAACGCTGTCGTCGCCGACTCGACGACGGTGTGCTCAACGACGCCCGATGCACCTTCGAGTTTGATGCCGACCGCGCAATCGCGAACGACGCAGCCACGCAGCATCGTGTTGGGGATGCCGTATCCGCCCGTAATGCCGGCAGCGCATTTCTCGACCGTGTTGTTGAGCAGCACCGAATCGCTCTGATTGTTGACAGTGATGCCGATGGCGAAACCGCCCTTGATCGTGTTGCCTTTGATTTCGGTCAGCGGGCTGTACGATACGTTGATCGCGGCCTCTTCGATCGGCTTCGCGGTTTTGCATTCGAATGTGTTCTTGGAAATGATCGGCGTGTCGCAATATTGCAGCCAAACACGGGCCTGGCCGGTGAACTGGTTGTCGATGAGATTGAGCCGTTCGTTCGGTTTGGCGCCGGTGTTATCGATCTTCTTGGCGATCAGCTTCACCTCGTGGATGTACGCTCGCTGCCAATCGATGCTGACGACGCCGTCGGCTTCGACGATGCTGACGAGATCGTCCTTCTGCTCGCCGATCTTGGGCGAACGCAGGGCGACATTGCATCGGCCATCGGGCAGATTCGCTTTGCCATAGAGCAACAGGCCGGCCCCCTTGGCGAGTTTGATTTTTCGCTGATCGGCCGTCGCGCCGACAAAACGCAGTTCAAAGAAATCGCTCGCCGACTTCGTGCCGTCGAGTTTGATGACACCGGAAATATCCAAAGCATCGCCAAGACAGCAAATCGCCTTGCCGACGCTGGTCTTGAACGTGAACACGCCCTTGGGGTCGATCTGCATTTTTCGGCACGAGACCTTGCCGTCGTCATTGCGATCGAAACTGACGACATCGTTTTTGAGAATGACGACATCGTCCGACGCCCCCGGCACGACGCCGCCATGCCAGGTCGCGGGATCGCTCCACGCTCCGCCGCCGACGCGATTGCTGGAAATCTCGGCGGCGTTGAGCAGGTTACCGATGGCGAGAAGAAGTACAGTGATCATGATTGGGGCTGACAGAGGCTTCAACATTTTCGCTCCCGAATGTACGTTGGCTTCTCGCTAATCTTACCGCCGCACATGACACCTAACAAGCATAAACTGAAAGTCGGAGTGCATGGTGTGGCCCAATTTCCTTGCATGGGTGTCGAATGATGCGTAGAATGAAGAAAATACGCAAAAGGTTCTGAATGCCCACCGGCGGGCAAGCGTTCGGCTCATTTGAAGGCCACATCTCAGGAGAGTGCGATGAAATATTCCGTCCTCATCGAAGAATCCGAGGAGGGCTTCGCCGTTTCTGTCCCTGGCCTGCCCGGATGCCATTCGCAGGGAACAACAGAACCAGAGGCGATGACGAACATTGCGGATGCTATCCGCGAATACCTCGAAGCGGTTAAATATCTATCGCAAAATGCGAATTCCAAACTTGCCGAGGTCGAGGTTTAGGGATGCCAAAACTCTCCGGCGTAAATCATCTTGCTGCGGTACGTGCTTTCGAGAAGGCAGGGTATTGGATACTTCGACAAGAGAAGCATATCGTAATGACGGACGGCAGGCGGGTTCTCATTATCCC
>CAMAUE010000077.1 GCA_945861245.1 Singulisphaera sp. GP187
ATCGGCTCGGCGTGGTAGATGTGGTTCGGGCGTTGGTTGGCGTCGTGCCAGGCGGTGGTGCGCGGTAGGCCGAGCGTGTCGTAAATCGTCGCGGTCATGTTCTCCGGCGTCTGCGGACTGGTCGCGGGGTAGCCGCCGTTGCGGTCGGATGAGCCGACGACGGTTCCGCCGCGGACGCCGCCGCCGGCGAAGAACACCGTCTGCACCGCGCCCCAATGATCGCGACCGGGCAGCGCGTAATGTTGTGGCAGATGGCTGATCCGTGGCGTGCGGCCGAACTCGCCGGCCATTACGATCATTGTCGATTCGAGCAGGCCACGTGCTTCGAGATCCTCAAGCAAGGTTGACACGCACTGATCCATTGGCGGCAGCAGGTCGTTCTTCAGATGCGGGAATGCGTTGCCGTGCGTGTCCCACGTTTCGTTGCGGCCGAGATTCACCTGGATCATACCGACGCCAAGCTCAACCAACCGCCGGGCGAGCAAACACGAGTAGCCGAACATATTACGGCCATACGCATCGAGCATCTGCCGGCTTTCGTTGCTGAGGTCGAAGGCGGAGCGCACCCGGCTCGACGTGATGAGCGACAACGCACTGGCGCGATGCTGATCGAGATCAAGCGCGGCGACGGAGCGGTCGAGCGTCTGTTGTTGGCGATCAATCATTTCGAGCAAGCCGCGGCGGGTTTCGAGTCGGCCTTGGTCCAGGCCTTCGGGTAGGCGCAACACCGGCGGTTGAAACACTGGCGTGCCGACGTGTTCGTGTGGTCGGCTTTGATGATCGAAGCAATCGGGGCATGCGCCATAGCCAGCGCAGTTGTGCGATGCCTGGATCAGCCACGGATCATGCCGATGACCCAACTCGCCGGCGTATTGCCCGGGAATGATTCGGCCACTGTGGTGAATGAAGTTGAACGGCACGACCGCCGCCGACGGCAGCCCGTTGCGGCGCGGCACGAGATGGCCGGCGATCGACGTGATCGAAGGGAAGTCCGCCGGCCGAGGCATCGACGGGTTGAACCCAATCGGGGCCTGGCTGCGGCCCGTGAGCATGATGTGATGCCCGAGCGAGTGATCGTTCGACGGATGCGTCAACGACCGCACCATCGCCCATTTGTCGATGCGCTCGGCCAGCTTCGGCAGGTGCTCGCTCATGAGGACGCCGGGGATGCGCGTGCGGATCGGCGCGAACTCGCCGCGAATGTTGTCGGGCGCGTTCGGCTTGGGATCGAAGCTGTCTTGCTGGGCGAGTCCGCCGGAGAGGAAGAGGTAGATGACCGACTTCGGCGTTGTCTGCGTCTGCGTTTGAGAGGTGGCCCGCATCGCCAGCACATCCGCAAGCGAGAGGCCAAGCAACCCGACGCCGCCGACCTGCAACATGTCCCGACGCGTAAATTGCGGATGGCGCAACGTCATGGCTTCCCCTTTGAATTGAGCGGAGTCCGTATTTTCCTTGTTTATACACCATTGCTTGCGATTTGGTAAACAAATTCTCGAGACTTTCTGAATTCCGCTTGCGGCTTAGCGCTCGAATACCCCACGCGAGCGCTAAGCCGCAAGCGGCAATACGGCAAGTGCTTCACGGTCCAAACACGCGCACCACCCGGCCGCCGGTCCATCCGCGCAGCGTTTCGAGCTGTTTCGCGTCGAGGCTGTCGAGCGTCAGGACGGTGCAGCCGGAGCCGTAGGTGCCGAGGTTCTTGCGGGCGACCAATTTGGCGGTGATCGGATCGGCGTTTTCATGTTGCACGCGGATGGCGTCGCTGGGCTTGAGGTCGTTTGCTTGCTGCCACCAGGTTGCGAAGATTAGGATTTGCGTTTTATCTTTGGCTGCTTCTTCGACGAAGCCGGTCATGCCGTCTTTTTTGATGCGCGTTTGAATGCGTTGGCGGGCCTCCTTCTGGATCGCGTCAAGGCTGCTGGCGTCGCTGAGCAGTTTGACGACGCGTCGATCGCCCTCGTAGCACCAGGTGAGCAGCAGGCGTTCGCCGGCCTTGACGTTGGCTGCGACCAATTTGCCCTCGCGCCAGAACTTGCATTTCGCGTCGAATGTGAATGTCGTCGGCTGGTCGTCGAGCGGTTTCTCGCCTGCTATGCCACGAGCGCTGAAGCCGCCGTCCATGACTTTCGTGACCTCCCATGCATGATTGTGACCTTTCATTTGGCACATCTCATCCTGGAAATGCACGAGGTAGGCACGCTTCTGTTTGCTGTCCGGGTTGAAGAACAAATTCACGCGTTCGCCGGGCAGCAGGTCATCAGGATGCGCTCCATAAGCGAGATGGCGGTACGTCGTCAGCCAGGGCAGCACGCGGACAGTGGATTTTTCGCCGCTGGCCTCGTGACTCACCTCGGCGAAACCCGACTTGGCGTCGAACGAACGCCAGACGTACCACCCGCGCGTCTGCCCGATGCCGCCCGGCACGCCGAACTTGCGCGGATGCACCGCCGACGCGGGGTCCTCGGGTTTGAGCGTGAGATCCTGCGCGGCGGCGCAGGGGATGAGGAACAGGAGAGCGAAACCAACAACGCGTCTATGTGCGTGAAGCATGTATGCCTCCGGAAGTCCTCAACTAATTCGCCAAGCAGGAATAGCGATTGCCGAGGGTTTGTAAGGTGTGATAGATCAAACTATGAAAGTTGGAATCAACCAAGGAGGCTTCTCGTGATCGAACTTGCCAAGGGTCAGGGTATGGAGTTTGATTCGCGAACGCCTAATCGAGGTGAACCATGTCACAAGTTATTTTGGAACCAAGCGCGATCACCCAGCTGGATGCGCTCACTCAACCTACCGAGGTTTGCGATCTCGCAGGGCGCATCGTTGGCAGATTTGTGCCGAACGCCGCGGACGATTTTGATCCGCGCAAATTCTATTCGCAAATCGACAAAACGATGGCAGATGCTTACGCCGGCGATCCCACGCTGAATAGCTATCAACATTACAAAACGGGGGCCAAACTATACTTCGCACGATAGAAATTGTCGCTTTTCCGAATCGATCAAAACATTTCCGAGCCGCGACCGTCAGGGAGCGGCCGACATAAACCGCACGGCATCCTGTCGGCCGCTCCCTGACGGTCGCGGCTCGGAAATGCGTCAAACTCACCCGCCGAAGGTATAATACGAAGGCTCGACGATTGCTTGAAGGCGACGCTGGAGTTGCCGTAGCCGACGAAATCACCGGCCCTCACGGCATGGCCGAGCCAATGAATCGGCTCAGCGTTTCGACGTTACGGCTAAAGACATCGCTCGATATGTATTGAAATCCCGCCGCGAACTTTGGCTGGCCGACCAGCCGGCTTCCCTCATGGGTCGTAATCCAACGGCCTTGCGAATCAAGTTCCTTGATGATCTTGCGAACCTCTTCAACGCCCACGCCGCGCGGTTTGACGATGGCGCCGGCCTTGGCGTCGTCGTATTTCTTCGCGATATCCTTGAATCGGGCTGGCTGCTTCCAGCCATAGTGGGATGGTGCTGCGGAATCATCGTAGGTGAGTTGATATTTCGCGTCCATGTAGATAGCCTTGTTCGTTTTGAACTCGTAATACCGAGCAACGCGGCCATCAGCTAACAGCGATTTCTGGAAATAGGTCAACGCACGCGGAATCGGCTCCAAGTATTTCTTTTCGCCTGTGTAGTTGGCGATCTGTATCAGCGCCTCCATGGTATCCTGCGATTCCCAACCAGTAATGGCGGGCGGCTCGAACTTGCGGCCCCAGATCGGCATCATCTCGTAGTTGTACTGCTGACACCAGCCAGGCTGCGGATCGGGCATCTGCGCGAGAATTAGAAAATCACCGAGCCTTTCGAGTGCGGCCTTATACTTCGTGTCCTTGTAGGTTTGATGAGCCGTGATGAGCGTGGAGGCAACAGTGCCCGCCACATCATCGTTGAGCGTGTAGTAGTCCCAGTAGTTGCGGATCTTGCCTTCTGTGCGCCAGGCGAAATCGGGGTACTTGGCCTGGAGAACGGGCTTCGCTTCGACGGGGCCAATCCATACTTGCGGGAAACCGCCGTTGGCGAACTGGGCTTTCAAGAGAGCGATTAATCCAAAGGTCGCGGCTTCGTGAATCGCCGGATGCTTGAATCCAAGCACCCGATCGGCGCGGATGAGCATCTGAATCGCCGCCTGGGTTTGGCCATCGTCGAGCGACGAGACGTTCCAACTCCCGCCTTTGCCGTTGCGATATTTGCCAAGGCGTTTGGCCGGCCCGAAGTGGATCGTCTGCGTCCACCCGCCGGATTGCAGTTGACCGTACACCAGCGATTCGGCGGTTGCTGTGGCAGCGTCGAGATAGAACTTGTCGCCCGTGGCTTCATACGCGCTGAGGTATGCCATGCCGACCGTCGGCGTCCCCGGCGGTTGCACAAAAAGCGTGTCCACGGAAGCTTTGCCTTCGCCCCAGCGTTCCTTTAAATCGACGCTGTAGTAGTAGACGTACCCGCCATGACTGGCGACTTTGTCATGATAAAACGTGGCTGCTTGTTTGATTGCCTGCACCGCATCTGCTTTAGTTTGAGCGCTCGCCGGGAAGCCAATAAGCAGAACGCCCATCATGACGAGCAGTACGGTTCGATTGAGTAGCATCATCGCCTCTGTGTTCTTTTGCGTTCGAAATGGGAACCGTCCGATCGCAGTGGTCCTTCTGTGGACCCGTTTGGCCCACGGTTACGGTCTACCGCAGGTTCACGAGGTCGCCGCAGGCGGAGACTTAAGATACTTGAGCGTCAGCGATAGCCCCACGCAGAACGTGGCCAGTGTCACCGCCAGGATCAACAGGAAGGCGCTGATAAACCCGGCTCTCGTGAGAGGCAGGATTGATGTGAACCCCATGCCGAGCAATAATAAAGCAAAGCCGACTGCGTAACCGCCCCATTCCCATAATCGCGAGCGCCAAGGTATTTTCTTGACCAAATCAGCTGACTGGACTCGATGCGACAGAGTACCGTACATTCCCCCAATCAAGCAGTTCAGGACCGCCAATCCTAGGCCCAGCGCAAGCTCCGTAGAGTTCGCGGCATGCCGGGGCAGCGTTGCCGCCACCAAAGCCAGAACGCCGACGCCCACCGACCAACTTACCACGCGAACCAGGTAAAGATCTATGCGGGTTGAGGTGAGTGAAAAGTTTAATACGCGGTAGAGAAATTTCACGAGGTTATCCTCCGGGCCGTTCGTGTTACTTTATGCGAATCGGTGCCGTCAGGCACTTGGAAAAATACTTTATCGTTTCGTTTGCTATCGGCGTGGAACTGACCTATAATCAAGAGTCGGGAAGGAAACCCGTTGAACATATTCCCGTAAAATTCACCGAATCACTTAATTACCCCCGTCGGAGGCCTTGCGCATGTTGAATCTTTTCGGGTATCGCCCAGCTGGACGAGTGGCCGTTCGCCATACGTTGAAGAATCGATCACGAACCAAGCTCGAAGTTGAACGCTTGGAAGAACGGCAAGTCATGTCGGCGAGTACGCTGTGGGGCATTGGCAGCGGCGCCTCTGATCTTGCCCAGACATTTCAGCTTAGCAGTAATGCTGCTGCGAAGCACACCGTCTACCTCGATTTCGACGGGCACACCAACGGCGATGTCTACGGCACCGGCTGGGACAACATCGTCAGCCCGGCCTGGGATTATTCCGCAAACGGTTTGGCGTTCACTGACACCGAGAAACAGATTATCCAGAATATTTGGGCCCGCGTGGCGGAGGACTTCGCACCCTTCAACGTCAATGTTACTACGCAGGATCCGGGCGTCGAAGCGCTGCGTAAAGTAGGCACGACCGACGATCGCTGGGGCATTCGTGTCGTCTTCACAGGCAACGATCAACCGGCGCCAGGCTCCGGCGGCGTCGCTTATGTTGGCTCGTTCAACTTCAGCACCGATACGCCGGTTTACGTTTTCAACGTCGGCGAGAAGGGGGCCGCCGAGGCCGCCAGTCATGAGGTCGGCCATTCGCTCGGTCTGAGCCATGACGGCACCGGAACTTTGGCTTATTACGGTGGCCACGGCACAGGCGTCACCGCCTGGGGCCCCATCATGGGGGCTTCCTATAATCCCAACGTGACCCAGTGGAGTAAAGGCGAATATTCCGGTGCCAATCAACTCGAAGACGATCTTGCCAAGATCACTACTCTGAACGGTTTCAGCTATCTCTCCGATGACTACGGCAGTACCCAGGCCAGCGCCTACTCGCTACTGCCTCAAGGATCCGCCGTAGTTTCCGCGACCTATGGCATCATCGAACGCAACACCGACGCGGACTACTTCTCATTCTGGTCCAACGCGGGCACGATCGCCTTGAACGTCGATCCGACGATTCTCGGTCCGAACTTGGCCGTCCGCGCCGATCTGTACGACGCCGCCGGCACGTTGCTGACAACCGTGAATCCAGTCGGCGCACTCAATGCGCCGGTCAACTTTACGCTGTCCGCCGCAGGGCAGTATTTCATCAAGATCACAGGCACGGGCAAAAGCGATCCACTGATCACTGGCTTCTCGAACTACGCCAGCCTTGGCAACTATCGCATCTGGGGAACCGTACAGGCCTTCACCGGCGGCGGCACAACCAACCTCCCACCTGTTGCCCTTGCCGACAACGCCACCACGGTCGTCAACGTGCCGGTCACCATCAACGTTCTCGCCAACGACAACGATCCAAACGGCGATACGTTGACCATCACTAGCGTTAGCAACTTCGTCAACGGCACCGCTGCGGTCTCAGGAAACACCGTCATCTTTACGCCCACCGCTGGCTTCACTGGCACCGGTTCGTTCACCTACAGCATCAGCGACGGGCGGGGCGGCACGGCCTCCGCCACCGCGACGGTCACCGTCAACCCGGGCAGCACGCAGCAATCGTTTACGAACAACACCGATGTCATTATCAGTTCGACGAAAACCAGCACTGTCACCTCTTCCATCACCGTGGCGGGATTGTCTGGCACGCTTCAAGATGTCGATGTGAAGGTCAACATCGCCCACACCTACGTCAGCGATTTGCGACTGACATTGATCGCTCCCGATGGCACACGCATCATCATCTTCAATCGACACGGCGGCAGCGGCGATAACCTCACCGATACCACCTTCGACAGCTCTGCCGGCACCGTGATCTCCAGCGCCGCCGCTCCGTTCACCGGTTCGTTTCGGCCGTATGCCTCGCTCTCGACGTTGAACAGCAAGAATCCCAACGGCGTCTGGAAACTCGAAGTCCGCGACTACTACCGACTGGATGGCGGTTTCCTCGATAACTGGACCTTGAGTCTGCGGGCCGGAACCGCAGCCTCGCCCGCTCCGATTTATGCCGACCTGAAGGCGCTGTTCACCGATCTACGCAATTCCGGCGTTTCGTTCCAGGAATTTATCGCAACCTATGAAGTTCCCGATCGGCTGCGGCATCTGTTCCAATCGGTTTGGATCGGCATCCAAAGCAACACATCCAAGTCGCCGGCGCAAGTCGGCAACGCAACCTCTGCCAAACTCAAGGCCGTAGAGCAATGGCTGGCGAGTCACGATCTCGGCCTTGGCAACGCGTTTCAATTGGCGAGCGATCTGCCGGGGTCGAAATTGTAGTGTTTGGGACAATTATGCTCGGACCGAGAACCCACGTGGCTCTCGGTCCGTTTTTTTTTTGGACGAGGTGATGATCGACACACGATCCAGCGCCAACTCTCACCTCAATCGTTGTCGTTCCTTGGCTGAGGCAAGAGAACGATTTCCATCATTCCAAACACGACACCAAACAACAGACCAATCGTCGATGCGAGTAGTACGCGCGGGACGGCCGCTAGTACAGTGGCGACGGAATATTTGCCAGTCGGCCCAGTGACGAGGCCGACAATCCAGCCGATCACGCCGACGACGAGTAGATCGAATCCCACGCAGACAGAGAAGACGCCGAATCGTAGTTCGTTTGCAAGATCGAATGCGCCGATCAATCCGCCAATCAATACCCCGATCAAAACGCCGGCGCTGATCTCAACAATAGGGATCCGCCTCGCTCGAATTGTGACCTCCAGAATTGCTTCGCCTGGGAATTGCGGCAAATTCTCCAGCCCGTTCACTGCGGACCTGGGCGTCTGATTCGATGACTCAGAAGTGGATACGGATGAGTCCATGACTGGATTTTCTTGTTGCGAATTGATTGTTGACGCAACCAACAAAAGTTGCTTTACGAGCCGGAAGCGTAAGCGACGGACTTCAGGAATCCGTCGCTTACGCTTCCGGCTCGTACTTAGGCGAGTCATTGCTATCACACTCCATACCGCTTCATCGCCTCGCGGTTCAGCTCGATACCCAGGCCCGGTTTCTCGGGTATCTGCAGAAATCCCTCCGCGTCCGGCTTGAACGGGACCGTAATCAGCTCGTCGATGTACGGCGTCGGCGTCAGGTACTCGACGTACCGCGCGACCGGCACGGATGCAACCAACTGCAAGTCCGCAGCCAGGCCGATCGCCGTGTTCCAGCCGTGCGGGACGTACTGGATGTTGTGCTCGTAAGCCATCCACGCGATGCGCCAGGCTTCGCTGATGCCGCCGCACTTCGTGCAATCGGGCTGAATGACATCGACGGCATGACGTTCGAGAAACGGGCGGAAGCTTTGCCGCCGCGTCAAGCATTCACCTGTCGCGATCGGCAACGGAGCGTGGCGGCGCAGTTCAATGAATCCTTCAAGATCGTCGGGCGGCAGGGCCTCCTCGAACCAGACGACGTCATAGTTGACGAGCATCTTCGCCGTCTGCAGCGCCCATTTGTAGCCGTGAGGCCAAAATTGCTCGCTCCCGCCGGCATCGACCATGATCTCAACGTTCGGCCCAACGGTGTCGCGCGCGGTTTGAATCAGCAGTTCATCGGTCTTGGCATCGCGCCGACCAAAGGGACGCCAGCCGAGCTTGATTGCTTTGAACCCGCGTGCGACGGTTGCATGCAGCTTGTCGCGAAGCCTCGCCGGTTCGTCGAACAAAATCGATCCGTACGGCTTGATCTTGTTGCGATACCGCCCGCCCAGGAGCCGAGAGACCGGTTGATTGCAGATCTTGCCGAACAGATCCCACAGCGCGATGTCGATGCCGCTGATGGCATGCTCGACCGATCCGCCGCGGCCCTGCCAAAACGTGGTTTGGCGCAGACGTTCGGTGACGCGCATCGGTTCGTCGGCGCGTTCGCCAATGAGGAACGGCGACAGCAGCTTGACCGAGCCTTCGACGAGCGCTCTCGAGGTGAAGACGCTGCCGACGCCGGTGAGGCCCTCATCTGTGAAGATCTCGACGATGGTGTGGACGTCGTCTTCGGGCTTGAGCTCGTCGGCCCAGCCGCCTTCGACGGTGCCGCCCGCGAGGCCGGTGATTTTGATGTTGGTGATTTTCATGGTGGCATTCTATGAAGACGCATCGCATCGTTGCTTCGTCGCTTGGCTGAAGCGTGAATGGCAATTTTTAAGGATGAAGAGGAGGCCGTCGAAAAAAAATAGTTTGGGCGTGAGCAACCTGCATGGTATACTCATCAATGGTGGATTAACATGCAGACCATTTACATAAAATTCCTGAATGAGGCAGACCGGGCAACCGGCTTTCTAGAAATCGCCAAGCGAGCGCGGATCAGCAGTTTGCCCGGTCACGTTTATCAGGTGCCGACTGCGGCAACAAAGATTCTTGACGACATCCACGTCGACTACCGCCGAGCCACGGACGCAGAAGTGAGAGACGCTCATGATCAGATTCGAAATCCTTCTGCCGCTGTTTTACAATGACGGGCGACAGATTGAACCTGAGAAGTTCATGGCGACGGACGACGACTTCGTAAGTGCCTTCGGCGCGGTCAGTACCGATTTGGTCACCGTGCAGGGGAAATGAAAATATCAAAGCACAACCTACTCCGACCAGCTGATCCGCGTTCGAGTGGATGTCGATAAAACGACTGAAAACAAAGCAGCGATTCGTGCTTTTAAGGAGACGTTAAAGGCGCGATTCGAGCAATTAGACATCTGGATTACGGCTCATCGAATTGAGCTTATTTAGACTAACGCACAGATTTTTCCAGATCACGGATACAGCATTTTGTCGTAGTTGTTTGCGCCCGGCCTGGTGTAGGTTCGCGAGTTACGTTCGGCCACTCGAAACGACCTGTGCCAACACCGTTCGCACTTCGCGTGGCGATATTTGAATGCGCCCGGTATCTTCGAGCAACTCGGCATCTTCTGAAGCCGTTAGCGATGCCTGTTTGGCGTCATCAGGCAGGTCGCCGGCGCGGCATAACTCGGCCTTGGTTTTCGCAGCCTTGATGATCCATTCATTGCCGCTGATTTCCAGGATGATATTGTAGCCTGGTTGCACGCCGAGGTGGTTTTGCAGTTCTCGGCCCTGCCCTCGCGGTCTATAGTTGTAATCATTGTTCACACTCCTGATTCATGGGGTTTGCAAAGTCATCGTACAGGTCCTCGTCTCCGGAGGCGTAGCCGGATAGAAATGCTCGATGATCGCGTATACCCGACCCAATTTCCACAGGCTGGATCGTGATGATCCAGCGTCCGGGTCCGATGGAATCCAATAGTGCGGGAGGCAGGGACAGCCTTTCGCCGGGCTGAAGTTCGATCTCATACGCCAAATGATTTAGCGTGTCGTTCATTGGTGATTGCTCTAGAGGCGCGGCGATGCCACACGCTTATTGTACCAGGTTCTATCCAGGCAGAACTGTCCAGACTCTCTCAATAGTTCGCCGGATCTTGGCTTTCACAGCAGGCGTCGATTCAAGCCGTAGGGAAGAACTTACCGATATACTGAATCTCCAGCGCAAAGTGAAGCATGGCGAGGATCGATGCTACGAATAGCCGCCACCAACATCGTGCGTCGATGTAAATTCCCACCAAAGTACAAAGTGAACACAACGCCGACACGCAGAAGCCAAGTTCAAGAGTGAGCATCAGGATCGGCCAAAACCGGAACCAGAACGACCAGGCGGCCATGCGAGCGGCATCGCCAGCATTGAATTGAGCAACTTGACTGCCAAAGAAATGGAAAGCGTACAGGATGAAGAACGCGAGCAGGCCAATCCCGTTCAGCCAAACGAGGCCTGTCCCGAACCGCTTCTGTAACGGCGAATCCGAGTGGAATCGAACGAAAATTCCGAGCCAGATCGCAATTGGCGGGGCCAACAGGAACGCCAGAATATGAGCGATGCCAAGAACTTGGTGAACGAAAATATCAACTTCATATTTCCAGCGTTCGGATTTCGTATTCAGGGCAGCCAACTCCTCATCGGAGATGCCGGTGACGCCTTCAAAAAGGGCGTGTTGCACGTTCGCCTCCGTGAAAATCACGTTCGCTAGATTTGCACCACTAAAATCCGCGCGTACCAGCCTCGCACCGCGAAAATTGGCCCGCCTCAAATTTGCATTGCTGAAGTCAGCACCAGGGAGGAATTCAGCCCCTTCCAGGTTTGCGTCCGTGAGATTGGCACCTTGAAAATCTGGCGGATACCATTGGCACTGAATCTTCCGAAGGTCTGCGCCGGAGAGATCGACATCGATAAATCTTGCGGCGCTAATTTCCGCAAGAGAGAATCTCGCGCGTTTTGCACTTCCGCCTTTCATTTCGGCAAAGCTCAAGTGTGCTTCCTCAAGATTCGCATCGTCAAGGCAAGCCTGTGCCAACTTAGCCGAGCCGAGGAACGCGCCTTTCAAATTGGCACGCACCAGATTGGCGCCATTGAGATTCACACCTGTCAGTACTGCATTCTCAAGCTTGGCGTCTGCGAGATCGGCGCCTCGCCAATTCGTCTCATGGTAAACAGATGCACCACGCAGGTCGATGCCGCGAAGATCAATCCCTCTGAAGTCGGCGCCAAACGTCGCGATTAGATCGATGTTGATTTTCTTCGCGGTACAGTCTTTCGCGTAAGTGACGATCTCCACATGGGTCGGCTTGGCCATCGCGGCAGACGCGATAATCAGAAAGCCGAGTGCAGCAAGCAACGAAACTCGCATGGAGTGTCTCGATTTGAATCAGCTTGGGATTGCACCGCCGTCCTATCCACCAGCCTTGCATTCCCAAAGGGTGGTTCGGATGTGATCGCCACTGGCGCATCATACGAGGCCAACCGTCGGCCAATATTTTCTAGCCGGAAATCATACTGTCAATTGAGTTTTCCGCCAAGTCCACCGGTAACGGAACACCCGTCGAATCAACCAGGACATTGGCCAATCGCCGTGCCGAAAGTATACTGCCCACAGAAGTTTGCTGCCTCAATCACACCGAGTTCGGAGTCGAGCCGATGACACGATGCATGCGATGCGTTTCGATACTTGCTTTGGCCGCGATGCACCTCGTGGCACCGATCGTGATCGCTCAGGAAAAACCCGCCAACGTCTTCGCACGCTCCAACCTCGTCGCCTGGTGCATTGTGCCGTTTGATGGCAAGAACCGCGGGCCGGCGGAACGTACGGAGATGGTCAAACGGCTTGGCTTTACCAAAGTCGCCTACGATTGGCGAGGCAACCATGTGCCGACGTTTGAGGATGAAATACTTCAGTACAAGAAGCACGGTATCGATTACTTCGCGTTCTGGGACACGCACGACAAGGCGTTTGAGCTTTTCGCCAAACACGACATCCACCCGCAGATTTGGCGGACGGCCCCATCGCCCGCCGGCAAGACGAACGATGAACGCGTCGCCAACGCGGCCAAGCAATGGCTGCCGCTCGTGCAGCGTGCGGCCAAGATGAAGTGCAAGGTCGGACTGTACAATCACGGCGGCTGGGGCGGGGAACCGGAAAACCTCGTCGCTGTCTGCAAGCTGCTTCGTGAACAGCACAAGGCGGACAACGTCGGCATCGTCTACAACCTGCATCATGGGCACGATCAGATCAAACACTTCGACAAGGTTCTCGCAGTCATGCAGCCGTATCTGCTTTGCCTAAACCTGAACGGCATGAACACCGATGGCGACAAGAAGGGCCAAAAGATTCTCCCGCTCGGCACCGGCGAACACGATTTGCATCTGCTCAAAATCATTCGCGCGTCGAAGTACGCCGGTCCGATCGGCATTATTGGTCATACCAATGACGATGTCGAACAACGGCTGCAAGACAATCTCGACGGCCTCGATTGGCTGGTCGCGCAACTCGACGGCAAGGCCGCTGGCCCGCGACCGAAGTATCGCACGTATCGCGCGAAGTAGAAATGTTAACCGGAGCCCGCAGCGCAAGCAAGGAATCAAAAAACCTTGCTTGCGCTGCGGGCTCGAGAAAGAGGGCCATATGTCCATACTTGCCTTCCACATTGTTTGGACCACCTACGGTACCTGGTTGCCCGGCGATGCGCGCGGCTGGATCAAGAAGAAGACGCTGGGTATTCAGGTCCCCGACCCGAAACGCGAGGAACAAGCACGCGATCACATGGCAGCGGATGATATCGTGTTGAACCCTGCGCAACGCGCATTGGTGGAACAGACCATTCGCGACCATTGCAGGATTCGAGGGTGGACGCTGCACGCCGTAAATGCGCGGTCGAACCATTTTCATGTCGTCGTGACCGCCAATCGAGAGGCGGACGAGGTGATGAATCAATTCAAAGCGTGGTGTTCCCGCAAGTTGTCGGACGCGGCCGGTCTGACCGAGGCTGTCGCGATCAAAGCGGGGCGAAAACGCTGGTTCACCGAAGGCGGCGACAAGGAGTTGATCGACGACCCAGAGTACCTTGAAAACGCGATTCGTTACGTCTTGGAAGGCCAATAGGAGCCCGCAGCGCAAGCAAGGAATAATAAACCCTTGCTTGCGCTGCGGGCTCCTTGGCGTCACCTCTCCAATGGCGTTTGGTGTTCAAATCCATAGGATGACGGGCAGGCTCCATCTTGACACCATCGGCCAATCAAAGTACGCAATCCCTGGTGCTTTACTCAATCGGAGTCCCCCTCATGCCGATCACCCAGGCCTTTCCCGGTTTGTGTCGCGGGCTGCATTGGCTTCTCATTGGATCGCTCACGCTGGCGGTCCTGTGGAGCGTCACGGGTGCGCTTCTCGGCTGGCATCAGGAGATTCAGGCGTTCGATCACTTTCGCGTCAAGTTCTTTCTGACGCTCATCAGTTTCGTCTTTGGGGCCTGGCTCGCGGGCATCCAGGTTGAGGCGGGCAAGACGTTTCCCCGCCTCACAAACGTCGGCCTCGCGTCCATTTTGCTTTCGCAGGCCATGTTTCTCCTCCTGGTCTGGACTACCTGGAAGTCTTCGACGCCGCTCTGACGCATCTGGTGGATCGCCATGGTCGGCTCGGTTACGACCTCGCATCTTGTAGTCCTCAGGAGCCGAAGTATCGAACACGGCAAACGCACGGCGATGGGTATGGTCGCCTGCGCACTCCTCGCCTGCTGCTTGCTTATCGGGTTGGCGTTGCGTGGGGATTTGCTGGCCACGCCGTCGCCATTGGAGATTTGGGCCTGGCTGTTGCCTGCCGTCGGCTCGGTGGTCGGGTCCGTGGTTCTGTGGTATCGAAGCAATGAACGGCTGACGCTGCCGCGTTCGCGCTGGTGGATGCTCCTGTGGGTTCCGCTCTGTTTCTTTGGGACATTCCTGTTTGGTTTTTACGCAGGCCGCGTGACGACACCGCCGCCGAGCCTGGTGGACCTCGTGCCTTCCAACCTTGCGGAGCTATCACCCGAACAATTAAACGAGCAGGTACGCAGCGATCTGACGCGATTGAAAGCCGTCGCCGTCAGCGTGGACGAACTTGTCCGCAAGAACTCGGCGCTGCGCGAGGATATTCAAAAGAAACTGACGGCCGAGAAGCGGCAGTATTTCTTGCCCGAAGAAGAAAACGATCTGAAGGCTCAGTTCATGAGCTATCTCGCCTACCGCGCGGCCCTGTTGCGCATGGTGGCGACGTACAGCGGCTTCGCCTCGGTGACCGACGCGTCAGCCCGAGGCCGATGCTTCCTCGTCGGCTTCGGTGCCGGCACGACGCTCTTTGAGGCCAGCCGTCGCTTGATCCACGATTATCGCGATGATCCGGTGGCCCGCAAGAAGCTCAACGAGGCCGACGTCAATTGGGGCATCCCCGCCGGCATGTTCGATCGCATCCACGACAACGCCAACAACGAACGCAATGTCGAAGTTTGCGACGAAATGGCTGCCTATTACCAGACCCGGTACCCCGAATGGCAAGACGCCAAGGTGTTTACCGACGACGATCAAAAATGGCTCCAGGCGCGCATCGAGCAATCGCTTAAAAATATGCACGCCCACGCCGTCAACCCGAGTAAAGTGCGATTTGAGCGTATCCTTCGCCGAGTGAAAGAGGACACCTACTCGCCGGTCTATGCCAGTCAATCGCTGGTTTCAATCTGGATCGGCGATACGCGGTTGATGCGAAGGCCGTTGTTTATCTCGCACGCGCAGATTGCCGAGATCAAGCCCAAGTTGCAGGCGGGTGACATCATCCTGGAGCGGCGCAACTGGTTCCTTTCCAATTCCTTCCTGCCCGGTTTTTGGCCCCACGCCGCTCTTTACGTTGGCGATATCAACGACCTTGAGCGTCTGGGATTGGTGCGGCGCGACGGCGCGACCTGGACCTCCGATGAAGCCGTGATCCGCGACCGTCTGCCGGCCTATCTCAAAAAATCGCATGATGGCCGAGCACATGACGTAATCGAAAGCGTCAGCGAGGGGGTGATCTTTAATTCCGTCTTTGAATCGTTGCACGCCGATTACGTGGCGATCCTGCGTCCACGTCTGACGGACAAACAGAAGGCCGAGGCGATTCGGCGTGCGTTCAGTCACCAGGGCAAGCCGTATGATTTTGAATTCGATTTCGCGACCGCCGACAAACTGGTCTGTACCGAACTGGTGTACCGGTCCTACGAGGGCCTCTTGCATTTCGATCTGGTGCGTATCATGGGCCGGCACACCTTGCCCGCGGTGGAGATCGGCCGCACGTTTGAGCGCCAGCAAGGCACTGCCAAGCAGCAACTCGATTTCGTGCTGTTCCTCGATGCCGTGCCTGGCGAGGGGAGTTGTCGGGAGACGGATGTAGTCACGTTCATCAAGTCCTGTGCGCGGCCACGCGGGTTCAATGAATAAGTGCGACGGAGGTCGCCAGGGAATTAGGTGTCAGGACCGGTTCTGACACCTTTTTCTTCTTCACCTTTTTCTCTCACCTCGGCCCGGCCGGTGTGTGTTGGTTGAGGAACCGCGTCAGCAGGCCATACAGGTGCCGGGTTGTGTTTGCGCCTTCGGAGATCGAGTGGCTGCGATTGGGATACGCAAACATCGAGAACTGCTTGTTGTGAGCGATTAGTTCGTCGATCAGCGTTTCCGTTCCCAGGTAATGGCAATTGTCGTCACCGGTTCCGTGCACCAATAGCAAATTGCCGCGCAGCTTGTGGGCGTGCGTGATCGGCGAGCCGTCGCGGTAGCCCTTGGCGTTGTCGCCCGGCATGCCCATGTAGCGTTCCTGGTAGATGCTGTCGTAGTGGCGTTGATTGGCAACGGGCGCGATCGACATGGCGGTTTGATAGAGGTCGCCATGGCGAAAGATCGCGTTGAGACTCATCGACCCGCCGCCGCTCCAGCCCCAGATCGCGATGCGTTGCGCATCGAGATAAGGCCGCTGTTTGAGCAGCACGCGAAGCGCTGCCGCCTGGTCCTCGGCTGCGAGGATGCCGACTTGGCGATAGATGCTCTTGCGCCATTCGCGGCCCCGGGGCACATCGGTGCCGCGGTTGTCGATGCTGAGGACGATGTAGCCCTGCTGAGCCAGCATCATGTGCCAAAGATGGCGTTTGCCGCTCCAGCTATCGCGAACGGTTTGGCCCGCCGGTTCGCCATAGACCCAGACGAGCACGGGATACTTTTTCGCCGGATCGAACTCCGGCGGCTTGATGCACCAAGCGTCGAGTTGGATGTCATTGCCGATGTCGATACGCAGGAACTCGGTCGATGGGCGTTTCAGGGCGGCGAGCTTCTCGGTGAGCTTCTTGTTCTCCGCCAAAACCTTGACGCGCTTATGGTCCGGCAACGAGACGATCTGCGTGACCGGCGGCTGATCGAATGTCGAGAAACTATGAACCGCGAGCTGCGAATCCGGCGAGAACTGATAGCTGTGGGTGCCACGTTGATCCGCCGGCGTGACGCGAACGACTGCCTTGCCGTCGAAGCTGGCGCGATAGAGGTAGCGCTGAGTCGGTTGGCCCGGAGCGGCGATGAAGTACAACCAGCCGTTTTTCTCGTCGATGGCCTCGATGCTGATCACATCGAAATCGCCAGGCGTCAGCAACTTCTCCACCGTCCCCGAGCGTGAAATGAAGTAAGCTCGCCGCCAGCCGTCCTTTTCGCTCAGCCAAACGAACTTTTGGCCGTCCGCGATCCAGTGCAGATCCTTGTCGACATCGACCCAGGCACGGTCTTTCTCGGTATAGATAGGACGTGATTCGCCGGTGCGGATATCGGCGAGGAAGAGGATGTTTGTATTCTGCAACCGATTGAGCTGCTGGAACGCGATTTCCTTGGCGTCGAGAGTCCAGTTGATGCGTGCGATGTAATGCTCGCGCGGGTCGCCCGGTGCCTTGAGCCATTGTGTCTCGCCGCCGTTGGCGCTGACGACACCGACACGGGCGGCGGAATTCTTCTCGCCGACCTTGGGATAGCGAATCGACGTGATCTTCGCATAGCTGCCAGCCGTATTGTCTACGAGATGAAACTCGCGCACGCCGGACGTGTCGAGTTGCCAATAGGCGATGCGCTGGCTATCGGGGCTCCAACGGAAGCCGCTGACGAGTTCAAATTCTTCCTCGTAGGCCCAATCGAAAACGCCGTTGAGGCATGTCTCCGAGCCATCCTTCGTTAGTTGGCTGACGCTCAAATCACGAAGGTCCTGCACGAAGATGTTGTTGTTGCTCACGTAGCAAAATCGGTTACCGTCGGGTGACAGTTTGCCATGCATCAGCGACGACGGTGGAGCGTTCCCGCCGAGTTTGCGCAGATCCCGGCTCGCGATGTCGTACAGCCAGTAATCGCCACGGATACTGCGTCGCCAAATGCGCTGACCGTTCGTAAAAAGCAGCACCCGTGAACCATCCGCGGATAGCGTGAACCGCTCGATCGCCAGCGGCGCGTTTTTCCCGGGCGGAACGAACTGTCGCGCTGAGCCCAAGACTTCCGTTTCGCCATTAGCGGCGTTGTGGTGAACGAGGCTAACTCCCTTACTACCTCGCTCCAAGACGACCCACGCGGAACCGCGGGGTGCCCATTGCCTCGCGTCCACCGGTTCACCGTCAAACTCGGCGGATGCGAAGATTCTGTCGAGCGTCAGTTGGCTCGAATCCGCCTTTGATTGGCTGAAACCAAGTTGAACACTGGCGGCAAACAACGCCAGCGTCATCACCAATAATCGTGCTGCGTTCATTCACGCTCCAACACAAAGGGGGCAGGAGTTTTCCAAATGACTTAGGGCGCTCATCGTCGTTGATTCTACGATACGGAGCGTCGTACTACATTGGATCGAAACAAAAACTCAACTTCTTACGGTCGGCGACGGCGTTTATCTGAAAACGATAATGTTCCGCTATCCTACACAGTCGCTCCGGGCGGTACTGCGTCGAGTAATCGCTTCAATAGCACCTCGTTGATTCGGCCGCGAAACCGAACCGTACCATTGATCGCGATGACGGGCACCCAATTTCCGTGCGCCTGCACGAGTTCGGGGCTGGTGTCGATATCGACCACCTCGACGGCAAAAAAATACACGCTCTGTAGGCGATTCACTATCTCCAACGCGTTGTCGCACAGGCAGCAACCCGCGCGCGTGAAGAATACGAACTGAAGGTCAGGCCGTGGCGTCGGTTTGCCGCGTAACCATTGCAATAAGAGTGCGATCGGCATAAGATTCGAGCCTCGAAGTCTCACGTAGTCGGTATTCCCGTGAATTCGTATTTTATCCGAACCGGTTGAGGGCGGTTGCTAGCCGCTTCTCGAACCCCACCAACAGGACGTGAGGAACCTCCATGGCACCGCCGCGTGATCAACCAAATTCCAACCGCAAAAGCCGGCGCCAGGAAACCATGCCCGGCGGTTTGTTGTGGATAGTGGCCATGGTGCTGCTTCTGGTCGTCCTCTACATCACCTTCGGTATCCAGAATTATGGGACGATCGAATATTCCGACTTCGAGAAACTCGTACAGGACAAAAAAGTCTTGAAGGTCACCCTCCAGGAAAGCTCAAACTCCCTCGTTGTCGAATTCGACCCCGAAAAGGCGAAGGCCCTTGATGAAACGATCAAGAAGCAGATCAAAAACAACCGCGTCGAGGTCTTGCTCTGGAAGGGCGACGTGACGAGCGGCACCGTAAGTAAGCTGCTCCGCGACAACAACGTGCCACGGAAGACCGAGCGCGACATATCCTCGTGGGTTGGCACGATTGCCACTTTTTTGTTCACACTTGTCATCCTTGCCGTCATCTTTTTCTTTCTGATCTTGCCACGATTTCGCGACCCGTTTGGCAATGGGTTTCTGAATAACTACATTCGTAGCCCTGCGAAACGCTACGACAAGAACAAATCGCGCACGACGTTTGAAGATGTCGCCGACATGGCGAACGCCAAATTCGAACTTCAAGAGATTGTAGACTTTCTCAAGACACCAGAAAAGTATCAGCGACTTGGAGCACAGATTCCGAAGGGTGTGCTGCTGATTGGTCCGCCGGGTACGGGCAAGACGCTCTTGGCCCGCGCGGTGGCGGGTGAGGCGGGCGTGCCGTTCTTTTCGATCAGCGGGTCGGAGTTCATTCAGATGTTCGTCGGCGTTGGCGCGAGCCGGGTACGCGACATGTTTCGCACCGCCAAGGAAAGCTCGCCGTGCATTCTCTTCATCGACGAAATCGACGCTGTCGGACGTATGCGCGGTGCCGGCGTCGGCGGCGGCTCCGATGAACGTGAGCAGACGCTGAATCAAATCCTGAGCGAGATGGACGGTTTCGCGCCGAACGAATCGGTCATCGTCATCGCCGCCACCAATCGGCCTGATGTGCTCGACTCCGCGCTCCTCCGTCCGGGCCGATTCGATCGCCATGTCACCGTCGACCGCCCGACCTGGCAAGGCCGGTTGGAGATTCTCAAAGTTCACACACGCAATAAGCCGCTCGGCGACGACGTAAACCTTGAAGAGATCGCTCGCAAAATGATCGGCATGACCGGGGCCGACCTGCGAAACCTTGCGAACGAGGCAGCGTTGATCGCTTCGCGTGACACGAAATCGCGTATTGAACGCAAAGACTTCGAGAACGCCGCCGACCGTGTGTTGATGGGGCCGAAGCGCGACGAAGTGCTGAACGAGGAGGAGAAAAAGCGTACTGCCTTTCACGAAGCCGGCCATACCGTGGTCGGCTGGTATATGCCGCAGGCTGATCCCCCGCAGAAGGTGTCGATCATCCCGCGCGGGCAGGCCGGCGGCGTGACCATGTTCACGTTCGACGAGGATAAGGTCCACCGCGGGCTTGATTATTTCAAGGCCCGTCTCGCCGTCGCCATGGGCGGGCGCGCTGCGGAACGGCTCATGTACAATCAGCCCTACGCCGGCGTGGAAATGGACCTCAAGCAGGCGACTCGCCTGGCACGCTACATGGTCACGCATTGGGGCATGAGCGATAAACTCGGCCCCATGTCTTTCCGCATAGGCGAAGAGCACGTCTTCCTCGGCAAGGAAATCCAAGAACAACGTGATTTCAGCGAGGAGACCGCCCATTTGATCGATGAAGAAGTGCGTCGGCTGCTGCTCGACGCCGACGAACAGGCCTACAAGATCATCGCCGATCATCGCCCCGAAATGGAGAAGCTCGTCGAACTGCTTTTGCAAAAAGAAGAATTGCTCAGCGACGACCTGAAAACGTTGCTCGGCACGAAACCAGGCGAGACAGCGACCGCAGTGCGAGCGGAGACCAAGAGCTGATTCCATCGTCTCAGAGCCGGCAGCGTAAGCGACGGTGTGTTGCGTCGCTTACGCTGCCGGCTCTTCAGTTCTTCGGCTGGGAGCTGTACCTACTTCTTCTTGACGTATTACGTTTAAGAGCCGGAAGGGTAAGCGATGGAGCAAATACTCCGTCACTTACCCTTCCGGCTCTCTAATTCTTCGGCCTAGGCTATGGCTACTTTTTCTTGACGTCTACGCCCTTGCCTTTGCGTTTCGCTTTCTCAGCGGCTGCACGGGCTTCGGGTGTCGGGATGTCTTTCTTATTAGTCGGTTGGACCATGACCAAACCGCCGTTCGGGCCAGGAATGGCACCGCGAACGAGAAGGAGATTCTTGTCGGTATCGATACGAACGACATCAAGATTGCGAATCGTCACGCGTTCATGGCCATACTGACCCGCAGCCTTGTGGCCTTTCTTTGGACGACCACTACCGCGGTTGCTGGCGTGCGAGCTTGTGCTTCCTGCTGTACGATGGTTCTTCTTTGAACCGTGGGCGGCGGGTAGACCGTGGAAGTTGTGCCGTTTCATGACGCCCGTGTAGCCACGGCCTTTGGTGGTGCCGATGACATCGACGTGTTGGCCGACCTTGAAAACCTTCTCGCCCGTCAACACAGCACCGACGGCGAGGTCCGCAGCTGGGGCGGCGGCAAGACGGAACTCGCGGATGTAGCGTTGCGGCTCGCAATTCGCTTTTTCGAGAATCTTCACGCCGGCCTGTTTCATGCTGTCGCGGCGTTTGGAGCTGAACTCCGACGCGACGTGGCCTCGTTCGGCACGGATCGCCTTGCGACGAAGCTTATCCTTGAAACCGAGTTGAACGGCATGATACTTATCGCGTTCCTGGGTGCGAACTTGCAGCACCCGGCAAGGGCCAAGCTCGATCACAGTGACCGGCGCCATCTTGCCGTCGGAATCAAATACCTGCGTCATGCCGACTTTCAATCCGAGCAAACCCAAAACCATTTGCCTACCCTCCGGTGCCCGCGCTGGGCGGAACCGTGTCATTTTCGTGAAATAAACCGCGCGAAGGTAACCGCTTCGGCGGAACAGGTATTATGTAGCTTGTCGGCGATTCGTCCAGTCCACGATGAGCGGTTTTCCTGCGCGGTCTGATTTCCGACCGTGAAATCGACACGACCGCTCGATTTGTATAACAGCAGCAGACTTTCCGCTTGCGGCTTAGCGCTCGCCCGGCGCCGTGCGAGCGCTAAGCCGCAAGCGGCAATTCATGACGCCCACCGGAGCAACGCTAACGATGCCAACCAAACCGCCTACATCATTGGGCTACCGCATGCCCGCCGAATGGGAGCCGCACGAAGCGACGTGGATCGCTTGGCCCCACAATAAAGCCGACTGGCCAGGCAAATTCACGCCGATTGCGTGGGTTTATGGCGAAATCGTCCGGCATCTCCACACGGGCGAATTCGTGCACATTCTCGTGAACGATACCGTGCATGAAAAGCGAGCACGCTCTGTGTTGACGAAAGTCGGCGTGGACTTTGCCCGCGTGCGATTCTTTCGCATCCCGACCGACCGTGTCTGGACGCGCGACTCCGGGCCGATCTTCGTCGTGAATGCTCGCGGACAGGTTGCGCTGACCGATTGGCGCTTCAATGCTTGGGCCAAGTACGACAACTGGAAGCGCGATGACCAAGTTCCGACACGCATCAACAAATATCTCAACCTTCCCAGCTGGCAGCCGACCTGTCACGCGCAGCGCATTGTGCTCGAAGGCGGCAGCATCGATGTCAATGGGCATGGCCTTCTGCTCACCACCGAGGAATGCCTGCTCAGTCCCGTGCAAGCACGCAACCCGGCACTCTCGAAAAACGACATCGAGCAATCCTTGGCGGACTTTCTCGGCATTAAACGCGTGTTGTGGCTGAACCGCGGCATCTTCGGCGATGATACGCATGGACATGTCGATGATCTTGCACGCTTCGTCGGGCCACGCACTGTCCTCACGGTCATCGAGCCAAATGCGGACGATCCGAATCACGAACCCTTGCAGGAGAACCTGGCACGGTTGAAGGCGATGCGCGACCTGGAAGACAAGCCGCTCGACGTGCGAACGCTGCCGATGCCGGCGCCGTTGATATTTGACGGCCAGCGCCTGCCGGTGAGTTATGCAAATTTCTACATTGGCAACGAAAAGGTGCTCATGCCAACCTTCAACGACCCGCACGACCGCATCGCCCTCGACACGTTGGCGGACCTGTTCCCCGAGCGGAAGGTCGTTGGCATCCACGCAGTCGATCTCGTCTGGGGTTTCGGCACACTGCACTGCATGACGCAGCAGCAACCGCGCGGATCAGAGCCACGCACGCAGTAAGTGGTTTTCCGGATTCCCAAACTTTAGTTTGGGAACCTCGATGCTTGAAACTCCGTTTCGCGGAACCTGGAATCGCCTGGATTCGATGAGGCGAAACAGAGTTTCTTGAATGCCCGTTCCCAAACAAGAGTTTGGGAACGGGAAAAACGCAAACCACTTACTGCGTGCGTGGCTCTGACACCGGAGCAAACCACTTACTGCGTGCGTGGCTCTGACATCGAAGAGCATTCCAACTTCGCCGCAATTCGATACCATGTCCTTATCAACGAGGACAGATGATGGCTCCTGTGGCGAATCCGTTTTTGACCGACTTCGACCTCTATCTCATCGGCGAAGGCAACCACGATTTGCTCTACGAAAAGCTCGGCGCGCATCCCGCCGAGCGCGAGGGCGTCGTCGGCGTCAACTTCGCCGTTTGGGCGCCGAACGCGCGTGAAGTATCCGTCGTCGGCGACTTCAATCATTGGAATCCCACCGCGTTCTATCTCAAAACTCATGGTTTCGCCGGGCTGTGGGAAGGTTTCATTCCCGGAGTTCAACACGGAGCAAATTACAAGTACGCTATCACCAATCAGCTCACGGGCAACCACGCTGAAAAGGCCGATCCCCTCGGATTCGCCGCCGAGTTACGCCCGAAGTCGGCCTCCAAAGTTTGGGACCTCTCGCGTTATTCCTGGAACGACGCCGAATGGATGGCACGCCGTGCCCACGCCAATGGCAATGACGCGCCGATCTCGGTTTATGAGGTGCATCTCGGTTCCTGGCGGCGAAAGCCCGAGGACGGCAACCGCTGGCTGACCTATCGCGAACTCGCCGTCGAACTCGTCGATTATGTCAAGCACATGGGCTTTACCCACGTCGAATTGCTGCCGATCACCGAGCATCCCTTCGATGGCTCGTGGGGCTATCAAGCCATCGGCTACTTCGCTCCGACCAGTCGATTCGGCACGCCCGACGATTTCCGCTTTCTGGTTGACGCATTGCACCAGGCCGGCATCGGTGTCATTCTGGATTGGGTTCCCGCTCACTTCCCGCGTGATGGGCATGGCTTGGCCCATTTCGATGGCACCAGTCTTTACGAACATGCCGACCCGCGCCAGGGCCAGCACACCGAATGGGGCACAAATATCTTCAACTTCGGCCGCACCGAAGTTTGCAATTTCCTTATCGCCAACGCCCTGTTCTGGTTCGACAAGTACCACGTTGATGGCTTGCGCGTGGATGCCGTCGCATCAATGCTCTACCTGGACTACGCGCGCAATGAGGGCGAGTGGATACCCAACCAATACGGCGGGCGTGAGAACCTTGAAGCCGTCGCGTTCCTTCGCCGGCTGAACGAACGAGTCTATAGCAAATATCCTGACATCGTCATGACCGCCGAGGAATCGACCGCTTGGCCGATGGTCTCGCGGCCCACGTATGTCGGCGGGCTGGGTTTCAGCTTGAAGTGGGACATGGGTTGGATGCACGATACGCTCAAATACATCCAACTTGATCCGATCCATCGCAAGTACCATCACAATCAGCTCACGTTTCGCTCGCTCTATGCTTTCACCGAGAACTTTATCATGCCGCTCTCGCATGATGAAGTCGTGCATGGCAAACGATCGTTGCTCGACAAGATGCCCGGTGACCTTTGGCAGAAGTTCGCGAATCTTCGACTGTTGTTCGGTTACATGTTTTCGCAATCGGGCAAGAAGCTGCTATTCATGGGCGGTGAGTTCGGCCAATGGCATGAATGGAATCACGATGAAAGCATACAGTGGCACCTGCTCGAATATCCATTGCATACCGGCTTGCAGCGCTGGGTGCGCGATTTGAACACGACCTATCGGGGCGAGCCGGCACTGTATCAGCGCGATTGTGAATCGTCCGGCTTTGAGTGGGTCGACTGCCACGATGGCGACCAGGGCGTCATCAGCTTCCTGCGCGAGGGCAAGATCGCCAACGATTACGTGCTGGTCGTGTGCAACTTCACGCCCGTCGTCCGTGTGGAATATCATCTAGGAGTGCCGTTTGGCGGCACCTGGAACGAGATTCTGAACAGCGACGCACCGCTTTACGGAGGCAGCGGCCAAGGTAACGCTGGCGCCGTCAACGCTGCCGACATCCCGTGGCATGGGCGGTCGCACTTGCTCAGCATCACGCTGCCGCCGCTCGCGGTGATGATGTTCAAACCCGCGCAGAGTTGAGATTGCCGCTACGACGACCGCCGAATTTTTTTGACGAAAGCCCAGAGGCGACTTACTCCGCGCCTCTGGGATCCCAAGGGTTCGGAGTACCTTACCCTTGGGCGTGTTTCTACCTCTGGGAGTTCACTTTTTCCATTTTGAAAGGGAGCATTTATGAAGCGTTTGTTGAGTTTGGCCGTATTCGGCATCGGTGTTGCGTTTCTCGTGGCGGGGTTTTTCTCGCATATCGTGACCGCGCAAGACAAGGACAAGAAGACCGACAAGAAAATCGACAAGAAAAAAGTCGAGCCGAAGAAGACCCCGGAAGTGCCGCCGCGCGAAGGCAAGTCCGAAACGATCAAGTTGTTCAACGGCAAGGATCTCGACGGCTGGGAAGGCTACACGGACCTGTTCACCGTACAGGACGGCGTGATCGTCGCCAAGAACGACAAGCCGCTGAAGGTCTCCACGTACCTCTTTACCAAGCAAAAGTTCACCGATTTTCGCTTGATCTTCAGCGCAAAGCTCGGCGAAATTAACGAGATGCACTCGGGCGTCGCGCTGTGGGGCAAACGCATCACCGCTCCCGATAAGGACCTCGACGCCAAGAAGGAACACGGCGAGTATACCTATCAGGGCCATCTCGTGATGTTCCCCAGCGGCTGGGGCTTGTTCGACCTCTACCGCCGTGGCGGCGCCATAAATCCGGCTGCCGACATTCGCAACGTCGCCATCAAAGCCGGCAAACAGCACGGCTGGAACGACATGGAAGTTTTGGCCCAGGGCAATCGCATCCGCCTTGTCGTCAACGGCAAACTCGCGCTCGACTGGCGCGAACCCGATCCGAAGTACATCGAAGCCGGGCCGATCGCACTGCAATTGCATTCAAACGGCAAAGCGCAGGAACTGCTCTTCAAAGGCTTGGAAGTGACGACCTTCCCCGAAGAAAAACTGCTGACGGTGAAGTAGGCTGTGCTCGCATTTCGTTTAGCCGTTCGCTTTCGGCGAGCGCGTACTTTTCGCGCTCGCCGAAAGCGAACGGCTAAACTTCCTTTCACTTCGACGCTTCGACGATCACTTGCCAATCGAACAAATCTTCACGCGAATGGAGCGATGCCGAATCAATCGCGCATCGCTGCTCATACGCTTCGCGAGCAATCGGGCCGAACTGCTCGTCGGCTCGTCAGCGTATTCAACATTGCAAGGTTGCAAGGCAACCGTCCTTCCTAACATCAGCCCATTTACTTTTTGGGCTTCGTCTTTCATCGCTTGCTCGATTGAAAAATCGCAAGTCCATCCCTTCCTCGGCATTCTACCGATGCAGCCGCACTCCGGTAGAATGAGGCAAAGACGACGACTGATGGAAAAGCCCCGAACTGGTAGACGATGGCGAGGCTGTACTGATCGCATCGTCGGCTGAATTTGCCGTCGAATGTCTCGGGCGCGGCATAGACCGGCGTGACGCCTCCGGTGATCGTCATAAACTTGCCGCCAGCTGTTGTATCTTTGACCAGACCGAAGTCGGCAACCTTGATGTGATTATGCACCAAGAACAAATTTTGCGGCTTGATGTCGAGATGTTGCAGCTGATACTGCGAGTTCATCAAATCGAGCACTTCCGCTGCTTCGATGAGGTAGCCAAGCAATTCCTCACGCGGAATCCCCGGCAGGCCCTGCGTACGGCATTCCTTGAAGCGGTCGCCGAGCGTGCGGTCCGCCAACTCCATGACGATGACGAGATAGTTATCGATGTACTCGAAGCGATCGAGCAGCAAAATGAACGGATGCCGAACCGAGCGCACACGCACCAGCGATTTCCATTCCTGATCGGCACGCGATGGATCGTTGGGCGACTCGATGAGCGCGGAATCGGAGTTGTCGGCCTCGCGCTGAACGAACTTGATCGCCTTGAACAAGCCGCCCGGCGCTTCCGCCCGCCAAACCTCGCCGAACCCGCCGCTCCCCAGCCTGTCAATCAGGCGGTAGCCAGGAATCGGCTCAGCATTAGGTTCAATGTGCAACGCCATAGTGGAACCTTGAACAGCGACGACCATCCACCATGCGCGCGAACGCAGGTCGATAGCGTCGTACCTTCGCAGAACCGTAGCTTGCAGGAGGCGCTTGAGCAAATCGATTGAGCGGAAATGGTGAGAGATGTAGTGAACAAGTGATTAGAATCGATGCCCTGGTTCCCAAACTCCTGTTTGGGAACCAGGGCATCGGAAACTCCGTTTCACGAACTTGGGACTTTCATGGATTCTGTGAGACGAAACAGAGTTTCCTTAACGCACGTTCCCAAACAGGAGTTTGGGATCGAGAACCCCTGGTGACTTCTGAGGGAGGCGTCAATTTGAAGGCGACCTTACGACGTATGCCACCGATGCCGTCCATGCTGGCGGGAAATCGGAACGGGGACGATGCAATAAGACGCCTGATGCC
>CAMAUE010000078.1 GCA_945861245.1 Singulisphaera sp. GP187
AGTTGGTCTTGATGTGATCCTGGGCCGCATTGATGTAAGCAGCGGCGATCCCGTCCTGCCGGCCCCAAGGCCGCCGGCTGAGCTGGGGGATGTGGGGAACTGCTGCCCGCCAACGCGCGGAGCGGCGAAGAAACCGCGATGTGGCGACTAAGCGAAATTCCCGCGTGGATTCATCCAAGGCGAGGCGAAGCGTCGATTCAACATGGGCTAACATCGCCGAATTACACCGACGAGGACGCCGAGCACCTGCGGATCTTGGTTAGGATGAACGATAATCGCAGACATCGCCGCGTTTTCGGGCTCAAGCCGAACGTGGTCTTTTTCCTTGTAGAAGCGCTTTAGCGTGACTTCGTTGTCGATCATTGCCACGACGCGTTCGCCGTTGGCTGCGACCTCTTGCTTTTGAATGACGACGAAATCGCCGTCCTGGATGTGGCTGTCGATCATCGAATTGCCACGAACCTGCAGAACGAAGCGATTCGGGCCGCTAAAAATTTGGTCGATTTCCAGCCGTTCCCCTTGTTCGGAAACGGGAATTGGTGCACCGGCAGCGACCTTGCCGAAGTACGGCAGTCCCTGCGCGGGCGGACGATGATCGACCAACTTGATCGCGCGGGCCGACCGGCCTTCGCGAGAGATGAAGCCCTTTTTCTCCAGCGCCTTGAGATGGCACATTACACCATTGGGCGACTTGATCTGAAAGCCATCGCCGATCTCGCGCACGGTCGGGCCGTAGCCGCGAGTTTCGATTTTAATGCGGATGAAGTGGTAGATATCCTTTTGTCGCTCAGTTAATTGGCTGAAGTCTGCCATGGGAATTGTCCCTTTTCTGTTGGAAGGTCAGTAATCGACAATTATACATTCTGTACCGAAGTATATTATACAATCGTGTACAGTGGAATAGCAATTATGGCGATTTTTACGGAAAAACACCGATACACCGATAACCGCCGTCCCGAAAAACTCGTAACATGGGGCCATGGGCCAGTACGGGTGTCCATGTGCAAGTGCCAGCGAATAACGGGCCGTGTTGTTTCCCGCTTGTAGCACAGCGCGCAAGAGGTTCGATGCGAGCGCTAAGCCGCAAGCGGCGAAAGCAAGGGAGCACCAGGATGACCGAGATCGTCACGTTTCCGCAGGTTCTGAACGCCCTTTGCGCGAATCAGGAGCTGTCCGAACTTCAGCTGCGATGGATATTCTTCGAGATGATGGCCGGCCGATGTCCGGATGCGGTGGCGGCGGGCTTCTTGATCGCGCTCAAGATGAAGGGCGAGTCGGCACACGAAATCGCTTGCGCCGCCCGCGCCTTGCGTGAACATATGATCGCCTGGAATCCCGAACGGGCAAATGTGCTCGATACCTGTGGCACAGGCGGCGATGGCAGCGGCACGTTCAATATCAGTACGGCGACCGCCCTCGTCGTTGCCAGCGTCGGAGTGCCAGTCGTCAAGCATGGTAATCGCTCGGTGTCGAGCAAGACGGGCAGTGCGGATGTGTTGACAGCATTGGGCGTTCGTATCGATGGCGATGCTGGCTTTGCCAGGCGTTGTCTGCGCGAGACCAACTTTGCCTTTTGTTTCGCGCCGAACTTCCATCCCGCGCTCAAGCATATTTCAAACGTTCGGCGAGCGCTTGGCGTGCCGACGATTTTCAACTGCCTTGGACCGCTCGCCAATCCGGCGGGGGCGCCACGGCAGCTGATTGGTGTTGGTCGCCGCGACTTGTTGGATCGCATGGCCGGCGCGCTGGCCGAGCTTGGCACGTCCCGCGCGTTTCTGATCTGCGCTCAGGATGGACTTGATGAGGTCAGCCTCAACAGCCCGACGCTGGTTCGCGAGGTGAAATCAGGTAGGGTGGTCACGCACGAATGGTCCCCAAATGATTTCGGTCTGGAGGCGTGCACCATCGCCGAACTGTCCGCGGAGGACGCCGAGGCGAGTGCTCGAATCATTCAGGATGTCTTGAAAGGTGAAGCAGGACCCGCCCGCCGGATCGTTCTCGCCAACGCGGCGGCGGCGCTGTTAGTCGCCGATCGCGTGACTACGCTTCGCGATGGCGTGAAGCTGGCGGCGGAGGCAATCGACTCCGGTACGGCGGCGAATACTCTTGAGCGATTGCGAGGGCTGGCGAGGGAATAGTCCACTTGCCGTTTAGCGATCGCGTGGTGGCTTGCGAACGCTAAACGCTAAACGGGTTCAAATCACAGAATCCCTTGCTTCTCCAAATATTGCAACAGGATCACCGTCGCATCCTGCGGCGACGTGCCCGTGGCGTCGAGCGTCACTTCGGGCGCGGTTGGCGCTTCGTAGGGATCGTCGATGCCGGTGAAGCCCATGCCTTTGCCCGATGAGAGTGCCGCGCGTGCCTTCTTGTACAGACCCTTCGGATCGCGCGATTCGCAGGTCTCGATTGGCGTCGCGCAGTGGACCTCGATGAACGGAATCCCGCCCGCAACGTGAAGGGCTCGCACGTTGTCGCGGTCCTTGCGATACGGGCTGATGAAACTCGTCAACGTAATCACGCTCGTGTCGGCGAACAGTTTCGCCACCTCGCCGATGCGGCGGATATTTTCTTCGCGATCGGCGGCGGTAAAGCCGAGATTCTTGTTCAGCCCGTGGCGGATGTTGTCGCCGTCGAGGACATACGCCAGGCGCCCGCGCTGCACGAGAGCGTGTTCGAGCGTGAAGGCGATAGTGCTTTTTCCCGAGCCGCTTAGGCCCGTGAACCATAGGGTGCAGCCCTTTTGCTTGAGCAGATTCTGCCGTTCCTCGCGCGTGGCGTGGCCTTCATGCCAAGTGATGTTCATTGCTTTGACGTCGGTCATGTTACTTGATCCCGTTGAATGTATGTTTGCGTAGTGTTTAGCAAAGAGCTTTTATATTTGACAAATCTAGATTTGGCATAATCTGAGCATCGCAGGTCAGAACCGCATACGTAGTAAGCGGTTGAACGAACCAACCGCTTACTACGTATGCGGCTCTGACATTCTTGATGGACAGTTATAACTTCGCACGGTAGAAAATGTCGCTTTTTCCGGACGGAGCCAAGTATTTCCGAGCCGCGACCGTCAGGGAGCGGCCGACAATATGCAGTCGGCATCCAGTCGGCCGCTCCCTGACGGTCGCGGCTCGGAAATGCGTCAATCTCACCCGTCAAAGGCATAACCGCTTACTGCGTGCGAGGCTCTGACGGCTCACGCCGCACACGATTGGTCCATGTGAGCTGGCTGGCGCATGACGAGAGATGACGGCGCTTCGTCGGGCAATTCAAGCGTGGACGTTGCGACGAAATAGGAATGCTCCAACGCGAACTGGCCGCGAAGCTCCGCATGGCTGACACCGTCAGCGAACAGCAACCACGCCGATCCTGGGCGGAATTGCTGCAGTCGCTTCGATGCGAGTTCTTGGTATTCGGTACTGTTTTTCATGAAGTGATGCAGCCGTAACATGAAATCATCGTACGCGGTTCGTTCGCGCGTGGTCGGTTGGAAGAGGCCGACCAAGCCCTGGCCGATCCGTCGCATCCAGGTCGAGCGATCGCCGCTCGGCAGACCGACGGTGGCGCCATATTTTTCGAGCACGGCCTGGAAGGTTTCGGCCATGATCCAGACGCGATCGTCCGTGGGATTGAGATTCACGTAGAAGCGCAAGATTCGGCTGCCTTGCGTCGGGCGCGAGGGGAAGGCGTCGAAATGTAACAAATCGTTGCGCGCGTTGAGGCGGAGCTTTCGTGTCGCTTCTTCTTCGGTCCGCAGTGTGACGCGGTCGAGCTGCCAGGCGGATGCATAGGTCGGAAGTTGCTTGCCTAGCCAGTGCGTGGCTTGCGCCGAGAAATCGCGCATCAGGCCTCGGAGCCGGAGGGCATGATCGCCAGAATGCTGAACAAATCCGGTGCAATGACCATCGCTGGGATTGCAGCTGATGTTTTTATGGGCAGTGCTGTGCAATCGTTGCTGAAGGAGAAATGCCAGGTCGTCGCCTGTGGGAAGCGTGAAGGGGCACGGATCGAACGTTACGATCTCGCCGCGTTCCAAACGCTCGGACAGGGAAAGCTGAGGTTGCGTCATGATTCGCTCCGCGTCACTTGAGTGCGTCGGCGAGCTGGGAGATTCCGGTTGGCAGGAGGGCATCGGTGTGGTAGCCGTTGGAATGAGCGGCAAATTCCGCCACAGCGCGTGGCAGCGTCAACACGAAGCGAGTGACGCCGGCGTGTGCGCCGTCGAACCGTACCTCGCCGCCTTGTTGTCGCGCTAGGCGCCAGGCGATGGGCAAACCCATGCCGCGCCCGCGCCCGGCCGATCGACCGCAGAAAAACGGATCGAACAGATGTTCGCGTGCCGCCGAGTTGAGACCAGGACCGTTGTCCTCGACGATCAGTTCAAGTGCGTCGTTACTCTTGAGATTGACGCGTAAACTCACCCAGCCATCCGCCGGCGCGGCTTCGATGGCGTTTCGGAGGATCGCCGACAGCGCGATGCGTGCCTGGCTCGCGTCGGTTGACAGCATCTCGTCGAGCAACCGATCCGGCCCCGACCAGTGGACATTGCGCTGTTGCGCCAAGGGCAACAGCGGCTCGATCGCTTCTCGAGCGAGATCGCGCAACGGCATTACGCGTGGCCGCGCTATGGCGGGGCGTGCGAACATCATCAGGTCGGTCAAGATGCTGTGGACGCGCTGTGTTTGGCCGATGATCTTTTGCAACGATGGGACGATCTTTTGTCCCAGGCTTGTCAGATATTCGCCGACGTTCTCGATTTCCTCGGCAGGGACATCGAACCAGTCCATTTGCTTGAGCACGTACTGGGCCTGCCCGGAGATGACCGCAAGTGGATTGTTGATTTCATGCCCCGCGCCGGCAGCGAACTCAGCGAGGGAGGCGACTTTCATCTCTTGCAAACGACTTTGCTCATCGCCATAGAGTTGCGCGAGTACCCCTTGCAAACGATCGACATCTTGCTGAAGGCGTTCAATCCATTGCGAATCATCACGCCGACGTTGTTCCAGCGCGAGGCGAACGAAGTCCGCTGCCAACGGCGTTTCCGCTAGGCATCGCCAACTTGTCGGCGGCAGTTTGGCGTTGAGAGTGTCCGTGGCGAGTGAGCGTGTTTCCTCGGGCGACAATTGCAGTAACGCACACAACTCCGCGGAGGGTGTCCCGATCTTCAGCTGCAATCCTTCGCCTTGTTCTTGCAACGACGCAATCGCCAGTTGCACGATGGCGAACAGGCGCTTGTCCGCACCCAGTCTTTCTGCAACGTCAACATGCAGTGCGAGGTTGCCGACGAGCGTGGACAACCATCTGGGGAAACGCCAGGATCGTGCGAACCGACGTGCGATGGTATCGTGGTCGGCGCCCCAAAGTTCGCGCTGCCAACCTGATGTGTCGCTGTTTTGTTCGAGTGTGTTCAGCCAATCAGCGACCAGGCCTGGCGATGTCGCCGTCATGCTCAGCCAACCGAGCGAGGCGAGGAACGCGCCGGTCCAGGCGAGTTGGGGGTCCACGCAGACTTTCGCAGCCAGCTGTTCGGCGAGAGTCGCCTGGCAGTAACAGGAGCGGTAAACTCGCGCAGCGTCCACCGTGGACCAATCGACGAAGCCCCGGGCAAAATCGGTTTCGTGCCGAAGGATCGCGTCGAGGAGTGGCACGTCAATTTCAGCTGAGTTGGGATTATCGCCGAGTGTGCGAGCAAATAGAGCGAGCATACCGGGATCGGATTTGAGGGCAAACCAAGCGGAACGAAATGGCAAGCGGGCCAAGGTCGTGATTGAGACGACGTTTGGGGCCAGCCAGGGCAGTTCCATTGCCGCTTCGCCCAAGGTTTTCATGAGACATCCATGTCAGGGGAGTGATTAGTGGTTAGTGGCTAGTGGCTAGTGAAATACTGGATTCCAACTAACCACTAACCACTAGCCACTAACCACTGATGCTTACGCGGTGACAGCTTCGGGCACTTCCATTTCGAGCATCCTGCAAATGCGTTCGATCAGCTGATCGGCGTCGAACGGTTTGTGCATGAAGTCGTCCGCGCCGGCCAAGCGCAGATCCTGAATCTTGTCGTCTTCGATCATGCCGGAAATGCACAGGATGCGCACGTCTTCCATTGTGTGGTCCGCACGTACGCGCTGGCATACTTCTTTGCCGTTGATGTCCGGCAACATGACGTCGAGGACGAGCATGTCGGGGCGATACTCTTTCACCAACATGCCGGCATCGAAACCGGTGGTGGCGATCTTCACATCGAAGCGGCCATCCTCTTCGAGGAACTTCGTCATGACTTCGACGAGTTCGACATCGTCGTCAACGAGAAGGACTTTGCGGCGACCCGATTCGAGTGCATCGGTCGGGATGCCGTTGTCCTTCATGAACTTGTACAGCATTTCGCGGGGAATCCGGCGAAAGCGCGACCCAGGGACTCGGAAGCCCTTGAGTTGCCCGTTGTCGAAGCAACGGATAATGGTTTGTTGGCTGACTTTGCAAATTTTGGCGGCTTCGCCTGTCGTGAAAACGGTCTTCATCGCATCCATCCCTACCGGCTTATGCCGGCGACATGAGACAGGCCCGCAGTTCCTCTCTTCCACAAGAAGGCGGCGGACCGAAATCTTCCGTGACTGCCTCTTTCCATTTCGTAAGGCACGTCCGGCCTACCCACACAAGAATACCGAAAACACCTCAAACCAATCAACCCCGAAATTCCGCGTTTTCGTGCATCTCGCTAAAGTTTGCCAAAATTGCCCCTGATGTGGATTATAACCACCTTGGAAATAGTGTCAATGCGAGTCTATTTCATGCTGATACCGTAACCCTGTTATTTTCATCAGCTTGCAGACTTCGCCAGGCTTGCCGTTCACGAAAGTCGATCGTTCCGTTCGCAGAAAAAGTCCTCCAGATCGCAATAATTGCCATCATCCAACTATTTTTCTATCGTCATCCATTTTACCTGACTTGAGTGACTTCGCGAATTTCCCATTGGCAGCCTGGGTAGTTTGTAATGGAATCCTCAAGAGAATTCGCTCTAATATATGCTCCGCGCAGCCAAAATGAGATGTCGGTGGAACAGGCATTCCCGTTGGTGCAGGCGTTTGCACAGACAAGAATGTCTGTGCCGCCATTCCCAGAGGTCTCCTTATTGCCAGCGCGGAGTATACAATTACAGGAATCAAGAGGCCGACCGTTCAGGCCAGCGTTATACTTCACGCGGTTTGAATTGTCTTATCGGTGGCACAGACAGGAAGGTCTGTGCCACGAGGCCACCGGCGTCTACGCCAACTACATCGAGGTCTCGCCCCTCGTTCGACTCGTTTCAACCCACCAAACAATGAACTGTATTTTTTCGAGCTTTCGTTCTTTCGTGCCTTTCGTGATTGTGCATTTGTTTTCGTTACAAGTGCTGTCGTGCACCCCGATTAAACGTGGGGCAGACATTCCTGTCTGCCAAGGTTGCAAAGGCAGACATTCCGTGGGGCAGACATTCCTGTCTGCCAGGGCTATACTCCGGAAGGTTGAGATTGTCGTATTTTCAGAGTCTGAGCGCCAGCGAAGGGCCGCTAGGCTCTGACCGGAAAAAAACATCCGCTCGAAGTATAAGTACAAGACACCCGATCCCCCTACTCCCCCGGAGATTGTTGCTATGTTACGCTACGTGCTTGCCGTGACCGCTGCCGGTCTGTTGACTACGACAGCATCCGCGCAGGAGAAAACTTACGACTGGGTCAAAGTAACCGACAAGGCCGGCTGGAAGCCCCGCGATTCGCAGGGTGAACTCGTCTATCGCAATCAACTCTGGATATTCGGCGGCTGGTTTCAGTCATTTGAAGCGCCGCCACGGGATGTGTGGAACTCCGCCGACGGCAAGGCGTGGAAGCTCGTCGAAAAGCAAGCACCATGGATCCACAGCGACTTGCCGATGTCGGTCGTACACGACGATAAGATGTGGATCATGGGCGGCTGGTACAACGGTCGGCTGCCTGGTCATTCCGCGAGCAACCAGGTCTGGTGGTCCACCGACGGCGTGAAGTGGGAGCAGGCGACGAAAAGCGCCGGCTGGTCGCCACGTCTCGCTGCCGGCGCGGTGGTGTTCAAGAATCGCATCTGGATTCTGGGCGGCATCGAGAATTACTACTTCGGCGATGACAAAAGTTTGAAGAACGACGTCTGGTCCTCCGCCGACGGCAAAGACTGGAAGCTCGAAACCGCCAGTGCCGGCTGGTCGCCCCGTGGTTACCTCGGCGCCGTCGTGCACGCCGGCAAGATGTGGGTCTTCGGCGGCGGGAATTATGTGCCGAAGTACAAAGCGTTCAACGATGTCTGGTGCTCCAGCGACGGCGTGAAGTGGGAGAAAGTCGCCGACGCGCCATGGTCGCCCCGCCTGTGGTTTTCTGCCGAGGTGTATCGCGATCAAATGTGGGTGCTCGGCGGCTGGTCGAACAACCCGAGCAAAAACTGGGGCGACACCTGGCATTCCGCCGACGGCAAGACCTGGAAGCAGCTCAAATCCGACGTCTGCTGGAAAGCCCGCCACGAACATTCCGCGTTCGTCTTCCAGGATAAACTCTGGATCGCTGGCGGGCACGCCACCCCGCTATCGAGCGAGATCTGGTCGCTGCACCTGTCGAAGGATTGGGCGGGCGGAAAGTGACAGCTCGCGAACGGGACGTGGGTTGTATCCTTCACACGGTTGGATTTGTCGCATTGGTGGGACAGACATTCCTGTCTGTGTAAACCGCAAACACAGACAAGAATGTCTGTGCCACCATTCAGTGGATCGGACAAATCTAGCCGTTCAAGGTATAACTCGAACGTCGAGATTTTCCAATTCTGACGGAACCATTTCATTCACCGCTTGGCTTGATTTGTCGGCAGAGGGAATCACACTGCATTCCGAACGTGAAACCGGAAACTGCAAACTCGGAACTACTGAAGGAAAACCGAATGCTCGCGCCAGCTTCATCTCCGCTTGCCGGTACAAGCTTCTCCTGGGGCGATCGCCCATTTCTGCGTGCCGAGGTTCCGCTTGGCGACAATCGGGGCAAGGTCTTCACGGTCGCTCAGCCGCTTGCCGAGCGTTACCTTATCGTCAACTTCTTTGCTTCGGGTGGCATGGGTTTGCTTCTCGACGGGCTGGACCTCCGCACGCAGTCGCGTGTGCTCATCAAGACGAATCTGTTCTACGATGTGATCCCGTATGCCCGCGTGCGCGATCAGGAAGGCTTCACGAATCAGCTACGTTTGCCACGCAAAACGCTGGAGATGGAACGCCGCATTCTGGTGCTACTGCGCAACGCGGGCTGCAATGCCGTACCACATCCGAACAATTTCGTTTACGATGCGAACCCGCAGCTCGAAGGGCCGTACGTCACTGAGGACCGCAAGGAGTGGACTTATGCCGACCGCGAGATGCTGGATGCGGAGCCGTACCTGGTGATGGAAGCGGTAGCGGGCGAATCGCTGGCACAGGTCTTGGCGCAGGCGCCGGGCCAACGGCTTTCGGAGGTGCGCAGCTTGCGGATTATGTGCCAGGTCGCCGATGTGTTGCACGTGTTACATCAACCGAAGCCGATGAAAGCCGGCATGACCTGGCAACTAATCTATCAAGATCTGAAACCCGCGAACCTGCTCATTTCGTCGCTTGACCGCGTGACGGTGATCGATCTCGGCGGCTGTCAACTGCTCAACCTCGACACCGGCCAAAAGCTGCTGCCCGGCGCCGCCACCGCCGGCTACTGCCCGCCCGAATGCGAGCAATCCTACAGCCTCCTCACGCCGGCGGCGGATGTCTACACAATCGGCGCGAATCTGTACCAACTGCTGACCGGCAAAAGCCCGCTCGACTTCGTACCCGCCACATTCGGCGCCGCCCGTCCCAGGCCCGCCAACTTCGATTTCGCACTACTCACATGCCGTCCCAACCTGAAGGCCCTGGTCCAACGCTGCCTCGACCATGAACCGAGCAAACGCTTTCCTGAAGCCCACGCCCTGCGCGAAGCGATGCGTGCCATCCTGCGGGCGATGTGAATGAGGACGCTCCCAAGCCCTACCATCAGCGCAGCGATTGGTGCCGGTGTACGAACGCCAGATGCACTATTCAATACTTATTCACGAAATGAGTTTGACCATCGAGCACCAAGCCTAGCGCCAGGCTGATGGGATGCACTGCATGACAAGAAGGCAACCAATGAACTGACACGTACCGGATGGCTATGGAAAGCCAAGACTTTCGCTCGTCTCGTTCATAATCTAATCTCTCCACGAATCTGTCACGTTATCGATCCCACCCTGGAGAATGTCGCATCATGGTTCGATTTTTCATTGTGGCCGTACTGGGCACGCTCATTCCTCTGCCGACCGTCGATGCCGGCGAACCGAAAAAGGCTGGGTCAGCGAAGCCGATCGCCGTTGCACCGGGCGATTGGCCCTGGTGGCGCGGGCCGAACCGCGATGGTATCGCCGACGCCAAGCAAAATCCGCCGATCAAGTGGAGCGAAAAGGAAAATGTGCTTTGGCAGACCCCCGTCCCCGGTCGCGGGCATGGCTCGCCGATCGTCGTCGGCGATCAGGTCTTTCTCGGCACAGCCACGGCCAAGGACGAAACGCAATCGGTGCTCTGTTTCGATCGCAAGACCGGCCAGCAACTTTGGGAAACCATCGTTCATAAGGGCAACTTCGTAAAGGGCGGCAACGCCAAAAGCACGCTCGCTTCCGCCACCCTGGCGTGCGACGGCGAACGCGTCTTCGCCAACTTTCTCAACGACAAAGCCATTCACGCCACCGCCCTGTCCCGCGATGGCAAGATACTATGGCAAACCAAAGTCACCGACTACGCGCTGCACCAGGGCTTCGCGTCCTCGCCGACCGTCTATCAATCGCTGCTCCTCGTCGTCGCCGACAGCAAGGCCAAAGGCCTGATCGCCGGCCTCGATCGCGCCACGGGAACCATCGTTTGGCAAGTCGAACGGCCCAAGCTGCCGAACTATGCCTCACCGATCATTCACAAGATTGACGGTCGCGATCAGCTATTCTTCATCGGCTGCAATCTGGTCGTCAGCCTCGATCCGCTGACCGGCAAGAAGTATTGGGAAACCAAAGGCTCGACCGAAGAATGCGTTTCGTCCACGGTGACCGACGGCAAGCTCATCATCACCAGCGGCGGCTTTCCGAAGCAGCACGTTGCCGCCATCCACGCCGACGGTTCGATGAAAACCGCCTGGGAGATCAAGACGCAGGTATACGTCCCGTCGATGATCTACCATCGCGGCCATCTCTTCGCCGTGAGCGATAACGGTATGGCGTTGTGCTGGAAGTTCGACACCGGCAAGGAAGTGTGGAAGGAGCGGCTCGGTGGAGTGTTCAGCGCCTCGGCCGTCCTCGTTGGCGATCACTTCTATGCCACCAACGAAGCCGGCAAGACGTTCATCTTCAAAGCACATCTCGAAAAATTTGAGCTGGTCGCCGAGAACCAACTCGCCATGGAAACCCTGGCAACGCCGACGATCTGCGGCGGCCGTATCTACATCCGCGCCGCCGTGACGCTAAACAAGCAACGGCAGGAGATGCTGTATTGCGTGGGGCGAGAATGATTGATTTCGTGTTTTCCGCTTGCGGCTTAGCGCTCGGTGCATCTCACGCGAGCGCTAAGCCGCGAGCGGAAAATGCACCTCACGCCGCCTTCTTTCGCACGCGCGGCTGCGGTTGGCTTTTCCAGCGGCGGTGGACCCAGAAGTATTGCTCCGGGCATTGCCGAACCATTTTCTCGAGACCTGTCGTGAATCGCTGCGTGATCTCTTTGATCGGATCGCGCGATTCGCGATAGTCTTCCGGATATATCACGTCCACGCATAGCAATTGGAATTTGCCATCGACGAACGGCATGCCGCCAACGATGATTGGCACATTGTGCTCCAGCGCCAAAAGCGCGACGGATTTGTGTGTGGACGCCAAGCGCCCAAAGAAATTGACGAACATGCCACGGTGTCCCGCATCCTGGTCGGCAAGCGCCGCGAGCACGCCGCCCTCGGCAAGCACGCTGTCGATGCGGTCGAAATCGCCGCGCTTGGCGATGAGCCTCTGCCCGGTGCGTTCACGAAAGTCGCGGAGATATTCGTCGAGATACGGATTATCGAGCGGCCTGGCGACGGCGTTCAGGCGGATGCCGAACATGCCGAGCGTGTATCCCGCCATCTCCCAGTTGCCGAAATGCCCCGACGCGAACAAGATCGGCCGGCCTGATAGAAACACCTCGGAGACATCAGGTGTAAGCTGAAACGCCGAATATTTCTTGTAATTGTGCAGGTGTAATCGACGCCGCATCTGGGCGATATCGACGATAATCATGCAGAGATGCACATAGATATCACGCACCATCTGATCGAGTTGCGCTTCGGAATACTGATCGGGGAAGGCCTTGCGAAGATTATCCCTCGCCACTTCGCGATGACGCTTGTCGAGCCCATGCACGAACCAACCCAAAAACCGTGCGGCAGCGCGAGCCGAGTCATACGATAGCGCCTGCATCACGCAAACGATGATGCGGACGAGCAGATAAACAGCAAATTGCATCGCCGATGTTTTTAACAACGCGGACATCGATTGATCCTTCACTTCGCACAGTAGAAATTATCGCTTTTCCTAGCCGATCAGAATATTTCCGAGCCGCGACCGTAAGGGAACGGCCGACATAAACCGCACGGCATCCTGTCGGCCGCTCCCTTACGGTCGCGGTTCGGAAAGGTATCAAACTCACCCGTGAACGGTAGATATAGCCCGCCATCAATGGCCGGCTATACTTGGGAAACCAATTGTGGTTTCTCTACGGATTTTTCAGTACGGCAAGATTCGCCCCACTGCGACCGCGCGACTTCCTCTTCCAGCGCGTCCATGTCGGCATCGACCATGAGGCGGACGAGATCGACAAACCGCGTTCGTGGCTCCCAGCCGAGAACTCGCCTGGCTTTCGAGACGTCACCGACGAGCCGATCGACTTCGGTGGGCCGGATGAATTTCGGATCGATGACAACGAACGCGCGCCAATCCAGGCCGACATGGTCGAACGCCGTCGCCACGAATTCGCGGACGCTGTGCGTTTCGCCGGTGGCGATGACGTAGTCGCCGGGGTGGTCTTGTTGCAGCATCAGCCACATCGCTTCGACATATTCGGGCGCGAAGCCCCAATCGCGGCGAGCGTCGAGATTGCCTAGCGCGAGGCTGTGCTGCATGCCGGCTTTGATGCGTGCGATCGCTTTGGTGATTTTGCGTGTGACGAACGCCTCGCCCCGCCGCGGTGATTCGTGATTGAACAGAATGCCGCTGCTTGCGTGAAGGCTGTGGCTTTCGCGGTAGTTGACGGTCATCCAATGCCCGAACGCCTTGGCCACGCCGTACGGGCTGCGCGGATAGAACGGCGTCCTCTCCGACTGTGGCGCTTCGACGACTTTGCCAAACATCTCGCTGCTCGAGGCCTGATAGAAACGTGGTTTGCAGCCGGATTGGGTGATCGCTTCCAATACGCGCAATGCGCCCATGCCGGTCACGTTGGCGGTGTGGTTTGGCGAATCGAAACTAAGCCCGACATGGCTCTGAGCCGCGAGATTGTAGACTTCGTGCGGTTGAACCTTGTGGATGATGCGATACAGCGCCATGGCATCGCACAGATCGCCGAAATGCAGCACAAGCCGAGGATCGTCGCGCAGATGCTGTATGCGGTCCGCCCGCGCAGGTGACTCGGTGCGCGTCAATCCGTGGACTTCGTAGCCCTTCGCCAGCAGGAATTCGGCCAAATAGGACCCGTCCTGCCCGGTAATGCCAGTAATAAAAGCACGCCGCATGGGGATCGCTCCATGATCGTCGGTGGTCGCATCATGCGTGGAGGTTAAGAAGGTAACAAAACCGTCGAAAAAAGCCAAGCCCGGTTGGTAGTCTTCGTTGATGAAGGGCGCATGAGATAATTTTCTGGTAATCGGCGTGCAGAAGGGCCCCCTATCACGCTGAATTCGATACCCAACGTTCTGAAATGAGTCCTGTAAGCTGCCTGCGGTTGCGTTTTCATCGCATTTGAAGCGGTTGTGGCAGCATTGCGTGCATTGGGAGTCCGAAAAACGGGCGAATTCAAAACATGCGCGGTTGGCGAACATCCACGCAGTTTCATGGCGCAGTGACTTTCACTTCTTTCGCGCCGCCGACCTCTTCGATTAACACGTCAGGTTCCTGGATATGGCGAACGAGATGCCGCGGCATGACGCCGACCATTTTGATGCGGTTGTCGTGGAACTCTTGCTTGAATATCTCGGCATGCGCGGCCAGGTAGGCGAGCACGCGGCCGTTGCCGGCGTCCACGTCGATTTTCACCTGGGCGAAGTCGGCGCTAATCATCTCGATGACCGCATCCTGCAGCGAATCAAGCCCCGTACCTGCAACCGCACTGACGGCAACCGCACGCGGATGATGCGCTTCCAAAACCTGGAGGTACGACGGGTCCTTCAGCTGATCGACTTTGTTCAACACCAGCAACGTCGGTTTGTCGGCGCAGCCAATCTCCGCCAGCACCTTCTTCACGGCAATGATGTGCTCCTCAGCATGCGGATTGCTCGCATCAACGACATGCAACAGGAGCCGGGCCTGGCGCGTTTCCTCAAGCGTCGCCTTGAACGATGCCACGAGATGGTGAGGCAAATCGCGGATGAAGCCGACGGTATCGCTGAGCAGCACTCGGCCCCAGTCGGACAGCCGCCATTGGCGCGTGCGTGTGTCGAGCGTCGAGAAGAGTTTGTCCTCGACATAGACCGACGAACCGGTGAGGCGGTTCATCAGCGTGCTCTTGCCGGCGTTCGTATAACCGACGAGCGAGATCGTATGTTCTTCGTTTCGGCTGCGGACTTCGCGCTGTTTGCGTGCCTGGACAGCGGTGAGGCGTTCTTTGAGATCGCGGATTTTGTTGCCGACGAGCCGACGATCTTCTTCGAGCTGTGTTTCGCCAGGACCACGCAAACCGATGCCGCCTTTGTAGCGTGAAAGATGTGTCCACATGCGTTTCAAGCGAGGCAAGGCATATTCGAGCTGCGCGAGTTCGACTTGCAGTTTCGATTCGATCGTCCGGGCCCGCGTGGCGAAGATGTCGAGGATCAACTCGCTGCGGTCGAGGACTTTCGCGCCGGTGGCCTGTTCGAGGTTGCGCACCTGGGCGGGGCTGAGATCGTTGTCAAAAATGACGACCTCGGCATCCTCGGCTTTGGCGAGATCAGTGAGTTCGGCGAGCTTGCCTTTGCCGATATACGTGGCGGGAACGATGCCGTGACGTTTCTGGGTCAACTCGCCGACGATGCGAGCGCCGGCGGTTGCGGCCAGGCCGCGGATTTCGTCGAGCGGGTCGTCGCCGAGCCACGGGCGTTGCGGCAGGGCGACGCTGACGAGCACCGCGCGTTCGAGATGTACCGTCATGTCTTCACGCGTTTGATTCAATGCGGAGCCTCCCAGGGTTTTGTTTAGCGCGCGACGCGCCAGCGAAGCGCGATCTGTATACCGCGCTCCGCTGGTGCGTCGCGGCTAAACATTGTTATTTCATGCTAACGCCCGTCGATACGAAAAGCAAGTTCCGCTGGTCGAGAGGGTGGTCGTCTGTAGTCTAATAGTCTTCCAAAACCGACTACATTCACAAAGGATATGCCAATGCGTTTCTTGCTCTCCACCGTTGTGCTGCTTACGTCCGTCATCGTTTCTTCGGCCGGCGACATACCGTCAATCCGCAAAGGCGACCGCATTGTCTTCCTCGGCGACTCAATCACGGCAGGCGGCGTCGGCAAGGATGGCTACGTCACCCTCATCAAGAATGAGATCAAAGCGAAGCACGCCGACCTTGGCATCGAAATCTTCGGTGCCGGCGTCAGCGGCAACAAAGTTCCCAACTTGCAGAAACGCCTCGAAAAGGACGTGCTCGCCAAAAAGCCGACCGTCGTCGTCATCTATATCGGCATCAACGACGTTTGGCACGGCGAAAAGAATCCCGCCAACGGCACGTCTCCCGAAGCCTTCGAAGCCGGCCTGCGCGACATCATTGGTAAAATTCAGAAGACCAATGCCTGGGTCGTCCTTTGCACGCCCAGCGTCATCGGCGAAAAGACCGGCGGGGGCAACAGCCTCGACGCCAAGCTTGACGAGTATTCCGCGATCAGCCGAAAAGTCGCCGGCGAAACGAAATCCCAGCTCTGCGACCTCCGCAAAGAGTTCGCAGATCATCTGAAGACTTTGAACAAAGACAACAAAGCGTTCGGCATTCTCACCTCCGATCGTGTCCATCTCAACGGAGCAGGCAACCGCTTCGTCGCCGAGAAAATGCTTAAGGTGCTGGTGAAGTAGCACGCAAAGAATTCGCGAGTGCTTTCGCGTTTGGCGTTCGCGGGATGTTTCGCAAGTGACATCCTGCGAATGCGAAAACGAATTCATGCCGTCGGCAGATCGCCGAGATTGTTGGATTCGATCCGAACGAAGTGCGTCGAATGGCAAGACGAGCTCTCACAAGCCCGAGTATTTCCGAATTAGCAATTCAAAATGCTCTGCCGGCCAGTGATAGAAATCGCCAATGAGGATCGTGGCGCCAGCAACCTGAACGGATAGGCCGTTCGTTGTATGGTTTGCAGACATCGACAGATGTCCCTTTTGAAGCTTCAATTTTGTGATCTCACGCCAGCGCATTTCACCTTTCAATTCTCCTTGCAATAGTGCCAGGCCTGACGGCGAAACTATGAGCGTGGCATTTTGCGATTTCTTCGCGCCTCTTGCTTGAGATTTGTGTAACAGTCCCAAGAGATATATCAGTAACGCAACGCCGCACGTTGCGAGACTAGTAGGCAGCAGGTAGAAACGCGAAAATTGCCAGGGGACGGCAAATATCGCCAACCAGGTGATTCCGGTCACGAGAAACGCCAAGGCTGCGCGGGTTGCACCGTTGTGCCGCCAGGTGGTGCGAATCATTTCCGATTCCGTCCAAGCGGGCCAGCGATAGACTACGATCTCGTGCGGGCGATGAATCCCCATTTGCTGGCGGAGAAATGGATGAAACAACGGATCGATATCGTCGGGGATCGACGCTGTGCCAAGCGGTTGTGATTGTAGGAAGAGGTACAGTTCCTCGGAATCATCGACGAGTTTTTCCGAAAGCGTCAGGTGGCCGCCGTCACAAAGGAGGTGGATGCGAAACCGATTTCTACTTTCGGCTCGTTGCGGCGCAAATACCTCGTAAATCCTGGAATACGCCAGAAAATACCCAGTCGGAAGAAATGTCAGGCCCGCATCGGAGAATCGCACCAGGCTTGCAGGCGGACGCGAAAGTAACAGCACCAACGATATGCAGGCACAGGGCAGCCCCACGATGAAAAAAAAACCCGAATCGCTTAGGGTGATGCTCAGGCCGGCCACGCCGATGGCCAGCACAATAAGGCCCATCGTACCGAATGGCCAACCACGCGGAAACGCCAGGTCAATGCCTATGAAAGTCGTTAACCGCTCCGGGGCGACCGTTGGAATATCGTCTGGAGTCGACTCACGCGTCGGCGGCATACTTGACGATTCGTCAAGCGGACGGTACGGTTGGAATTCGCCGCGATTCGACGCACTGGATGCCATGTCGATGACTTTCCTGTCCAGCGGTTGTCCAGAAAATGATGCCTTGATGCAAATTACATCAGTCCACCTCAGCGGCGCTGTCTTTCGACTCTTGCATTTCCTTCTCGTAAGCCATCGCCGCCTTGGTCGCGGAAAACAAGCCGGCAATGATCGCGATCTTGAAGATAATCCCCTGGGCAATGGTCAGCGGATTGATGAAGGCAGCAATTACGTTGCCTCCGACATACAACGCCAGCCCAAGGCTTGTGCAGAGAACGGGCTTGGATTTAACGGCTATTCCGAGGAAAATGAACACGATGCCAACCAGCACAAAGCTGCCGCCGACAGTAGTATCGAGTTGCAGTGCGCTTTCAACTTCGGCGGGCATCCGGTTGATCCCTTGTTGCCTTAACAGTTGCTCAACGTTCGAGCGGTTAGAATAGAGAAGGTAGGCGTTGGCGCCGATCGTTAGGATGCCGACTAGAATCAGAGTCCACCTCGCGCTGTTCAACTGCGTTCCACGTGCGGATTGGGCCAGGCTCTGCATGCCCTCGCCGTTTGCGCCGACGGTCTTGGCGAGCGATGGCAGCGCAGCATCGATTTGGTCGTCGTACTTTTCATACGGCTTTTTTGCAATGGACGTCGGCGTCGGTGCACCTGGCGCAATGCCATCGGGCGATTGTGATTGCGGCGTCGGCAGGTTTGCGGATTCGGCATCGTTCGGATTTTGATTCGACATTGCATTCTCGCTGTTGGGGAGCCTCCTATCTCGTTAGTTTGTTCTATAAATCGAATCACAAAAATCATCCTGGTGGGCGAGCGGCATTGCACGGGACATTATTCGCGTACCTGTTTTGTCGATTTCCCCCAAAGTGTGACGAAAGGCGCCGAAGATTGTCGAAAAGTGACGAATTTTCGTCATTTTCGACTTATGCAATAGCAGAAGGACACCAGGAAAATCATGAAAGTTTCGCCAACCAAGATGGCCCACGCTCCGCCGACAATTTTACTACTACCGTCACAATCGTCCGCCTGGGGATTTCTCGTAATTTCCTGCCAAGAGTCCGCTTTCACTGATATAATCCACTCCAAACGATGCCCATCGCTCGAAAAGGAGCATGTGATGCCGAGCCTATTGACAAATGAATCCAATATGAATGCTGCGATGGAAATCGACCGGCTAGAGCACCTAGTCGGCGATTTGCAAATCGAATGCGAGCGGCTGCGCATTGCCTTGGCGGAATCGCAAAGAGATCGCGACCGCTTTCGACACGCATTCTATGATCGCTTGCGCGACGCGCGCGAATTTGAGGATCTCGATATCCCGAAGCTCCAAGAAATATCGGCTGGGCCGGTCGAACTGCTCTTCTCTTGACGATAAGGATTGCAGCCGAAATAAGTTCCCGATTTGGTAGATCATCTCCCGGTTCGCTGGTTGTGAAATCAAAGAGCGAAGAGCGAAGGACGAAGAATACAGGAAGAAGTTGATCCATTCGCTCTTCGCTCTTCGCTCTTCGTACTTTGAGTTTTCTTGCATCATGGTTAAAGTCAGGAAGTTCTTTCGCCGCCATTCCTTAAACATTGATCCTGTCCTGAACCTTGGACCCCACCCCATGCACACCCACCCACCGCTCGACCGCCGTACTTTCCTCGCTGCCGGGGCACTTGGCTTCTTCGGCGCCAATCTTGCGCACTCACAAGCCTATGAGCCATCTCGACGGCGCACGGCACGCTCGGCGATCATGATTTGGCTGTCGGGCGGCGCTTCCCACATCGACACGTGGGACATGAAGCCCGATGCCGTCGCTGAGTATCGCGGGCCGTTTCAGCCGGTCGCGACTTCCGTGCCGGGCATTCGGTTGTGCGAGCATCTGCCTCATCTCGCTCGGCAAGCGCATCATCTCGCCATCGTGCGGTCGGTCGGCGATCATGGCCGAGGCACGGGCGATCATCACGCGGGCTATTACTACAACCTCACCGGGCATGCTCCCGATCGCACGTTCCATCAGCTGCTCAACGCCCGCACACCGTACCCGACCGATTGGCCGTCGATGGCGACCGTCGTGGCGATGAAACGGCCCGCCCATCCGTATCTGCCGAACACGATCACGCTGCCTCACAAAGAAGGCGCTCCCGACTACACTCGGCCCGGCCAATTCGCAGCCCGCCTCGGCATCGCTTACGATCCGGTCTTCGTCGAAGGCACGCGCGAACGGCCTCTCGACTTCGCCGTGCCCGCGCTCAGCCTGCGTGGCGACATCACCGCCGACCAGATGATCGCCCGCCGCGGCTTGTTGCACGCGCTCGACGATGCTCGGCGAGGCGTCGATACCGAGCTGGCGATCCGCGACTACACCACGCACCAACGCCGGGCGTTCACGCTGCTCGGCTCGGCTCGCACGCAGTCGGCTTTTGACCTTCGCCGCGAGCCGATAGCGGTGCGCGATCGCTACGGGGCGGGCATCAACGCCACATCGATGCTGATGGCGCGTCGGCTCGTCGAGGCGGGCGTGCCGTTCGTCACCGTGTTCTGGAAAGGCGACAACGCACTCAACGAACTCTGTCGCAGCGGCGGCGGTTGGGACACGCATGGCAACAACTTCAACTGCCTGCGCGATCGCCTGTTACCCGAATTCGATAGGCCATTTGCTGCACTGCTCGACGACCTACATCAGCGCGGCCTGCTCGACGAGACGCTGGTGATCGTGTCGAGCGAAATGGGCCGAAGGCCAAGAATCGGCGACCCGCGCTCCGGCGGTCCAAACGGCGCCGGGCGCGACCATTGGCCCGCCTGTCAATCGATCCTGCTGGCAGGCGGCGGCATCCGCGGCGGGCAGGTCTACGGCGCCAGTGACCGCCGAGCCGAGTACCCGTTTGAAAACCCTGTCGCCCCCGAGCACATTGCCCGCACCGTCTTCCACGCCATGGGCCTCGACGACCTGCACGCTGTTGATCGTGAAAGCCGGCCGTTCAATTTGATGGAAGACGGACGGGCGCTTACGGAACTGTTTTGAACAAGCCCAATGGTGAGGTACTCCGAACCGTTGGGCTTGGGAGTGAGCGGAAACAATGCACCATCTTCGATTAGCGAAAGACAAATCGTGAACGCTATCCTACAAAACGGTATCATCGTGCCCACCGGGCCAATTCCCGAATCCTGGCCGAACGGGCAACGGCTTGAGATTTCGCCCGCGACAGAAATCGATACCGATATTGATATCGACGCATGGGCGGAAGAGATAAATCGCCTTTGTGCGGATAGTTCGCCCGAGGATGAGGAATTGATGCGTCAGGCAATTGAAGAACAGCGGCGGATAGGAAAAGAACAAGTTCGTCGTCAGATGGATAAATTTCGCGACGATTAATTTGTTACAATGCAATCAATGAACCCCCGTCGTTGGAGTGCGAATATGACTGTGTTTGATTTAAGCCCGGCGGAGAAGTTGCAACTCGTTCAAGACCTTTGGGACGATATTGCGGCTACTCCCGAAGACATTCCAGTTCATGACTGGCAGATCGCTGAATTGGAACGCCGGCGTGCAAATCTGCAAAAACACCCGGCGACCGGACTCGATTGGGACGAAGTAAAACGCCGCATTCGGAGCCAATATGGGCGCTAAACTTGTCATCGCTCCGGAAGCGGAGGTTGACCTCGAAGAAGCCTACGCTTGGTACGAATCGCGACGGGTCGGCCTTGGCGAGAAGTTTTTGACGAGCGTTGACGTGTGCATTCGATCCGTTTGCCGATCACGAAAAACCGGTCGGCAAGTACACGGTACTTTCCGGCGTGCCCTCGTTCGCCGATTTCCATACGCAGTTTTCTATGATTTCGCGGAAGAAACCGTGACCGTTTACTGCATCATGCACACGGCACGAGATCCCGAAGCCTGGCGCGAACGCTTGAGCTAGAGGTTTCTCAGATCGCATCAAATCCAATATCATTCCTTCCCCCGAATCGTCGCCTTGAGCACCTGTTTCACGCGGTCCTCGATTTTCTTGTGCAGCTTGTCGATCTCTTTGTCCGCGAGGGTGCGGTCGGCAGCTTGATACGCCAGCGCATAGGCGAGGCTCTTCGTGCCGGCGGGGACCTGGTTGCCGCGGTAGACGTCGAATAGCTTTAGGCCACCCAACAGATCGGCGCCGGCGGTGCGGATTTCGGACTCGATGAGTTCCGCGCTGACCGCTTCATCCACCACGATGGCGATGTCACGCAGCGCAGCCGGGAAACGCGGCACGGGCGTGTAGCTGTGTCTTGGCGGCGTCAACGCTTGCATTGTTTCGACATCGAACTCGGCGACGAGTATCGTACGCTCGCCCAGGCCGAACTTCTGCGCGACCTTCGGATGCAGCACACCGAAGTCGCCGACCGGTTTATCGGCGACAACCAGCGTCGCGGATTGGCCGGGATGCAAATGGGCTGCCTTCGCTTGCGTATACGATATGTTACCTAAATGCAAATCGTGCGTCATCGCTTCGACGATGCCTTTGAGATCGAAGAAATCGAGCGGCTGTTTTTCTTTCGCGCCGGCGTCGGCCCACGACTCCTGATCGCGCCGGCCCGTCATCACGATCGCCAGCCGGCGCGGTTCGTCGGGTAGATGGGTTTTGCTCGGTACATACGCGAACCCGACCTCGAAAAGCCGTACGTCGTCGGTGTGGCGCAGGTTGCTCTCGGCGATTTCGAGCACGCTTGCCAGCACGCTCTGGCGCATGACGGAGCGCTCGCTCGATATCGGGTTCTTCAGCGTCACATAGTCGCGCGGGCCGAGCAACGCGGCTTCCTTCTCCGGCGTCGTCAACGAATAGCAGATGACCTCCTGCAAGCCACAGTTCGCGAGGATGTCGCGCACGCCTTCCTCGAACACGATCGGCGCATTCGCTTGCTGTTTCGGCAACGGCTCGGACAGCAGCGTCGTTGGCACGCGGTCGTAGCCGAAGATGCGGACGATGTCCTCCACGAGATCGGCGGCCCCTTCCTGGATGTCGAGCCGATGCGTGGGGACGGTGACGCGATGCGTGTTCGTGCCGCTCGCTTCGACTTTATACTCCAGCGCACGCAAGATGCGCACTGCCTCATCCGGCGCGATCTTGAAGCCGAGCAGGCGATCCATCGCATCGGTGCTGAACTCGACAACTTGCGGCGGCCTTGACGACGGATAGCAATCGACCAGGCCCGCGCACACCGTGCCCGACGCATATTGCCTCATCAGGTCGGCGGCGCGCTCGGCGGCGGGCTTCACGGTCTCCGGATGGATGCCGCGGCTGAAGCGTGCACTCGCCTCGCTCGGCAAATCGAAATGGCGGAACGTGCGGCGAATGCTGACGAAATCGAAGCTCGCCGATTCGAGTAAGATGTTTTTCGTAGTCGCCGAAACCTCGGTCTCCAACCCGCCCATGACGCCCGCCAGCGCGATCGGGCCCTTCGCATCGGCGATGACGAGATGCTCAGGCGACAGTTTGCGCTCCTGCTTGTCGAGCGTGACGAGCGTCTCGCCGTCGCGGGCGGGTCGTACAATGATCGTCGGCGTCTTGCCGTCGGCACGCTTGACGAGCACGTCATAGTCGAACGCATGCAGCGGTTGGCCCCATTCGAGCATGACGAAGTTGGTAATGTCCACGATGTTGTTGATCGGCCTCATGCCCGCGTACAACAGTCGGCGTTGCATCCAGCCTGGCGCGGGGCCGATGGTGACGTTCTTGATGATCGCGGCGGTGTAACGTGCGGAAAGCGAGAGGCTCTCGATCTGCACGTTGACGAGGCCCGCGACCGGTTCGCCGCCGGCTGGCAAGGATGTCGCCGGCACTTTGATGCTCGCGCCGGTAATGGCGGCGACTTCGCGGGCGATGCCGAGCATGGCCAGGCAGCGAGCCATGTTCGGCAGCACATCGACTTCGAGAACGATATCGCCCATGAAGTCGGCGAGCGGCATGCCGACCGGGGCGTCGTTTTCGAGGAAGAGGATGCCTACGTGATCTTCCTTATTCTCTGATACGCCGAGTTCGAGCAGCGAGCAGACCATGGCATCGGACGGCAGGCCGCGGATGGTGGTCGGCTTGAGTTCGCTGAGCTTGCGCACGTCGGAATGGCCGTCGAAGAGCACCGAGCCGGTGAGGGCGAGGACGACCTTTTGGCCCTTATCGCCGACGTTGACGTTCGGCGCCCCGGTGACGAGTTGTTTGACCTTGCCTGCTCCCCAGGTGACGGTCGGCAGTTTCAGCTTGTCGGCATTCGGGTGCTTCTCGACGCTGAGCACCTCGGCGATGACGACCTTATCGCGATCCCACACCGGCCCGCGATCGTCCGGCTTGACGCGCACGCCGTCGGGGATCGGCAAGCCAAAGACGCGCGTCGAGCCGACCTCGAGGCCAGCAAGCGTGAGCCGTTCGATCAGCTGCGCCGGCGGCACGGTGATGTCGATGTAGTCGCGAAGCCAGGATAGCGAGATTTTCATGGGTTTGCATTCAAGCCCCACCATGAGCGCAGCGATTGGTGGGGGTGATGGTTTCAGTAAATTCACCCCCACCAATCGCTGCGCTCATGATGGGGCTTGGGGATTATTCTTCGTCGATCCAGGTGGTTTTTATGCCGTCTTTGAATGACCAAATCCAGGCGTCTTCTTGTTTGGTCCAAATGTAGTTGTATACGTTCGTCTGATATTCTTGCGTATCGATCAGTTCATACTTCCCATCGTGCGCCCAAATACGCCCTGGCATTTTTTCTCGCACGCCAACAGAGGCTTTACGTTTGCATTCTCCCATGATGCGGCGAATCGCTTTCAAATCGTCAGGAAATTCGGCCTGTAGATGGCAGTGCGTGGCGGACACCGAGATCACGAGTAAAGTGCACAATTTTTTCGCTAGTTCGTCTCGAATCTCGATTCCGATTGTTTCGCGCAGTTCACGGGAAATCGTCACTTTGTCGCCGCTGATCTTTTTGCTGTAACGGTGTAATCCTGCATGTTCACCCTCAAGCGGAGGATTTTTGTAGTCGCCGGACGAATGAACTTTGTGATCGACAGAACGAAATCCACGCGGGTCTCCGGGCAGCCAACTGTTAAGTGTTGAGATGACGACATGCAGCCAGCGTTTGCCTTCGGTGGGCATAAACATCTCCTCAAACCCCACCATGAGCGCAGCGATTGGTGGGGGTGATGGTAGAGAATAATTCACCCCCAGGAATCGCTTCGCTCATCCTGGGGCTTGGTTAAAACTGCCGCAGGAACCGCAGATCATTCCCCCAAAACTGGCGGATGTCATCGATCGCATGCTTCAACATCGTGATGCGCTGCGGACCCATGCCGAAGGCGAAGCCGCTGTGTTTGCCGGGGTCGTAGCCGCCGTTACGCAGGACTACGGGATGCACCATGCCGGCGCCCATGATCTCTAGCCAACCGGTGCCTTTGGTCAGGCGGTCGGCGTTCGGATCTTCCTTCGGCCAATCGATATCGATTTCGATCGACGGCTCCGTGAACGGGAAGTAACTCGAGCGGAACCGCACCTGGCGCTCCTGGCCGAACAAGCGACGGGCGAACGCGGTGATTGTGCCTTTCAGGTCGGCCATCGTCACGTGTTCGCCGATGACCAGGCCTTCGACCTGCTGAAACTGGATTTCGCTTCGTGTGGTGATTGCTTCATAACGATAGCACATGCCTGGCAGGATGACGCGGATCGGGTCTGGGCAGACCTCACGCATCACGTGGATTTGGCCAGGCGAGGTGTGCGTGCGCAGGATCACGCCAGGCGTCGTCGTGTGGAACGTGTCCCACATGTCGCGGGCGGGATGGTGCGGCGGCATGTTAAGCAGCTCGAAGTTGGTGAGATCGTCCTCAACTTCGCGCGTGCGGTAAACCTGGAAGCCCATGTCGGCGAAGATGTCGTAAATCTGGCGCATAATTCGCGTGGCAACATGCAACCGCCCGCGCTGGACCGGTCGGCCTGGCAGCGTGATGTCAAGCGGATTGGCGGTCAGGCTGGCATCCAGCGCGCGTTCCTTGGCGGCGGAGAGCATCGCATCGTAGGTTTGCGTTAGTGCTTCCTTGATGCGATTCGCTTCTTGGCCGTAGGTCTTGCGCTGGTCCTTCGCGATCGTACCGATGGCTTTGAGCGCCGCCAATACTTCGCCATTGGCGCCGAAATATTTGGTGTTCCAGGTGCGCAGCGTCGGTTCGTCGGCGCAAGCGCCGAGTTCGGTTTTGGCGAGTAGTTCAAGGGATGCAAGGTCGGACATGAGTGGAGACACAAGCCCGCAGGCGAGCGCAGCGAGCCTGCGCGGGTTTCGTGGCAGACCCCGCAGGCTCGCTGCGCTCGCTTGCGGGTTTGGTTGTACTACAAATGCTTCTTCACAAGCTCCACCACGGCATCGAAGCCGGCGGGGTCGTGAATTGCGATCTCAGACAGTGCGTTCCGGTTCAATTCGCAGTTCGATTTTTGCAAACCGTGAATGAATTGGCTGTAGCGCAAGCCACGTGCCCGGCAGGCGGCGCTGAGGCGGATGATCCACAGTCGGCGGAATTGGCGTTTCTTGACCCGGCGATCGCGGAACGCATACTTTCGGCCACGGATGAGCGTGACAAGCGATTGCCGGTAGAGGTTGTGTCGACCGGCGCGAAAGCCTTTGGTGAGTTTGAAGGTGCGGTTTCGCCCTTTGCGAAACGGCACGCCACTTGTAGCGCGGACCATGACTTGCTCCTTTCAGGAAATAGCGACGGCCAGGGGCATGGAATCCCTGGGTGCGTCGGATATAGCCCGCCATAAATGGCGGGTTCGCTGTCAACCCGCCATAAATGGCGGGCTATATACAGCCGATGACGTTAGTCGCCGATGTTCAGGATGTACTTCGCCGCCACGATACCGATTTCGGCGACGCGGCCTCGCAGCTGACGTTTGCGTTTGCCGGACTTATGGCTGTTCAAGTGCTTCTTGCCGGCCTGGGATCGCTTGAGCTTTCCGTTGGCGGAGACGCGGAATCGCTTGCGCGAGGCCTTGTGGGATTTCATCTTCGGCATGATCGACTCCAGGAAAAACAACAACTCCCCTCAATGCGGAAAGGGGAGTTGGGTATGTTATTAATCCGAAATTCAATGTCAAACGTTTTCCGCTTGCGGCTTAGCGCTCGGTTCGCGCGGGATGAAACCGAGCGCTAAGCCGCAAGCGGAATACATGAACCTCACTTCGGCGCCAGCATCATCGAGCAGCGCTTCCCTTCCATACGCGGCTCCTTTTCGATTTTCGCGAGATCCACGAGCTTTTCGCGCATCAGATGCAGAATGCGCTGGCCTTCTTCGATGTGTTGCAGTTCACGGCCTTTAAACATCACGTAGACCAGGACTTTGTCGTGGTGTTCGAGGAACTTGCGGGCCTGGCTGACTTTGGTTTCGATGTCGTGGATATCGGTCTTGGGGCGCAGACGGATTTCTTTCAGCTTCTGCTGGTGGGCTTTGGTTTTTTCTTTTTGTTTTTGTTTTTGTTGAAACTTGAACTTTCCGAAGTCCATGATCTTGCACACGGGCGGCTTTTCGAGCGGTGCCACCTCGACAAGATCGAGCACGGCTTCGCGCGCCATCTCCAGGGCTTGCGCCGTTGGGATGACGCCGATTTGTTCGCCATTGGCCCCGATAACGCGCACGGGGCTAATGCGAATGGTTTCGTTGACTCGAGTTTGAACTTCCCGTCGGTCACGATCGCGATCGCGATCAAAATTCCCTGGAGGCAAGGACTTCGTACTCCTGTGTAATGGAAAGCGGGGTAAGCACGCCGGCCCTGGTGCCGAGATGCGGGGCGGTAGATTTATGATCCACTTGCTCAATTGGGCATTGTGGCAGTAATCGTCGGCTGGGTCAACAGCTATTTTCGGGTTTTCCGAAAATAACCTCCCCACAACCTGAAAGGCGACCTTGGCGAGCCTAGCCGCGTAAGCGGCAGGTTTGCGGGCGTGTCAACCTGCCGCTTACGCGGCTAGGCTCGCCAGATCCTGACCCTGGCGGGTTATTCGTCGTCATCGTCGGCGATTCGGCTCTTGCCCTTCTTGCCGCTGGCACCGCCGCCGGAACCTTCGAGCTGCAACAAGTATTTTTTCATCTGCAGAACGTAGAGTACAAATCCGACAAGCCCAACTGGTCCGCAGAACGGGTTCATCCGATTAATGCGTATTTTGTCGTATGTAGTGCCAATATCTTGAGTTTGAAGAAAGCAAGATCGCGGTAGCCATACGCTTGGCCGTTCATTTTGCGGATTTTGTTGTTGGTGCCTTCCAAGGGGCCGGTTGAGATGCGGT
>CAMAUE010000079.1 GCA_945861245.1 Singulisphaera sp. GP187
CATTCATACTTCGCACGGATGAGAATGTCGCATTTCCGAATCGGGCCAAACATTTCCGAGCCGCGACCGTAAGGGAGCGGCCGACATAAACCGCACGGCATCCTGTCGGCCGCTCCCTTACGGTCGCGGCTCGGAAATGCGTCAAACTCGCCCGTGAAAGGTATAGTACCGATATAGCCCGCCATAAATGGCGGGCTATATACGAGCACGCCCTGCCTTACCCAATCCGCCTCACTTGCGGATGCGCCGAGTTTCGGGTAATCGGCGTTGACATTTTCGGCGGAAAAAGCGACAAGGTAGATCAAACACGATGTTTCGCGCCGAAACCAAGCAGGTCCGGCGCTGCACGCTGCGTTTTTTCGCAAAGGATGCCGCGAATGGTTCCGCACGATATGCCAAAGCCTGAGCCTACCACAGCAACCCCGATGGATCACCGAACGCCGGCGATCTTCGGGCTGACGCTGCTGTCGATCACCTTTTTCGTGGGCGGGTATTTCGCTTTCAATGGCGGCCACGCTCCCGATTGCTTTGAGGCGCAGGAGTTGCAATCCGCGGAGCAGCTTCCCGATTACCGAAAATGGGCCAAGCCCGACATCGCCATCATCTTGTCTGGACAGATGCACGGGTTCATCGACAAGTGCGGCTGCTCCGATCCGCAGTATGGCGGGTTGCCTCGCCGCTACAACTTTATCCAATCGCTGAAAGGCATGAAGTGGGACGTCGTCGGCGTCGATCTCGGCGAAGTGGCGCAAACCAAAGGCATCTATGCCCAGAACCTCATGAAATTTGATCTCGCCATGAGATCGCTAAACTTCATGAACTATCGCGCGGTTGCCGTGGGCAAGCACGAAGTTCTTTCGCCACTCGGCGAGGCATTGGTGGAAACCCATGACGAGAAACGCCTGCATCCACGACCCATTTCTCTGTCGCTTGCCGGCGCGGTAAAAGGCCAACAGCTTCATGATCTGAATCTGCGTCAATATGAAATCATCACCAGCACGAATCCAAAAATCGGCGTCACGAGCCTCATGGGCCCGGATATGCGCGAGCAATTCAAGGCCAATCAGCAGTTCCTGAACAATCAAGACGAGCTGAAGAAGACCCTGAAGGCGTTCGCCGACGCGGGTGTCGAGATCGGCATCATCCTGCACCACGAGCACCCAGATGTGCCGAAAGGCCTGGAGGGCTTTCAGCGTGTGCGGGCCATCGAAATCGCTCGACTGGAACAAGCGAAAAAATGTGCCGAGTTCTGCGACGCCGAACGCCAAAAAAACCGCAAGATACCGCCGATCATGCTGATGATGGTGCTTACCGACGAGTCGGAAGCGCCGATGCTGATGCGACCGATCGGCGGAAATTTGCCAGGCCAGGTTGTCGAAATCGGGCATAAGGGAAAATATGTAGGCCTCGTCGGCGTCTATCGCGACCGCAAGGGTTATCGTCTGCAATACCAGGCCGTTCGCATGGGACCGGAATGGGAAACGAAAAAGGGCGAAGAGAAGGACAACAAGATTCTGGCCTTGATGGAAAAATATAACGACGAGCTGAAGCACCAAAACATGCTCGCGAAATATCCACGCACGCCGCACTTTGACCAGTTGCCTGATCCAGGCGACGCGGGATTGAAGGCGACGTTCGTGGGGTCGGATCGCTGCGGCGACTGCCACGATCACGCCTACAAAGTTTGGCAGGGTGATGTCGGCACGAAAAAGTCCCATTCGTTTGCCACGGATACCTTGGAGAATCTCAAATTTCCCGCAGGTAGGCAACACGATCCAGAGTGCATGAAATGCCATACCGTCGGGTTCAAGCACCCCGGCGGTTACAACGACTTGATCGTCAATCTCGGCAATTGGCCCAATAAGCCTGCCGTTCCCCCATCGCCGAAGAAAATCGAGGCTCACAATCAAGTTACGCGCGGCGTTGGCTGTGAGTCGTGCCACGGTCCGGGAAGCGCCCACGTAAAAAATTCGCTGAACAAGGAATTGTATCCGATCATCAATCCGTTCAAGGTTACCGAAGAGGAACGAAAATCAGTTGCGCTGCTCGAAAAAAAACCCGGGAACTCGGAGGTTCAGAACGCCCTGAAGAAGCTCTACCAGGCCAGTCCCGTGAAGCGTCAGATGGCCGACATGTGCCAGAAGTGTCATGACCTCGAAAACGACGTGCATTGGGGTCAGCCGGGCTATGACCTGTTCGACAAATGGATCGGGAGCAAGCTCGTTCATCACACGCCGAAGAACAACAACGGCGCCGCCCCGCCACCGAAAGGCAAAGACGTAGGCGTAGTGCCGATGGTCGTCGAGCCGCCGCCGTTCACGATTGAAGTGATCAAAGATGAGCCGAAGAAAAAACCACGTTAGGAAATCGCAAGCCCAAGGGTGAGGTACTCCGAACCCTTGGGATAATCCGACGTGATCCCAGGTCGGTTGAAAATGTCGCATTTCCAAATGGATTGATATATTTCCGAGCCGCGACCGTCAGGGAGCGGCCGACAATGTGTGGACGACATGTTGTCGGCCGCTCCCTGACGGTCGCGGCTCGGAAAAACGACAAACTGAATCGTCCAGGGGTTACCTCACCTCTGGGATTATTCGCGCCGCAACGCCGTCAGCACCGGCGTTCGCGCGGCGGCCCAGACAGCGAGCAGCGCCGTCGCCAACCCGACGACCATGACAAGCGCCAGCAGTCCCGCGATGCGCAGCCACAACACGCGGCCGCCGGCGCCGGCGAGATGCGGCGCCACCGCAACGATTGCGGATAACGTACCCGCCAACAGACCGGCGATCAGCAGGAACATATTTTCCGCCAGCACCAACCAGGCAATTTGCCCCGGACGAAAACCAAGCGCCGACAACAGCGCCAACTCCGCCCGCCGTTCCCAAACGCCGCGCAACAGTACGATCGCCAGGCCGACCGCGCCGAGCACGAGGCCAAGGCCGCCGAGCGCCTGAAACGTCGCCAGGTACATGTTCTCAACCGCGACGTAGCCTTGCAATCGGCTGGCCGTCGTCTGCACGTCGAGATTCAGTTTCGCGAATCCCGTGCGGAGTTGCTTCTCCCACATCGGCAGCTTGGTCAGATCGGGATCATCGGTGTCGATGAGGAAGAACGAGAAACCCTCCTGCCTGGGAAACATTTCGAGGAACCGCGACTCTGCAATCAGGATTTCGCTCTGAAAGATGCTCTCATTCAGCAGGCCGACAACGCGGAGCTTGACATCCTCGCCGCGCTCGTTCTTGATGGTGATGGTTCCGCCGAGGCCGACTTTGAGAATCCACATCGCGGTGTTTTTGTCCACGATCGCCGGGATAGTTTCGCCGTCGCGCTGTTCCAGCAAGCGCCATGGGTTCGCCTTGTCGTCGTCCGTCACAGCGGCCGAGGAGGCGAATGCAAATCCACCGCGTTGGATAAATTCACTCGACACGCCCATGACGCGCGGCTTCAGCGGTTTGTACAGATTCAGGCAACTCGCATCGTCGCCCGGTTGGACTCGGCACGGATAGAACACGGTGCGGCGCAGCTCCGGCGTTGCCAGGCCGTAGTCGCTGCGAACCTGCTCGTCGTTGACATCCTCGAACACCGGCAGGCTGCCGTCGGCGAAGAACGTGAACCCGCCGCTGCCCTGGGTCTTTAGGTAGAATGTCTTATCCGTCTCCTTGTGAAACGATTCGACGGCGACGATCAGAAACGCCGCCGACGCCAGCAGACCGACCGTGAGCAAGCTGCGTGACGGATTGCGCCCGGCGTTGCGCAGTCCGAGCCGAGCGAGTGACGGCTGCACACTGGCGTCGCGGCGGAGCCTTTTCAGGAGCACAGCGACGAGCATGATCGCCGCCGTCAGGACTAGCGCGCCGCTGCCGAAGAACATGCCTGCTTTCAATTCGTGAACATCGGATCGCCAGCCGATAACGCCCAAACCGCCTGCGATAACGACCAGCGCGATCGCCGTCGGCGTCAGCCAACCGCCGCCATCCGTCCGAGCCACCAGCGACTCGCCGCTCTCGCCATGCAACAGCGAACGCGGCGAACGCTTGCCCAGAACGCGGTTCGCCCACCACAGCGTCAGCACGCTCACCGCAAACGATGCGACATAGCCAATCGCCAAACTTATCGGCCCGATGTGCAATCGCAGAAACGGCAAGCCGTCGGTCCCAGGCCACGATGCCGCCAGCAGTTTGAGCATGCCGTCCGCGTACAGCAGCGCCCCGCCCAGACCGAGCAGCGATCCCGTCAGCGCGAGCAGCGTGCCTTCGCCCAACAGCAGTCGGCGAACCTTGGCGTGGTCCCAGCCGACCGAGAGCAACAAGCCGATCTCGGCAGCGCGACGGTCGAGATTCAAACGCACCAGCAACCCGACCAGCAGCAACGCCGACACGATGAGGAAAAAGCTGAAGGCGATGAACAATACTCCGAAATCGGTCGCGCCGGCACTCGCCGTCACCGCTTGCTCTCGAACCGGCTGAAACGCAAACCCGCCTTCCTCCGGCGCGAGTTCCTCCAGCAACTTTGTCGGCAATGTCGAGGGCTGCTCTAAACCGGGCCGCACTTGAATCGTCGTCGTGTCGCCAAATCGGCTAGGCCAAAGCTCGCGTGCTTTCTTCAGGCTGATGTAAGCCTTCGGCGTCGTGCGGTAACGCTTCCAGTAGTCCTCGTCGATCGGCTGGATGCGCTTTTTGTCGTACGGAAACGGCGGATTATCCCAGTTGTCCATCTTCACCTTGTCGGTGATACCCGGGAACTCGGGCGTCAAATCGGGATCGTCGAGCACGCCTTCGAGCTTGGGCACCGAATGCAATCGAAACGAGACGTTTCGCAGTTCAAGCCGATTCTTCGCATTCGGCGTGAAGAACGCAATCTCGATATCCGGCAATTGCTTGACGTTCGTCGTCAACGCCAGCCCCGGCCAACCGACCAGCACGATGTCGTCACCCTTCAGCAACATCGAATCATCGCCGGCGACGATCGCGTACGGCGTCTCGACTTTGTTGACGCGAATCGCATCTGCCAAATACACCAGGATCGGCGACCATTTCCAGCGCGAGTTTTTCTCCGAGTCGGCAGGCTGCACGGGGCTAAGCTTTTCGACCGCACGCACGACGCGCGGGTCGAGCAGCATCCGCCGGCTTTCGAGCGACCAGTAGTCGCGGGCGTTCTCGTAATAATCGACGACCATCTGTGTCGTAAGCACGCCAGCGTTCTTCTCCGTCGCCCTGGCGAGTTCGTCGGGAACATGCCCACGCCATTTGAACTCCTTGAGCTTGGCATCCTCGACCTCGCGTACGCCGAGAAAGCGCAGAAATGCCAAAGCCCGATCACGCGGCGAACGATACCGCAGTCCCCAATCCTCCAGCGTCAAATGTTTGCGCAGGTCTTGCGCGAGTCCGCTGTCCGAAGCACCGGCTACGAGGACGACGTTCGCCTGATCCGTCAATCCGAGCGATTTCTGCAACAGGCGGATCGGCACGAAGGCGTTGCGCACGGGCGTCGGCGCAGGCTTGAGGTTGAAACGGGCGATGCCGTCGTCAGCCAGGATGCGTTGCACAGTCACTTTCAGCGGAACGATGATGTTCTCGCTTTTGCGCTGGCCCAGCAGCGTCTCGCGCGGAGCGTGGTCTGCCTTTTCGAGTCGAAGGGTTATCGTGTCGCCAACCTCTACTCTTAACGCGTTCGCAAGCGTTGCATTAAGCACGGCACCGCGATCGTCGGACGCCCAGAGTTCCGCCGATTCGGGAACGGCGTCCGCGGGCCAAAACGCGGCATCGACGCCCAGCACGTTGACCTTGCCGACGGTCTGCGGTTCGTCCTTCGGGCCTGCCGACGCGCTGCCTTGCAGCATGAGCAAGGAGGCCTTGCGTTCAGCCCAAATGTCCTTGGCGAGGGTATCGCGGAAGAATCGCCCGGGCAGCATGGCCTGGTCAACCCAGGCGAGTTGATCGAGCGTCAGCGCCTTCATGCTGCCGCGAAGGGAATCGCCGACGAGTAGTGCGCCGGTGAGGACGGCTGCGCCGAGCGCGATGCCGAGCAGCACCGCCGTGTTGCCTCGCCAATGATACAACAGATTGCGAAGGAGCAAACGAGAGAACGTCATATTTTGGCCGTCGTGTTGCGGGATGGAGTCGATGCGGATGATGGCGTCATTATATGCTCTAAAAAAACAGCTTCGTCTACGCCCTATCCCGGATTATTCAACGATTAAGATTTCTCACCACAGAGACACAGAGGCACAGAGAAGATTACAGGTAAAATAAACTATTGTCGCTTGCAGATGATCGAGGATTCCCGTAATTCATTGTCCCCTTGGTTATCTCTGTGTCTCTGTGGTGAATAATTCGGGTTAAGAAGATTGCAGTGATTCCTGGGGATTTGGACCTCATAAGAATAACAAATGAAAATGTTCCCGACCACACGATGGAGCGAACCCATGACGCCAATTTCCGCCGCCGAGTATGACGCCGCCATCAATCAGGCGGTGTGGTTTGATCTCAGCGCGCACGGCATGATCGAAGTCGCCGGCCTGGAGGCGCGCGCGTTCCTGAACAATCTCGCCACGCAGGACGTGAAAGGCCTGGCCCTTCATGCGTCCTGCGAATCCTTTCTCACGACGAATAAAGCCCGCGTCGTCGCGCATGCGATGATATCCCATGTGCGCGACGACGTGTTCCTGCTCGATGTCGCGCCAGGTCTTGGGGAAAAGGTGCTGGCGCATCTCAACCATTTCCTGATCAGCGAACAGGCTGAGTTGGCCGATCGCTCGGCTGACTTCGCCATGTTCCGCATCGTCGGGCCCAATGCGACAGCGATTCTCGATGTTGCGAAACTGGAATTGAATCGTGTGCGAATGCTCGGCGAGTTGGGCTTCATTCGCCGACACAACCTGCTCGCGCTCGATGGGTTCGACTGGTTCTGCCCGATCGCAAGATTCGATGAGATCCGCGCCAAGTTGGTCGGGATCGTGCTCGGCGCGCCGGCAACCTATGAGACGCTACGTATCGAGGCCGGCCTGCCCGCTTTCGGCGCCGAGTATGACGACCAGCGCTTCGCGATGGAGATCGACCGCACTCAGCAAGCGATCTGCTACACCAAGGGCTGCTTTCTCGGCCAGGAAACGATCGTCATGGCGCGCGATCGCGGGCAACTCAACCGTGTTCTGCGTGGCATCGTGATGCGCGATGTTAGCGTGCAAACCGTTGGCGCGAAGGTATTGAAGGGAATGGAGGAAGTAGGCATCGTCACATCGGCGACCTATTCGCCGCGGCGTGGCTGCACGATCGCGTTGGCCTATGTGCGTCGCGGTTCATGGGAGCCGGGAACCGCGGTGACCGTGGATGGCCAGGCGGGAACGGTGTCGGCGTTGCCGATGTGATTTTGTCTTACCGCGACTCCATCACAGTTCCATACAGCGCGATGAACGAGGTGAGATTGAACACTGCGTGCAGCACGATCGGCGCGATCAGGCTCTGTGTGCGCCACGCCAGCCAACCAAAGATCAACCCGAGCGGCATAAGCGGGATCGGCGCCGGCCAAACTCCATAATGCACCATCGCAAACAGCATGGCCGTCCCGAACCATGCCATCTGGGCATTCGCATTGGACCAATCGCGCTGGCGTAATTCTTCCTGTTCACACGCAATCCGTCGACATTCGCGCGCGTCGTCCTCGGACAGTCCAGCCTGCGGCGCCAGGGATTCCTCGAGCGGAGCAAGTTGCCAGTGCTGAATCTCGCCTTCGCGAAGCTCGAATTGGAGAATAATACGCACCATCAGCCAGGCGTAACCGCCCACCAAAAGCAGCGCGACGACGCCGGGAGCGATGTAATCGATCACCGTCACCGGGCGTGTTGCGGCTTGCTTCCCGTCGGCGGGAGCTTTATTCTCTACCTTTACATCTTCGGTCGGCGCGACGACTAGGGCCGCCTTCTCCGCGAACACCATCAGGCCAAAGAGAACGACAATTACGCAGACGATGAGATGCCCGCTGAGCGACGCGCGACGCAACCATCCTTGGATCAGGCCGCGAAAGACGATCTCTTCCATTACTGGCGCGACGATGACGACCTGGAATCCGATGAACCACCATTCCCAATCATTCCGCACCAACTTACTGAGTGTTGTCAACGAATGATCGCGACCGGGCAGCACGAACTGGACTACCGTGTGCAATCCGATCACCAACGGAATAGCGCCAATGGAAGCAACCAAGCCAAGTCCCACGTTGGGCCATAGCCGCGTCCACGACAGCCCGAAATGGTGGGGTCTGGTCCCGCTGCGAGCATAGAGAATAAAGAAGATCGTGCCAAGGGTGAGCGTGAAACCGAGCGGACTGGCGATATTTTGGCATCGATTGATATAGATGGCGCTGTCCGTGAGCGCACTCCGATCCGGTGCGGGCCCGATCAACGGCGTGAAAAATCCCATCTGAAAGAGCGTCGCCGTGATGACCATCGGTAGGCCATGATACACGCAAAAAACGAAGAAGGTATCGCGTCCTATCCACGCACCGGGCCTGAGCCGCATGATCGGCAACCAGGCGCGGCGGCTGGTCGGTGCGAGCAGCCAGGCCGCTGCGATGCCGAAGATCGCCGCGCCGGCAATCCACCCATAGGCGATGGCGTACCACGTTAGTTCGTTCAAGCGATCCACAAGCGTCCTTCGTTTTGCATAATAACAACGGGTGCGATTCGTTTTCGTTTAGCCGCTCGCCTTGGGCGAGCGCGAACCAAGCGCACGCGCGCTCGCCAAAAGCGAGCGACTAAACAAGAGTATACGGGAAAATACGGATGAGCGATATTCTGCAACGCATCGTTGCCACGAAACGGGTGGAAATCGAGCGAGATCGGTCGGCAATGTCGTTGCCGTCGCTAGAATCGCGCCTCGCAGAGGCCCCGCCGATTCGCGACTTTCGGGCGGCTCTCAAGCAAGGCTCCGGCCTGGGCGTCATCGCCGAGGTGAAGCAGGCGTCACCCTCCGCCGGCGTACTGCGTGCCGACTTTGATCCACTCGCCATCGCGCGAACTTACGAGGCGAACGGGGCATCGTGTATCAGCGTGCTGACCGATGAACAATACTTCCAGGGCAAGCTGGAGTACCTATCGGCAATTCGCCACGCCGTTGCATGTCCCGTGTTACGGAAGGATTTCATTCTCGATCCGTACCAAGTCGTGCAGGCCCGCGTCGCCGGTGCGGATGCCGTCTTGCTCATCGCGGAGATTCTCGACGAACGCGAACTGTCTGCCCTGCTGAACCAAATTCACGCACTTGGCATGGAAGCGCTCGTTGAGCTATACAATCGCGCAAACTTGCCGCGCGTTCTCGATGCCGGTGCTCGGCTAGTCGGCATCAATAATCGCAACTTGCGAACGTTCGTCACCAGCCTCGATCACACGCTCGATTTACTGCCGCTGATTCCGCGTGAGGTGTGCGTCGTCAGCGAGAGCGGCATCCGCACCCGCGCGGACATGCAACGGCTCGAATCGGCAGGCGTGTCGGCGGTGCTCGTCGGCGAGACGTTCATGCGTGCCCCCGACATCGGCGCCAAGCTGCGCGAATTGCGAGGCGTGCCGTGAACCTCGTCCACCATCTCGCCGACTGGCTCGACGCGCACGGCCTCACGGGCACGCCCGGCGTCATCGCCATCTCCGGCGGGCCGGATAGCGTGGCCCTGGCGCATCTCGGCGTGGAACTGGTCAAAACCGGCGCGCTGCCCAAACTCGTGCTGGCACATGTCAACCATCAACTGCGTGGCGAGGAAAGCGATGCCGACGAAGCGTTCGTGCGGAATCTGCCGACGATTTGGATGATGAGCGATAAAGCGCGGCTCGCCTGCCGAACGTGTCGAATCGATGTCGCCGCGATCGCCGAGGCCCAGAGCGAGAACCTGGAAGGCGCCGGTCGAAACGCGCGCTACGACTGGTTGTCGCGCGTCGCCAAGGAGGAAGGCGCTGCCTGGATCGCCACCGGGCATACCGCCGACGATCAGGCCGAGACGGTGTTGTTTCGCTTATTGCGCGGGACCGGCGTGCTCGGGCTTCGTGGCATCGCCGAGCGGCGCGATATGCAGGGCGTGGCGATCATTCGGCCTTGGCTAAACGTCCGCCGCGTTGATCTGCTTGACCATCTCAGGACGCATGGGATTACGTATCGCATCGATTCGTCGAATGCGGACCTGCATTTTCGCCGTAATTGGTTGCGCGCGAAACTGCTGCCGATGTTGCGGGATGAATGCAATCCGGAGATCGTCGCCGTGCTGTGCCGACTGGCGGAGCAGGCGAATGATCTGCAAGCCGACATCGACACCGACTCGGCGAAGCTACTCGCGCTTGCCGAGCGCCCGCGTGCCGGCACGATGATCGTGTTCGCGGTGGATTCGTTGCGATCCGCCAGCGACAATCAGATGCGCGAACTATTCCGCGCGGTTTGGCGGCGCGAGGGTTGGCCCGCCAGCGCGATGGACGCCAAGCATTGGCAGCGCCTCGTCGAGATCGCGCGTGGCCCCGCCGCGATGTGCGATTTCCCGGCAGGCGTCCACATTCGCCGCGTCGCCGGCGTGATGCAGATTTCGTTTAGCCGTTCGCCTTTGGCGAGCGCGGCCTATTCGCGCTCGCCAAAGACGAGCGGCTAAACATAGAATAATAGTCTCTCGAATGTTCAGGAGTTTACAATGTCGGACTCGCGTATCCCCGTCACCGTGCTCACCGGCTTTCTCGGTGCCGGCAAAACCACGTTGCTCAACCATATTTTGACCGCCAAGCACGGCAAGCGCGTCGCCGTCATCGAAAACGAATTCGGCGAGATCGGTGTCGATCAGGACCTCGTCATTCAGACCGAGGAAGAAATCTTCGAGATGAACAACGGCTGCATCTGCTGCACCGTGCGAGGCGATCTCATCCGCATCCTCGGCAAGCTGCTCAAACGCAAGGACAAATTCGACTACGTCCTGATCGAAACGACCGGCTTGGCCGACCCCGCCCCAGTGGCGCAGACGTTTTTCTCCGACGAAGAGATGAAGGCCCGGTTTCGGCTTGATGCGATCGTCACGGTCGTAGACACCAAGCACGTGACGGAACATCTCGACATGATGCGCGAACCGGAGGAGCAGGTCGCCTTCGCCGATGTCATCCTGCTCAACAAGACCGACCTCGTGCAACCTGCCGACCTCGACACGCTCGAAAAGCGATTGCGTGCGATCAACGCCACGGCGCCGATGTATCGTTGCCAAAAAGCGCTCGTGGGCATGGACAAAATCCTCGATGTCAATGGCTTCGATCTCGATCGCGTACTCGACCTCAATCCAAGCTTTCTCGAACTCGACGGACATGAACACGAACACAACGAGGAAGTCTATTCCGTCGGCATCTCCATCCCCGGCGATCTCGACGAGCAGAAACTCAACGCCTGGCTGCGCGACTTGTTGATGCACGAAGGCAAAGATATTTTCCGCATGAAGGGCGTGCTGAGCATCAAAGACGATCCGCGCCGATTTGTGTTTCAGGGCATTCACATGCTGTTTGACGGACAGGCGGATCGGCCATGGACACGCGGTGAAGAACGCGATAACAAGATGATCTTCATCGGTCGAAACTTGAACCGCGAACGACTCGAGGAGGGATTCCGCAAATGCCTCGCTTGAATCCATTCGCCTCGGGGCGGACGAGTTTGACTAAGAAGGGCGAGAGCCGAATCGATGGCCACGTCGTCGAGCTGGCGTGGTCGGATTCGCTCGACTTGATCGCGGCGGCGTCCGCCGATGGGCCGATTTCGATTTTCGACGCGAAGTCGGGCCAGGTTCGGCACGCGCTATCGGGCCACGGGTTCGGCACATCGTGCGTCGCCTGGTCAGTCGATGGCAAGCATCTCGCCTCGGCGGGGCAGGACGGTAAGATTCGGCTGTGGGATCCGGTCACGGGCAACGTGGCGCATGAGCTTCCCGCCGGCGCCGCTTGGGCCGAGCGCGTCGCCTGGTGCCCGACCGCGAACGTGCTCGCCTCCGCCGCCGGCAAAAAGCTAAGGCTCTGGAACCTCGCCGGAGAGATGGTCCGCGAATTTCCCGATCATCCGAGCACCATCACCGACATCCGCTGGAAGCCTGGCGAACCGATCCTCGCCTCGGCTGCCTACGCCAAATTGTCGCTATGGAACACGAGTATTCCCCCCTCTCCCCCCGGAAGAGGGGCCGGGGGTGAGGGAGATGCCATGATCGGCGACCCAGCTCTCATCCGCGAGTTCACCTGGCAAAGCTCGCTGCTGGTGCTCGAATGGCATCCGAAGGCGCGATTCATGGCCGCCGGCGCCCAAGACTGCACCGTGCATTTTTGGGAAATGGCCAGCGGCGAAGACTTGCAAATGTCCGGCTACCCGACGAAGGTGCGCGAGCTTTCATGGGACGCCAGTGGCCGCTGGTTGGCCACCGGCGGCGGGCCGACGCCAACGGTTTGGGACTTCACCGGCAAAGGCCCATCCAATTCGACGCCGTTGCAGTTCGACGCCCATCAGGACAACGTCAACTGCCTGGCGTTTCAACGCCGAGGGAGTTATTTGGCGTCCGGCGGAGAGGACGGCCTGCTCGCACTGTGGCAGCCGGGCCGACAGAAGGGCGCTCTTGCCCTCGCCAAACACGACGCCCCGATCACCCAACTCGCCTGGGCCGGCGACGACTGCCGACTCGCCGTCGGCACCGCAGATGGCGCGGTTGTGTTGTATGCGTTGTGATCCCGTTTAGCCGCTCGCCTTTGGCGAGCGCGACCTGGGCGAACGCGATTGCACGTCGCCCAGATCGCGCTCGCCAAAGGCGAGCGGCTAAACGAAATCCTTGAATTGTCGGAGGACTCCACCATGAAGCACGCAGTCACTACGATCTGTTTCGTTGTCTTTACCGCGCCGCTGTTCGCCCAGACGCCGGCTCTCGATGCACGCTGGGCCGACCTTGGCAGCACGGATGAGGGCAAGGCGCTACGGGCCGCGCTGTCGCTGTCGGCTTCGCCCAAGGAGACGGTCGCCTTCCTCAGGGACAATTTGAAGCCGGTCAAAGTCCACCCGAAGCGCGTGGCCGAATTGGTGAAAGGTATGCAGAGCGCCAATTTTGTGGTTCGCACCCGGGCGTCTGCCGAGTTGGAGTACCTCGGCAAGTACATCAAGAAAGAACTGGAAACGGCCGCGAAGGAATCGGATGACGCCGAAACGAAGTCGCGCATCCAGCAGTTGATCGAAAAGATGCCGCCCGATCCGAATGCGAAGAAGGAGCCTGCCCCCAAGCTGGCGCCGAATCTCGGCGGTGCCCGCAGTATCAGCGTGTCGAATGTCAACGGCCAGATCACGATCATCGTCGATGGCGTACCGCTCGATTTTTCAAAGATGGCGCCCCCGCCACCGCCCGCTCCGCCTGGCCCGCCGTCTGGTTGGCGTCGAGCCGTCCGGGCCGTGACGTTGCTGGAACATTTGGCGACGCCCGAGGCCCGCGAGATTCTGCAAGCGATCGCCAACGGTGAAAGCGACGCTCTGCCGACAATCGCCGCCAAGGAAGCACTCGGGCGATTGGCGAAATGATGAGGCCGTTCTCCGCTTGCGGCTTAGCGCTCGCATTGCGCCTTGCGAGCGCTAAGCCGCAAGCGGAGAAATCGGGCCGACGGCGTCGCCGAATCGGAGCGTGTTTCGCCGGCGAGGAGTCAGCATCATGATCGGAAGTGCGGGCGGCGCGATTGTGTTCGTTGTTTCGCTGGCGGGCCTCGCCATCTGGTCCGTGGCGTATTGCACATTCGTCGGACATTATGTCCTTACAACCCTCACCGACACGAGCGCGGGAGCGAACGACGTCGAATTTCCCGTCGAGAGTTGGATCGCCTGGTGGTGGAAGCCCGTCTTGTGCCTGTGGGTGCTCAGTGCGTGGTGCGTGCCGATCTCGATCCTGTGTTTACCGCTGGCGTCGTACGGATTTTTTCCCTACACGGTGGCCTTCGGGATTCTACTTGGTGCGATCTACCCGCTGAGTTTGGCGTCCGTTCTGTATCAACAAAATTGGCTGATGCTGTTCGATGCTCTGGTCGTCTGGCGCATGCTTCGGCACCTTCGCGCGTTTCTCTATGTACTGACCGTCACCTCGATGCTCATCGCAACCTGCGCGACATTGCTCGTTCTGACCGCTCAAGGCAGCTGGATTTGGTTGTTTATGTTTACGCTGATGTTTCCGATGACGTTTCTGATGTGGGCACGCCATTGGGGGCGGCTATCGTGGTTGGCGTTGAATCCCGTGCCATCACGTCGGAAACGCAAGCGTCGAAAAAAGGATCACGACCTTGGGGAGTCCGTCGAAGACGAGGCGCCAGAGATGGATGTCGAGGAGGTGACGGAAAGCTTGGGAGAAGTCGCCCCGCCGCCTGTGGACGCGATGCCGAATACGCTGACAGTGGTGGAGGAAGACGAATGGGCCACGGACAAAGCGCCGTACGGAATGGTCGATTTTGAACCGGAACCTATCGCCGACGAGAAGGAACCGCTGCCGATCCAGAAGCCACTGCTCTCGATGGTGAAGTATTACGACGAACGCGCCAATCGAGAAGCCACGGAGGCCGCCGAGCGCGAGGACACCGCCCGCACCATGCCGTCGACGCGGCGACAGCCGCCTAGCTTTCGCGAGGCGATGTTCGTCGGCATGTGGAGTTTCCTGCTCCAACGAGGCGCCTTTCGCGCGTGGCTAAACCTGGCATTCATGACCGTCGCGGGCGTTCTTTTGCTCACGCTGATGGGATTGTTTCGGCCGCCTGTGTGAATCGAAAGCGTACCGTGTTATTATTGATGAAGTATTGGTAAGGAAAACCGGAAGAACAAATTCTCGAATTTGGTATTTCGATTTTCCTCTGGAGCGACAGACCTTGTCCGACACCCCTGCCGCCGCTGAACGCCTTTCTCCAAGCGAGAAGGCGAAGCAGTTTCCCGCGTCGCCGGGCGTTTACCTGATGAAGGACGCCGAGGGCCGCGTGATCTACGTCGGCAAGGCGAAGGTGTTGCGCAACCGGGCATCGCACTACTTCACGAAAGCCGCCGCCGAGGATGCACGCACCGCTGAACTGGTCAAGGTGATCGCCGACATCGAGCATATCCCCGCCGAATCCGAAGTCGACGCACTTCTGATGGAAGCGAGGCTCATCAAGGATATTCAGCCGCGTTTCAACATCGAGCTCAAAGACAACAAGACGTTTCCATACCTCCAGATTCGCATTCGCGAAGAGTTCCCGCGCGTCGAATTCACGCGCATGCCGCGCAGCAAAGGCGTGCGTCTCTATGGCCCATTCACCAGCGCAAAAAGCCTACGGGCGGCTATTCAGGTACTGCAGCGTGTCTTTCAATTTCGCACGTGTGGCCTGAACATCAAATCGTCCAACGATCAATGGCGTTGGTTTCGGCCCTGCATCCTACACAGCATCCGCCAGTGCACCGCGCCGTGCAACTTTCGCGTGAGCCGAGAGGATTATCGCAAACAAATCCGCCGGCTGTGCATGGTGCTCGATGGCAAGAAGGACAAGCTGATTGCCGAGTTGGCGACCCAGATGCAAGAGGCCAGCGTCAAGCTCGAGTTCGAGAAAGCCGCCCGATTGCGCGACGAAATCGCCGCCCTGAAAAGCCTCGGCGTTCGCGGCGATGTCGATAAAGATGTGCAGCCGGAGGTGTTCCACATCGAGCCGCGGAAGGGTTCGGTCGGTTTGCGCAAAGTGTTGGGTTTGAGTCAAACGCCGCGAACGATCGAGGGCGTGGACATCGCGCATCTGAGCGGGCAGGAGACAGTCGCCTCGCTCGTGTCGTTCATCGACGGCTTACCGTTCAAGCCGCACTATCGCCGATACAAAATCAAGAGTGTCGAAGGCGTTGACGATTTTGCATCGATCCGCGAGGTGATCGCTCGGCGATTCCGCAATGCAATCGGGCAGGGCGAAGAGGAACGGCCATTCCCGGACATTCTGCTGATCGACGGCGGCAAGGGGCAGCTGAACGCCGCCCGCGAAGTGTTCCGCATGCTCGGTAAGGAGCCGCCGTGCCTTATTTCGCTTGCCAAGCAGCAGGAAGAAATCTATCGCCCGGGCGAAGCGGAGCCGTTGCGTTTAAGCCGTCATTCCGCGGCGCTGCGGCTGCTGCAATACGTTCGTGACGAAGCCCATCGCTTCGCACAGCATTATCATCACTTGCTGCGCAAGAAAAAATATGAAGAATAATGGTCTCATATGGCCGCTTGCGGCTTAGCGCTCGCAAGGCGCCAGGCGAGCGCTAAGCCGCAAGCGGCAAAACGAAAACGTATTTCTGGCAAGGACAATAATCATGCGCATCCTGCTCACCAATGACGACGGCATATACGCTCCCGGGATTCGGGCGATGCGCAAGGAACTCCAAAAAATCGGCGACGTGACTGTCGTCTCGCCGGCGGGCGAACAAAGTGCGGTCGGCCATTCGATCACGCTGCTCACGCCGCTCATCACACAGCAAGTCGTCGATGAGGAGCAGAAACCAATGGGTTGGGCGGTCGAAGGTCGGCCAGCCGACTGCGTCAAGCTCGCGCTGTTGGAGCTATTGAAGGAGCCGCCCGATTTGATCATCAGCGGACTGAACGCCGGATCGAACGCCGGGATCAACGTGCTATACTCCGGCACGGTCGCCGCGGCCGTGGAGGGGGCGTTCTTCCAGATCACGAGTATCGCCGTCAGCTTGGTCACCAATAAGCCCGAGGCACCGAACTTCCCGAAGGCGGCGGGTTACGCACTTGGCGTCATCGAGCAGCTAATTCGGCATCCGTTGAGCCGAGGCAGTTTGTTCAACGTCAACATCCCGAACGTGGACAGAATTCCGATCCAGGGCGTGCGTGTCGTAAGGCAGAACATCGCGCCGTACAAGGAGCAGTACGATCGCCGAGTCGATCCGCGAGGTCGCACCTATTTTTGGACTGGCCCAGACTTCGGGTGCCCCGACCCGCACCCCGATACCGACGAGACAGCCCTGCGCGACGGCTACATCACGGTGACGCCGTTGCACTTCAACCTGACCGACGCAGTGATGCTTGAGAAGATGAAGGACTGGGAGTGGACGCTGTGATGCTTGGCGTCAACGTTCTCCTCCAATTACCCCTAACGGTTTAAGGACTCGCTATGGCGGACCCCACAAACGACACCGGCTACTCGAAAATCCCAAAGCTTCCCGAGCCAACACCTGCGGATCGCGACCCGACCGAACTTCCAGCGGATGACGACGACATCGCTCGGCGAATCATCCGCAAGACGCCGTTGCCGGTCCTCATGGAGAAAGGGCCGACGTCTCGGTTCAAAAAAAACGAACCCGGCAAGTTCGCGTTGAATGCCGAACCGGCGCAGCAGGCCGGGGTGCCAAACGGCCCAACCAAGCCCAAGCCAAATCCTTACACGGAAGGCACACATCGCCACACACTCTTCGAGATCATAGCGGCGAATCCAGGCCTCATCTCAAGGGAAATTAAAATCAAGACAGGCGACAGCAAGAAGCATCTGGACAAGTACGATCGTGAACTGGCCCGGATGGTGAACGATCGCCATATCGAGAAGACGGACGGAAAATATTTCGTGACGAATTAGTGCCTAATTCGGATCGCGGATTCCATGACCACATTGCGGGTAGATTTCTGGGGATTCGACAAGTAAAGGAAGGTACTATTTACTGGATATGTTTTGCACCCGCGATGACCCGGAGGAGTTCATGCGGTCTCTTCACAAGCACTACAGCGGGACGTATTCCCGCGCATCGAAGGCAGTCGAGTCCAACCGGGATGAAGAGTATAGCCCCGCTGATGAAGAACAGGCCCACGAGAGCGTTGATGCGCCACGGTAACATGAAAATGCCAGTTAGTCGTGAAGCCACGTCGTAACGACACCTACTCCCCGAGCACCTTAATCAACACCCGCTTCGGTCGCCCGCCGTCGAATTCGCCGTAGAAGATTTGTTCCCACGGGCCGAAGTCGAGGCGGGCTTTCGTGATTGCGACAATAACCTCACGGCCCATGATTTGGCGTTTGAGGTGGGCGTCGGCGTTGTCTTCGCCGGTGCGGTTGTGGTGGTAGAAGTTGGGATCGGGGTTGAAGGGTGCGAGCTTTTCAAGCCATTTGCCGAAGTCGTGATGCAAGCCGTGCTCGTCGTCGTTGATGAAGACCGACGAGGTGATGTGCATCGAATTGACGAGCACCATGCCCTCTTTAACACCACTCTTGCGAACGGCGTCGGCGACGTGCGGCGTGATGTTCTCGAACGCCATCTTCGATGGAATGTTAAGCGTCAGGTAGTCGGTGAAAGACTTCATCGGTATGCCTGGTTGTTTTCGAATCGTGCGGGCGGCGTTTGCAATTTTGTCGCGATCCCGTTAAGCCCATATTCTATCCAAACGCCAGGATGCGCGAAGTAGTTTCGGTGCAATCACCGTCTTGTCCGACCCTGAGCGCCAGCGAAGGGCATCGCTTGGCCCTTCGCTGGCGCTCAGGCTCGGAAATATTGAGGGATCGTTGCCATGACCTTTCGCTTTGCCAATGGCTGGACGCCCACGCAAACACGTGAGGCGATGCTGCTCGATGCGGCGGTGACGAATCTCAACACCGGCTCGTTCGGGCCGTTACCTCGCGCCGTGTTCGAGCGCGTGACGGCGCTGCGTCGTCGGCTGGCGGAAGAGCCGATGGATTTCCTGGTGCGCGAGTTGCCTGGCCAGCTGTGGACGGCACGCGAAGCGCTGGCGACGTTCCTACATGGCGATCCGCAGCGCCTTATCTTCACGGCCAATGTGACGGCATCGATAAACATCGTCGCTTCGGGGCTGACGCTTGATGGACCGGGCGAAATCCTGCTGACCGATCACGAATACGGCGCGATGCACTGGTGCTGGGAACGCTTCGCGCAACGCCATGGCATGACGCTTCGCACCTTTCCGCTGCCGATCTTGGCGCGCGAACCCGGCGAGATCATCGCAGCTGCGACGAAGGCGATGACGCCGAATACCAAGCTGTTCTTTTTCAGCCATGTGCTCTCGCCAACCGGGATGGTGCTGCCTGCGAAGGAACTGTGTTCTGAGGCCCGGCGGCGTGGCATCATCACCGTGGTCGATGGTGCCCACGCGCCGGCGATGATCGATGTGCGACTCGACGACATCGACGCCGACTATTATGGCGCGAACTGTCACAAGTGGCTGCTCACGCCGACGGGATCGGGATTCCTGTATCTCGGTCGGGGTAACGAGGATCGCCTCGAACCGCTCCAAGTAAGCTGGGGCTGGCGGCGTGAAAATCGCCCGGCCGACGAGCGCGACGATTTCGGCTCGACGCCGCGGCTGCGCTACTACGAGTTCGAGGGCACGCGCGACATCTGCCCGTGGCTGGCGGTGCCTGCTGCGATCGACTTTCAAACGCAGCTCGGATTCGAGAACATTCGAAAACACAATGCAAGCCTCGTGCAGCATGTGCGCGAGCGGTTCGCGCGGGTAGCTGAATTGACGCTGGCGACGCCGACGCATCCTGAGTCGCACGGGTTCCTGACGGCATTTCGTTTGCCTCCGCGCGTGCAGGCGCAAACTTGGCGCGACGCACTCTGGCAGCGCTGGCGCATCGAGGCACCGATTGTCGAACGTCCTGAAGGGTTGTTGATTCGCGTATCGACGCACTTTTATAACACAACGGAGGAGATCGACAAGCTTGCCAGCGCGGTTGAGTTGTTGATTGGCTTTTAGCGGTTGCATGGGGCTTGATGAGCGCTAAGCCGCAAGCCGCGATTGGTTGATCCGCCCACTTGGGTTATAATGTAAGAGGATATTTTTCTCCCCGCACGGACCCCGTCAAGGAGTGGACCGATGGCCCTTACCGCGTCGCAGATGCAAGAGCAGAAGAAGCAAGCCGAGGAGTTGCTGTTCTCCGAGAAGCACAAACTCGGTTTCGCGAAGGCGTTGTTCTTTGGGCAAGTGCAGGCACCGCTGTTATTTCCCTATCCGGAGATCAAGCCAGAGGAACGCGACGTTGTGGCGAAGGCCGTGGCCGAGGTGCAGCGGTTCGCGAATGAGCATATCGACGCTGCCGCCATTGATCGCAATGCCGACATCCCGCAATCGGTAATCGATGGTCTGGGCAAGCTCGGCGTGCTTGGCATGACGGCACCCGCGGAGTTCGGCGGGCGCGGCTTTTCCCAGATGGGCTACACGAAAATCCTCCAAGTCATCGGCGGGCATTGCGCGTCCACCGGCGTCTTCGTCAACGCCCATCACTCGATCGGCGTGCGTGCCCTGATTCTGTTTGGCACGAAGGAACAGCAAGCGAAATGGCTGCCCGATCTCGTCTCCGGACGAAAGCTCGGTGCCTTCGCGCTAACGGAACCCGAGGCCGGCTCCGACGCCGCCAATGTGCAAACAACCGCAACGCTCCGTCCCGACGGCAAGACGTGGATACTCAACGGCCAAAAGCGCTACATCACTAACGGCGCCATCGCTCAGGTGCTCACCGTCATGGCCCGCACGCCTGTGCCCGGGACGAATGAAACCCGCATCACCGCGTTTCTCGTCACGCCCGACATGCCCGGTTTCGAGGTCGTCGAAGCACGCATGCCCAAGTGCGGCATCCGCGGCACCGCTACCGCTCGGCTCGCCTTCAAAGACATGCCGGTACCCAGCGAGAACGTCCTCGGCCCGCTTGGCAAAGGACTGCGCGTCGCGCTCACTGTGCTCGATTTTGGCCGCACCACTTTCGGCGCGAGCTGCACCGGCGTCGCCAAGGCGTGCGTCGCGACGGCGATTGCGCATGCCAAGTCGCGCGTGCAGTTCAAGGAAACGCTCAGCGAGTTCGAACTCGTCAAAAAGAAAATCGCCTTCATGGCTGCCAATGCCTTTGCGATGGAAGCAACGACGACGCAATGTGCCGCCTTCATCGATCGCGGCTTCGAGGACTTCATGCTCGAAACCGCGATGCTCAAGGTCTTCTCGACCGACGCGTTGTGGACCATCGTCAACGACACATTGCAAATATTTGGCGGGCAGGGCTACTTCTCCAACGAACCCTACGAACGCTGGATGCGCGATGCCCGCATCAACATGATCGGCGAAGGCGCAAACGAAGTGCTCAAGGCGTTCATCGCCGTCGTCGGCATGCGCGGCGTCGGCGAGCATCTGAAGGGCATCCTCGATTCGCTGCGAAGTCCGCTCAAAAATTTCGGCACGATCTGGAGCTTTGGCCGCGAGCAATTGATGGCGCGATTCACGTCGCCCGAGATTCCCGTGCAAAGCCCGACGCTGCGTAAAGACGCCCGCGAACTCGCCAACCGCGTCGGCGATTTCGGCATCGCCGTCGTCGATACGCTCAAGCATTTCCGCAGCAAAGCCCAGGCGAACACGAACGCTTCAACCGACGAAGAGATGAAGATCATGGAAGTCGTGCTGAGGAGCCAATACATGCAGGAGCGATTGTCGGATGTGGCGTGCGATCTCTATGCATCAAGCTGTTCGTTGGCACGGCTCGATCATCTCCTGAGTCACGCCAACGGCAAACTGGACACGCAGGGCGACATTCAGGCGGGCCGATATTTCCTCGCCCTCGCCAATCGCCGCATGAAGCAAAACCTCGCGTCCTTGTGGGACAACGACGACGCCATGACAACGGCGACGGCGGAGGCGTGGTTGAAGTGACTTTGATAGTTGTCAACATTCAACTTTTCAATTTTGCCGCTTGCGGCCAAGCGTTCGCAGGGCGTGAACTGAGCGCTAAGCCGCAAGCGGCAAATGCAAATCGGGACGATGCGTTTCGATCGTCGCTTACCGCAGCACCTCGTCCACGACGCGTGCCGGTTCGACGCCGGTGAGGCGCATGTCGAGGCCCTGATGGCGATGCGATAGCCGTTGGTGGTCGATGCCGAGGCAGTGTAGCATGGTGGCATGGAGGTCTCGGACGTGGACGGGGTTTTCGACGGCGCGGTAGCCGAGTTCGTCGGTCGCGCCATAGGTCACGCCGCCTTTGATGCCGCCGCCCGCAAGCCACATCGAAAAGCCGCGAATGTGATGGTCGCGACCCGGAGCGCTGCCTTTGAACTGCACCATCGGCGTGCGGCCGAATTCCCCACCCCAAATGATGAGCGTGTCGTCGAGCATGCCGCGCTGCTTCAAATCCTGCACCAATGCCGCTGACGGTCCATCGCAATATCCCGCACACTGCCTTAAGTAGCCGACGATGTTGTCGTGATGATCCCAACCGCGATGATAGAGTTGGATGAAGCGCACGCCGCGCTCGGCCAGGCGCCGGGCGAGCAGGCAGTTGTAGCCGAAGCTGCCGTCGGCCGATTCGACGCCGTACATCGCCTTGGCCTGGCGCGTTTCGTCGGAGATGTCCATCAAGCTCGGCACGCTGGTCTGCATGCGAAACGCCATCTCGTATTGGGCAATGCGGGTTTCGATTTCGGGATTGCGCGTGCGTTCATTCTGCATACGGTTGAGCGAGCCGATGGTGTCGATCGAATCGCGCTGAAGTTCGTGCGACACGCCCGCGGGGTTGCGAATGTAGTGCACCGGATCTCCGGTCGAATAGAACGGCACACCCTGATGACGCCCTGGCAGAAACCCCGCGGCCCATTGGCGTGTCGAGATCGGCTGCGGATTGCGTCCGCCGAAACTTGTCAGCACAATAAAGCCCGGTAGGTTTTGGCATTCGCTGCCGAGGCCGTAGGTAATCCACGAACCCATGCTGGGCCGACCGGAAATCTGCGTGCCGGTGTTCATCAGAGTGTGAGCCGGGTCGTGATTGATCTGATCGGTGTGCATCGATCGAATAATGGCGATGTCATCGGCGACGCGACTGATGTTCGGCAGCAGCTCCGATATCTCCTGTCCCGATTGGCCAACACGATGAAAGCGAAACCGCGGGCCGAAGCATTTAAGCTCGGCGTTCTGCAACTGCGCGATCGGCTGCCCGCGTGTGAACGACTCGGGCATCGGCTGCATATTCATGCGTGCGAGAATCGGTTTGTGATCGAGCAATTCCAAATGCGAAGGCCCGCCTGACATGTAAAGGAAGATGACGCGCTTCGCTTTCGGCGCGAAGTGAGGCATATCGGCCATCCCGCCAATTCCGTGTGCGTCGGCGGAGGCGGACGTCGGCAGCATGGACGCCAGCGCTGCGGCCCCGAAACCGATCGACGACGTGCCGAGGAAGGTCCGACGATTGATGGCGAAACGATCATTCTCGTGCATGTGCATGTAACCTCGGGGATCCCAAGGGTTCGGAGTACCTCACCCTTGGGCTTGCATTATTACTTCCCGCCGACGCAGTAAAGGAACTGATCCGAGCGGATGAATAGGTTGTCGCCGGCAATGGCGGGCGTGGCGTTGAAGATGCTGCCGTCCTTGAGATCATTGGTGACGAGGCGTTCAAACTTGGGGCCAACCGCCAGGACCGCCGTCACTCCTCGGCGTGAAAGGAAATAGAGCTTATCGCCTGCCAGCACGGGCGAGGCCCAGACCTGGTCGATGCGGTCCACACGCTCCTCATAGATCATCTCGCCGGTCAACGCATCGGCACAGCACGCGGTTTCTTTGTCGTTGAGCCAATGAACTCGGCCCTGATGAAAAACGGGGGACGAAACGTTTCCGCCTTTCTTGCTCGTCCAAAGTCGATGCGACTTTGTGACATCGCCGCGTCCGCCGGCGCGCAGTGCAACGGCCGTGGTGCCGGATCGCCCGCCGAACGACCAGAGGGTTCCGTCGTGTGCGACGATGCTGGGCACGATGTACCAGGTAATGTCGTTTTGGCACGACCAAAGCTGCTCGCCGGTGGTCGGGTCCAGCCCGATGACCTTCGCGGGCATGCCGACGACAAGCTCGGTCTTTCCCCATTTGAGGGGAACCAGCGTCGGCGTGTTGAACGCTTCGCGGAAGCCTTTCGCTCGCCATTTCTCCGTGCCCGTTTTCTTGTCAAGGGCGATGATACAATCGCTCTCGATGCTGGCGTTGACGATGACGAGATCGCCGAAAAGGATAGGCGACGCCCCGGAGCCGAAGCCGTTGATGCGCGAGCCGACATCCGTGCTCCAGAGCTGTTTGCCAGCGTGATCAAATGCAATCATGCCCGACTTGCCGAAGTATGCGTAAACGCGCTCGGCATCGACGCAAGGCGTGCTGGAGGCATAGCCGTGACCGTCGCGCACGGAAGCTTGCTCAGGAAGTTTGGGAGCAACCTCGGTATCCCAGATCAATTTGCCGGTGGATCGGCTCAGGCATACGAGGTGCAGCTTGAGTTGGTTCATGTCGCCGCGCGGTTTGCCTGGCACGTTGTAGCCGCTATAGCAAGCAACAAAAACCTTGTCGCCGAGGATGACGGGGCTTGAACTGCCCGCGCCGGGCAGAGCGGTCTTCCAGGCGAGATTCTCGGTTTGACTCCAGCGTATCGGTAGCTTGGCGTTCGCACTCACACCTTGGCCACCCAATCCGCGAAACTGGGGCCAATCGACGGATTTGTCTTGAGCCGATAACGACATGCTTCCCGCAAGGATGGTACAGATCGAAAGGAACAAGATCGAATTGCGTGGAGTGATTTGCATAGTACGCTCGTCTGGAAAGGTGATGGCCGTGGCAGTCAAGTGACTGCAAACACAACGAGCCGTGTCAGGTAACACGGCTCTGTTTGTTTTATTAGGGTCGGCACGATCCGATTAGGCGTCATCCAGTTTGGGACGGATACCCGGGATATTCGGCACGAGATTCCGATTTGCCGAAGGTAACAGTTGCTCGATAATCACGCGATAGTTGGCGGGAGCATCGGCGATGCTGGTGAACTTCTTGGTATCCTTGCCGTCCTGCATGGTGATGTTGGTCACCTTGACGGCACCGTTTACGATGACGCCGATGACGCTGATGCGAAGATCGTCCTTCGAGAATTCGCCCGTGAAGTCGGCACCGCGTTGCTTGCGGCTGATTTTGATGCCGTTCTCGTCGATGTCAGAGCTTGAGTTTTGTAGAGGGATGCCAGCGCCATCGGGGTTCGCCATCGGCTGCTTGGGCTGCTTGGGGTTCGGGCGCGGCGCAATCGGGAAGCCGCGAATCATGAAGCCATTGCGAATCTGGATACCGGCGCGACCGCCACCGCCGATCGGGTTGTTCTGCACAAGAGCAGGCATTTGCGTGCCTTTAAGCGTTTCTTCCTTGCCGTCGCGCAGGACGACGATATCGAATTTTTCAGCGTTCATATCTTTGACGAGTTTTTCGAGGCCCGCGCCATCGTTGGGAACCGGTTTGCCGTTGATCTTGACGAGAATGTCCTTCGCCTTGACGCCAGCCTTTTCCGCGGCAGAGTCTGGATCGACGACGACGATGGCCAAGCCTTCCATGTCCGGCAAGCCGAGGTCTTCGCGATCTTTCGGGGTGACGCTGCCGAGCTTCATGCCGCCCCAGCGCAGTCCGCTGCCAGCGGTGTTGAAGGGCACGCGGCCGTTGGGCTGCACGAATCCTGGATTGATCTGTTGGATTTGTTTAAGCAGTTCATCCAGCTGTTTACGTTGTGCTTCCTGGAGTTTTTGCAGATCCTGGAGTTCGCCGATGCCGTCTGGAATTTGCTTCTGTAGGTCTTGCAGCTGCTTCAGTTTCAATTGCTGCAGCTTCAGCAGGTCCAACGGCAGACCGCCGACTTTTGGCGTGAGAGGCAACCCCGGCACGATGATTTGGGCCGAGGCTTGGCCAGCGGAGAATGCGATAGCAAAGGTAGCCAACGCAATGCGGGTTTTTCTTCCGCTCATGACCCAACTCCTCCAAACAAATTACCGGCGTCGATGAGAGTCGTCCGTTTTCGACAACGGAATGAACGAGTGTTATTGTATTTTCTAACCGATAACGATCGTGAGTGGAAGTGAAAAATGAAAATTCTCGCTCACTATTTTCCCGAATCAGAGAAGTTGATAATACTTCGTACGGCTGAGGTTGGCGTTTTTTCGGACGAATCGAACCTTTTCCGAGCCGCGACCGTCAGGGGGCGGCCGACAGGATGCCGTGCGCTCGCTGTCGGCCGCCCCCTGACGGTCGCGGCTCGGAAATATTCTTGACGCTTCGGAATAGCGACAATTTCTACCATGCGAAGTATAGAATAAATCCCATCGCTCAAGCCGCCTCAAGCGGACGGCACCAATTTGGAGCATCACGATGACAACACAACCGCATCGCCGAAAGTTCTTGCTCGGTTCACTCGCTGGCGCCGGTGTACTCGGTGTTGGGGCAGCGACTGCCATCGAGCCAATTCGCCGACAGGGCCGACCGTTGATGCGGCTTGGCCTGGCAGCGTATAGCTTCCGGCAAGCGCTCGACCTACGCCGCAAACCGCCGACCATGAACCTCGATGGCTTCATCGACCTGACGGCATCGATGCCGTTCGATGCTGTCGAACTCACCGAATACTACTTCCCCGAAACCTCGCCTCGCTATCTCGCGCAACTCAAAGGTCGATGCACGCGACTCGGACTCGACATCAGCGGGACGGCCATCCGTTCCGACTTTTGCGTCACCAACCCCGCCCGCCTCAAGGAGCAGATCGACCACACCCGCCGCTGGATCGAGATCACCAGTCGGCTGGGCGGCAAGACGATCCGCATCTTCGGCGGGACCGTTGCGAAAGATGACAAAGAAGACCGCGCTCGTCGGCAGTGCATCGACGCCATGCAGCAATGTTGCGAATTCGCCGGACAGTTCGGCGTATTTCTCGCCCTCGAAAATCACGGCGGCATCACCGGCACGTCCGAGCAGATGCTCGCACTCGTTCGCGCGATCAAGAGCGACTGGTTTGGCGTCAATCTCGACACGGGCAACTTCCGCACCAAAGACCCTTATGCCGACCTCGAACGCCTCGCGCCCTATGCCGTCGTCGTGCAAATGAAAACCGAGATTTCGCGCGAAGGACGCAAGCCGGAGGAAGCCGACCTGAAACGCCTCTTCCAGATGCTCCGCAACGTCAACTATCGCGGCTATGTCGTGCTGGAATACGAAGCCGCCGAGGACGCCAAAGTCGCCATCCCGCGTTACGCTCGGCAAATGCGCGAGATGTGCGGGTGAGCGGATATTTCGTTCCCTGTTTTCCGCTTGCGGCTTAGCGCTCGGAACCCCTCATTCGGGGGGCTATACCGCCTTCGCACGGTGGTGTCACTGGATTAGGCTCTACGGCGATGTGGGTTACATGGTGCGACTACTCTTGCTTGCGATTACCGTCGTGCCGATTCGATTCGGGCTGCTGTTTCTATCCGATTACGCTGGCACACTTGCGATGCTGGAAGCGTTGACCCGTTTGCGTCACGCGATCTACCACCATACGCTGTGCCTGGGAAGGTTCATCCGATTAATGCGTATTTTGTCGTATGTAGTGCCAATATCTTGAGTTTGAAGAAAGCAAGATCGCGGTAGCCATACGCTTGGCCGTTCATTTTGCGGATTTTGTTGTTGGTGCCTTCCAAGGGGCCGGTTGAGATGCGGTAA
>CAMAUE010000080.1 GCA_945861245.1 Singulisphaera sp. GP187
TTTAACGAAGTTGTAGCCGAAGATACCGAAGCGTCGATAGAGTAGGATGGTGGACATGCGATCTCCTCATGGTTTGTTGTGATAACCCCATGAAATGAAAGCATGTTCACTTTTTCAACTACAGAATACGCGTTTTTCGGATGAACCAGAATTCTTGCGTGGGCCGGTCATTTCGCCGCATCCTCCCGTCTCACAAAAGGATCTCGACAGGCTGCTTGCACGGTTGCCGGATCATTTCAAGAATTCGCAAAAATCCCTCACGCGAAACGCCTTCATCAGCGATGAGGAGGTGCGTTCCGTTTTTGGGATCGAATTGGAGCCATCGCTCACCGAGGAAATGATGACGACGGATTATGACGAAATCAAGGGTTGCTGGGGTGGCGTGTTCCTTGAGTGGTACTGTGGCTTCGCGCCAGCGGATCTCGCAGTCCTCCAGCCGCCGGACAACGACCGTCCCGATTATCGCGACCGCCTCGACGCACTTGTCGCCGCCATGACCCGTCGCATGCGCGAACTGTGGGATGCAGTTCTGGCCGGCGACGAAACTGCCCGTCGCGACTTCGCGGACATGCTCGAGATCCAGGGGGACGCACAACGGGCTTCACTCTTCCGGGTGGGATTGCATCGTCACCGAAACCTTGACGCGGATTGGATGAGTTGATGAAGCAACCAATGATCGGGCGTTCGCCGAAAAGTCGCGGGCGACTTTGCGGGCAAGTGCGGAACAAGGGGGGAGTTGACCAATCCGCCCTCTTTCCTCCATTTCGAGAACCTTTGCCACTACTCGCTAGATGCCTCTCAGATCAGAACAGAATTCGAGTAGTAAGCACGGCCTCCCTTGCTTTTGTCGGCGCTATAATTCAGAAAAGCTCGCTCTATGAAAGGTGGCAGATGAACGACATTTCCAAGACATTCGACGACGAGTCATTCCTGCGGGAGTTGGACGACCTGGACGACCCAGACCTGGGATATTGCCCAGCGGGGTTAGCTGAGAACAAGGATGAACTGATTGGATTGCTCGCGTCTGTCGGCGCGACGAGCCTGTTGGTCGAGTACGACGGGGCCGACGATTCGGGCGCCATCGAAGGGATCATCTGTTTTGGCCGTGGAGACGCCGTGATCGAGTTGCCTCCGGAAGTCGTCGCGGCGGTCGAGGATTTCGTCTACGCGTTCTTGCCGGACGGGTGGGAGGTCGACGGCGGCGGCTTCGGATCGGTCGATTTCGACATCGCAGGCAGCAAGGTGCACTACGCGCATGCCCAACGGTTTGTCGATGTCTTCGAAAGTGAATGGGAGGTGTGATGGCTCATCCGTATCACCACGCTCTGTCGTCGGTTGCGAAGTGGGGTGGCACTGTCGAAGACTACCTACCCATTCACGAGTGGTTCGACGAGAGCAAGGCGTTTCTGGCCGACTTCCGACATAGAGCCCTGCGACACCACGCCGAGGGCATCTTTCTCGCCGAGCGGATTTTCGGCCCGACTCTGATATGAACGGGCGGCAGGGTGATCCCGGTGCGCTGGGTCGGGGAGCAGCACATCAAGGAAGACCTGGGTCGCATCCCGACCGCGAGTGACTGGCTCCGACACATCAAGCCACAGGCGTGGATGGGTTGCAGGACCGAAGCGCTGTCGGAAGGACTGGGATCGCCGGCGCAGTAATTTCACCGACAGGGTCGCGACCGTAAAACATTTGCTCCGGTGTGTCGCCGGCGCTGCTACGGTTCCGCGCCTGGGTTTGAGAAGTTATGATTTTTGCAGTGGAAGATTGGTCAGTAAAACTAATTACCTCCGGAGAAAGCAGGAGAGCCATGTTTATCCAGATGAGCCGTTTGAGCCGTGACCAGAAGCGCAAGAAGAAGTTGGCCGAGCGTCATGAACGTCTCGCGGCCCGCCCGAAACCGCTGCTTTTGTACAGCAAGGAGCAGATTGCAGAAGCCGTTCATCGCGCCGTCTGCCAGTACACGGGGAGCGATGGCTTTGGCTTTTGCCGGTGGTATGCAATCTGCGGCTGGCTCCTGCTGCAAGACCTTGGTTACAAGAATGTGGTCCTGCAAGGCGGCCGCCTGTCGCTCCAGCCGGACCCCGACGAACCGACCCAGTGGATCGAGATGGACCCGTCGCATGGGGTCGACGGGGAACTTCACTGCTGGCTGGTCCTTCCTGACCAGAACATGTCGGCGGGACGCCAGCCCATGGGACGAAACGTACAGGTCATCGATTTCGCCGCTCGACAATACAGGAACTACGTCGAGCGTCTCTCGATGATCGATGGCGAACCGCCTCAATGGCGATGGGCATCCTCCCCGGACTTCATCTGGCATTCCTTCGAGGAACTGCCGTCCTGGCTCCTGGTTTCCGCCCAGGAAGAACCCACAAACGCGATTTATCAGAGTCTGAACCTCACCGAGGGAAAGTGCTTGCTCGCGCTTGTCAAGTCTCACCTTGGGCGCCAGTAAGGCCGTCGGTGCGATGGAGCGGAAGCATGAGCCTGGCCCGCGGTTGGCTGGGCCAACGGACTGGTCGGACAGTTCGCGCCGGGTTGTGGCGGTCGAGGAAGTGACCGTCATCGAAGAGGTGGTGGCCGACAAGGGCTCGATAGGCGCCGGCTCGGATTTCGCCGCGAGCCTGCTTGGTGGGGAGCGCATACGCCGCCTTCTCCGCCTGCGGGCCGCGCGCACCGCCAAGGCCGGGTACATGGGCGACCACGCACTTCACCCGCGGGGCGCTGCCAAACCGGAAGAACGGGTATTCCTTGTGTTTTTCTTGATGAACGCGAGGGCTCCGCGCTCTGGGCGTCGGCCAGGCACTCTCTTTCTTCCTGAACCTTTTCCCCTTATTCACTTGGATGTTACCGAAATGCGCCGCAGGATCCACATGTTGCGGCTGCCATCCGAACCGAAATGCGTGGGCGGTTGGCGGCGTTCCTGGTTCTCGATGGCGTCCTTGGCCCACCCCCCCTCGGGGTAGACGATCATCAAGAGATCATCGCCGAAAAACGCGTACAGGCTCGGCGAACGGCCCTGGTTCAACTCGATGCCGTACTTGAAGTCGAAGTCAATGCGGCCGCGCGTGCCTTGTGGCGGCAGGAGTTTCCAGGAGCCTTCCTGTTCTGGCTTTGCCTTCGCGTTGAACGACCCGCGTTTGAAGAATTCCTTCGCCGTGATCTCGACGTGGCCCTGCGGGCGCGTGCGGGTAGCGTTGGCGTCGTCGAGTTCGCCGAGCACCGCCCATTTGCCGATGAACCGTTTGGCGTCGCCGTCTGGCTCCGGTTTGCTCGCCGCGGGGATCGGCTTCCGCTGGCAGATGAGCAGCACGTCTGCCGGGGCGGCACCGCTGTAAGTGCCGTTGCGATTGCCCTTGAATGCGGCCACCTGCACCAGAACGAGCAGGACATCGTTGTCTGGGGTAATCTTCCAGCGTGCCGCAAGGGTCGCGTCTTGCATCGGGCACAGGCTGCCGCGCACGGTGCTCGTCAGCTCATTGGGGTCCGCCTTCGCCTTTGGGGTGTCAACAACCTTGGCGCGCTGACACGTCGTGTCCAGAAGCGGCACGTCCGGTTTCTCTGGATTGTGCCAAACAATGCCGTCGGCCGTGATGGTGACCTTGGACCCGGTGCCTTTGTCGGCTGCGATGTTCTTATTATTTTGGTGGGCCGCCAGAACGTACCAGTCGCCATGAGCCTCCTTCGTGAAGGCAGGCGAACCGGCGCCAACATTGGCGCGGCTAAGCGCCAACAAAGTCAGGGCGGCAAAAGAGAAGCACCGGAGATTCATCGTCAAATCCTTCATCAGAGGGAACGAGATCAGGCGCCGAGCCAACGCAATTCGCGGATCTGTCCGCCGGGCCGACCGATTAACTTCCCAACAGTTCCAAAATCGGTCGAGCGTTGCGACGCAAAAAGCTCATCGGCCGACCCTCGCGGGTTTCATACTCGCGGGTGTATTCGATGCCGAGGATCGCACAGAGTGTGGCCAGAAAATCCTGGGCGCTGACGGGACGGTCGGTCGGTTCGGCGCCGCGGGCATCGACCCGGCCGATCACCTGCCCGGTGCGGATGCCGCCGCCGGCGAGCGCGGTGGTCCAGGCCCGCGCCCAGTGACCGCCGCCCAGGGAACTGTCGCGCCCCGGACCGAAGTTCGGCGTGCGGCCGAATTCGCTCATCCACACAACCAGAGTCGAATCGAGCAACCCACGCGCTTTCAGATCTTCGACCAGAGCCGACATCGCACAATCCATGACCGGGCTACGCATACGAATGTTGCGTGCAGCCACGCCGTCGCCATGATCGTCCCAGCCGTTGTAGACGACCTCCACGAAGGGTACGCCGACTTCGACCAGCCGGCGTGCCAACAGGCAGCCCTTGCCAAAATCGGTGTCGCCGTAGCGGTCACGAACCTGTCGAGGCTCGCGGGTCACATCAAACGCACGCACGCGATCCGATCGCATCATCCGAAGGGCCTGGTCATGGGACGATTGCTGAAGCCGGGCTGATGGAACCTCGCGTTCCGCGAGAAAACGCCGTTGGGACGCTTGCAGGAGAGCGACCGCATCCGACAATTGGCCCTCGGTCATGCCGCTGATGAGGTTGTCCATCGCTGAGTCGGGATTGGGAATCTCCACGGGAGCGTGACGTGGATGCAAATAGGCCGGTCGAGAAACGAAGACTGGCCCAGACGTGCCGATGCCATTGATCGTGATGAAATTGGGCAACTCGAAATCTGCAACCCCGAGCTGATCCGAGGCGAAATTGCCCAGGGCTGGACGCTGTACGGTGCTGGGCGTCTCACCCGTGTGCATGAGTTCGCGACCAACTGCATGGTCGGGCTGACCGGTGGACATGCTGCGGATCAATGTCCATTCGCGCATCTGTGTCGCCAATCGGGGCAGATGCTCGCTGATCTGAATCCCGGGAACGTCGGTGCGGATCGGTGCAAATTGCCCCTCACGTTCCGGCAGCGTGAAAGTGTGATGCTGGCTCGCGCCGCCGTTCATGAAAAGGAGGATGCATGCCTTGTGCCGGCGCGCTCCTTGAGCCTGCGCGGCGCGAGCGAGTGCTGGCAGAATCCAATGAGAGCCAGTCAAGCCTGCAACCACGGAGCGAAGCCAACCGCGTCGCGAAAAGGAAGAGATCGTCATCGTGTCACCTGAAAAACGTGTTAGCGGTTCAGCACAAATTCCGGACTGTTGAGAAGTGTCCACAGCACCAAATTAAAGCCAAGCTGGGGCGTAGATTGTCGTGTCACGAAGGCAAGGTACTTCTGCCGTTCGCCAGCGTCGGGCCGGCGAGTGACAGTGTTAAGGAACAACGTGTCGAGGATCCGTTCCGGTTCGGTCGGGTGTTCTCTAAGGAGCCGACCGACGATCTTGCCGCCGTCCTTGAAATTCGCCTGATTCATCAGCCGCAGCGTTTGCGGCACACCGAACGTGTATTCGGTGCGATCTTCGCTGGCACTGATGCCGCGGAAGAAGCGGACAAAGCGAGCACGCACGGATTGCGGCCCCGACTCGGAATCGACCGTCTTGAGCTTCGGCTCGTCTGGCGCTGCGATTTCCGGCACCTCCAGCGCGACACATAACGAATCGTAGAGCATTTCCGGCGACATCACTTTGACGGCCATGTGGCTGAACAGCGCGACGTCCTTCTCATTTTCGGGGGTCGGCCGACTGGTGCGCTGATACGCCTCGGTCAAGCAGATGCAGCGTACCAGATGACGCACATCGAAGCCGGAAGCGGCGAATTCACCCGCCAGGAGATCGATCGCTTCCGGATGCGACGGCGGATTGGCGTCGTTAAAGTCGTTGAGCGGGTTGACGAAACCACGGCCGAAGAAATGCGCCCAGGTGCGATTGACATAGGCGCGGGCGAAAAACGGATTCTCACGACTGGTCAGCCAATCCGCAAACACGGGGCGTTGCGGTTTGGCGGCGTCGAGTTTTGGTTCCTCGCCGAGCATGAATTTTGCCGGAACCTTCTTGCCGGCGTTGCGAGCGCCGCCGCCGGGAATCGTGATGGCCACGGTGTCCCCAGGCGACGTTTTCTTATCGATCTGGTCGCCGAGTCCCCCGTTGACGATCTTGAGATTTTTGAAGAACGCCGCCAGGCCCCAGAAGTCGGTCTGCTTCCAATCGGAGTACGGATGATTGTGGCACTCGGCACATTGCAACTGCACGCCGAGCATTACCTGCGACAGATTGCCGGTCAGCGTGGGCACGCTGATCTCGGCATTCATGTCGAAGTTAAGGAAGGTGAAGACCGGTTCGGGCGTGGTCTTGGTGTAGGGGCCGGTGTAGGCGAGCGTCTCACGGACCAGCTCATCCCAGCCGCGGCCGGCATGCAATGCCTTGCCAAGTTTTTGCGTGTAATCCGGCAACATGCCAAGCCGGCGTCCAGTCGTGTTCATGGAAATGCGGCGAAAGGCGTTGACCCATTCCGTCGCGAAATTCTGGCCGTACTCCGGCTGTTGGAGCAAGCCGTCGATGAGTTTGGCGCGCCGGTTCGGGTCCTTGCTTGCTAGAAACGCCTCGGCTTCGGCTGCCGAAGGGATGCGCCCAGTGATGTCGAGCGTGACCCGCCGCAGAAATTCGGCGTCGTCGGCGAGGGGTGAAGGAGGAATCTTGGCGGCCCGGAGTTTCTCGTCGATGATGCGATCGAGTTTCTTCGCGACGGAGGCGGGCCTATCGGCCGACTTCGGCGGATTGAAGCGGCGCGCGACCTGAATCGACTTGGCCCCACTCTCAATCCATCGGCGGACGATCGCCTTGTTGGCAGCGGAGATCTTGTTGTCGTTCTGCGGCATTTCGTCGCTTTGAATTTTTCGCCATAGCAGGCTCTTCGCCGATTCGCCGGGCACGACGACAGCGCCGCTTTTGCCCCCTTGCATCAGGGCGGCATGCGTCCGCATGTCCAGGCCGTTTTTCTGCGTGACCCCGCCATGACACGCCAGGCAGTGCGACGTCAAGATCGGCAGCACATCGCGCTCAAGCGTCGGCTCGGATGCGCGCACGGCCTGGGTAGCAACCAGCAGGGCGGCGAGGAGTATCGCGCGGCTACACAGCAGCCGCAGATTTCCAGCAGTAGGCATCCGCTGACTCCTTTGCGGAGGGGAGTTCTTGGTAGGCGTTTCGAACTTTCGATGGCGAAGGCTCGCAATACGAGGCGTCCACTTGGCATGGCTACATGGATGATACTTATAAGTGCATACAGTGCCAATTCATTATTGAACAGCAAATGCCAGAAAAGGTTTCGGTTTGCAAACACACTACTTATCAGCTGCCCAAACCTTGAGAATGCCCTTGCTACCGGCGACGATGCGTGTGCCGTCGGGGCTGAAGGCGACCGATGTGACGAGATCGGCATGTCCGCGAAGGGTAGCCAGCTCCTTGCCAGAATGGGCATCCCAGATGATGACAGTGCGGTCTTCGCTTGCGGATGCGATGCGTTTGCTGTCTGGGCTGAATGCGATAGCGGTCACGTCGTCGTTGTGGCCGCGTAGGGTCAACAGGTTCTTGCCAGTGACGGCATCCCAGATGCGAATGGTATCGTCCATGCTGCCGGACGCGACGAGCTTTCCATCGGGGCTGAAGGCCACTGAAGTGACCGTCTCTTCGTGATCCGTGAGGGTCGTCAGTTCTTTGCCGGTGCTGGCATCCCAGAGCTTCACGTTGTTCTCACCGTCGCCCGAGACGATGCGTTTTCCGTCCGGGCTAAAGGCGACGGAAGTAATGTCGTATTCGTTGTCGGGATCGATGGTGCGGATTTCCTTTCCGGCGTGAGAGTCCCAGATCTTCATCGTGTCGTCAGCGCTGCCGGAGACGATGCGTTTTCCGTCGAGGCTGAAGGCGACGGAAGTGATGCTCTCCTTGTGGCCGCGCAGGGTGAAGAGTTCTTTGCCGCCTGGGAGTTCCCAGATCTTGATCGTCTTGTTCCAATGGCCTGATGCGAGGTAATTGCCGTCGCGGCTGACCGCGAGCGCCGTTACGCCCTTGCCATCGGTACGTAAAGTCGCTTTCTCTTTGCCGGTGTGAGCGTCCCAGATTTTCAGCGAATCGTCGCCGCTTCCGGAAATGATGAGTTTGCCGTCATGGCTGAAGGCGACGGCGGATACCCAGCGATCATGGCCACGCATAGTAAGTAAGGATTGGTCGTTTTGCCCCTTGTCTTGCTGATTGGAACTTCGGCCAGCAAAGCCAGCCGAGATAAAGCTGGTAAGGACGCAGGCGCCAAGTGTGAGAACTCTTTGCGTTGTCATGATTCGAATTCCTGGCAGTGCGGAACCAAGGGCTAGCAGCGGGGTTCAATACATTGTACGATATTCTGCATGCACTTGTCCGCCCGCCAAGTTGAAAAAGACCCGGGGAATTGCGCGAAGCTATCATGAGAACCCTTCAAGCCAAAGTGGAAATCCCTCATCGCGACCGCGAGCCGGTGCGTCGTTACAGATGGTCTCGTTTCTGGACCGGCTTTGGATGCGTTGTTCTTGTGCTGTTCAATGCTGGCCAGGCGGCGGCGCAGGACGATACTTTTCAGAAAATGATCGGGCCATTTCTCAAGCAACATTGTCACTCGTGCCACGGGCCCAAGAAACAGGAATCGCGGCTTCGGCTCGATGAAGTCACCGGCGTGCAGATCGGCAACCGGAACCTGTGGACGATGGTGCACGAACGTCTCTCCGCCGGCGAGATGCCACCGAAAGATCACCCGCAGCCGAGCGAAGAGCAACGGAAACAAGTGCTGAAATGGATCGCCGAACACCAGCGGGCGCTCGGCGCTGGGGGCACGCGGCGGCTCAATCGGCGCGAACTTTCCGCCGCCCTTCGCGATGTGACCGGCATGGCGGTCGATTTCTCGCAGGCGTTGCCGGGCGATGGCACCGTCGGCGGTTTCGACACCGGCGCCGACGCATTGCAAGAGGCGTCCGATGCGGTCGCGCAATGGCTGAGCATCACACGCCGGGCGGTCGATGGCATTCGTTTTCTGGAGCAGGCCAAAGGCAAAACCTGGTCGGCAAACCTGCGCGGTGTGCAAGAAGTCAAAAAGGGCCAAGACCCCTGGAAGAAGATCTTCGACGAATGGAAGAACGACAACCTACTCGTCAAAGGCAGGACACAAGGCAAAGCTGGCATGGGATTGCTCCTCGAACCCCGGGCAGTCGGGGATCGCGACACGTTGAACATCGTCGTCCCGGTGACTCCAGATCGCCAGAGCGCCTTTCGCTTGACCCTGGTCGTCTCGGCAATGAAGCCCATGGACGGTGTCCCCAATCCGCGTCTCTGGGTGACCATCGGCGGCAAGGACATTGACTTTCGTGAGATCACCGGCACGCTTGATGAACCGCAACGGCTCGTGTACGACGTTCATCTGGGGGACCTGGTCGTGCAGACCAAGGGCGTGAGCATTCACCTCAGCAACAAGGTGGAGATTCCTTACGCGATCAAGGGCTATGAGAACGAAGACCGGACCAATCCGAAGGATAAAGATCCACCCAAGGGCGGAACCGGACTGTTTCGCCCGCTCTTTGACCGGAAGATTCCGCCCGAGAAGCAACCCGCCCCGCATGTGGTTTTGCAACGCATCGACATCGAACCGGACGTCGTCATCGCCTGGCCGCCGCCGGAGTGGAAAGCGAACGTCGGCGAAATCCAGGACAACGCAGCTTCCGCCAAGCGGTTGCTTGGCCTCTGGATGGATCGAGCATATCGACGGCCGGTGACCGATGCCGAGCAGGCTCCGTTCTTGAAGCTGTACGAAAAGCTCCGCACCCAGAAGCTGTCCTTCGATGACGCCTTGCGTGCCGCGTTTCAGTCGGTGCTGATGAGCGCCCCGTTCCGCTATCAGTCATCTCCCGGCCATCCTGATAACGTCATCGCCCAGCACGCCATCGCATCGCGCTTGAGTTTCATGCTCATCGGCGGTCCGCCCGATTTTGAATTGCGGCGTTTGGCCGTCGCGGGTAAATTGCGTGAATCGGCTGTCTTGGATGCGCAAGTCGATCGTCTGCTCGCCGATCCGCGCAGCCAGGCTTTCATCAGGCCGTTCGTCATGCAGTGGCTGGAGATGGAGCAGCCGATCACCATCGCGCAGGATCACATAAATAAGCAAGATTTCCGTTTCGCTCGCTACTACAAGGTGTCGATGCGCGAGGAAACGATCGCCTACATTGGGAAGTTGATAACCGAGAATCGGCCCGTCAGGGAGCTGATCGTCAGCGATTGGACCATGATGAACGACGCCCTGGCGATTCATTATGGCTACACTGGTATCGAAGGCGGCGACCTGCGCAAAGTGAAGCTGCGTGCCGATGATCCACGCGGCGGCGGCATTCTTGGACATGCAGGCATCCAGTCGATGCTGTGCTGGATGGGTGAGAACTGGGTGATCTACCGTGGAGCCTGGACTTTGCGCCATGTCCTCGACCATCCGCCGCCACCGCCGCCCCTGGAGGTGCCGGAACTCAATCCCTCCGACGGCAAGAACAAGGGCAAACCGTTCCGCGAACTACTCAAGCAACATCAGGAAGATAAGCGCTGCGCCGTCTGTCATCAATACATGGATCCGGTCGGATTCGCCTTTCAGAACTTCGACATCAGCGGCCGCTGGCGCAACGTTGAATTCGAAAGCTACAAGCGCAGCGAACTGGATGGCCGCATTGCGTGGCGCGGCGTCGGTGAGACTCGCCGGGTGGATTCCGTGGGCAACTTGCCGCGCGGCGAGGCGTTCAAGACATTCGCGGAATTCAAGCAGATCGTTGTCAAGGACTATCAGGCCGACATGGTCAGGGGCATCATGAAGAACTTCATGATCTACGGCACGGGCCGCCTGCCCGGCATTGATGAAATGACGGAAATTCGAACCATCATGAAGGACCAACGAGCCAAAGAATATCCGCTCCGCGATTTGCTCAAGGCAGTCGTCCGGTCGCGCGCTTTCCTCGAACAATATCAGCCGCTACAAAAAGCTCAACCTACTATTGGCAGGAGACCTGAATGAACCCGAAAAACCCGATCAACCGTCGCACATTCCTGTACGGCTTTGGTGCAACGCTGGCCCTGCCATATCTGGAGATCATGGGCGGCTCGACGCATGCCGCACAGGCACAACAACGCGAGCCGCGGCGGTTGGCTTGCTTCTACATTCCCGGCGCCATCGCCCGGCATGGCTGGTTTCCAGAAGACACGGGGCGCAACTACACCCTCGCGGCCTCGCATCGGCCGTTGCAGCGCCACCGCGATGACTTCACGGTGATTTCGAACCTGCTGCACATCCAAGGCCGCATCAGTGGGCACGTGCATCCGTACAACTGGTTGACGGGCCACAACATCAACCTCAACCCCGGCACGATCACGAACACGGTCTCGATGGATCAGGTCGCGGCACGGCATCTCGGACCAACCTGGCTGCCGTCTCTGCCGCTTTCTTTCACCAGCGGCGTTGGCACCACGACCCTGTCGCGCAATGCGCTTGGCGTCGACATTCCCGCGATCGGCAATCATCGCACGGTCTTCGAACGCCTGTTCCCGCCCGCAGCCCCGGACCAGCTTCGCGCTGCCCAGGAACGCCTTGCCCTCAACCGCAGCATTCTCGACACCGCCGGTGAAGGCGTGCGCGACTTCCAGCGCCAGCTCGGGCAGGCCGATCGCCGTCGGCTTGAGCAGTATCTCGAATCGATCCGCGAGGTCGAACGCCGGCTGACCGACAGCGACCAAATTCTCCGGCGCGGCCGGCCTCGTTTCGATGAGGACCGTGTCCGGCTGGACCCGGAAAGCCGCAACAGCATGCGCCAGCATATCGAACTGATGATGGACCTGATCGCCCTGGCGTTTCAAACCGACATGACGCGTGTCGTCACGCACAGCCTCGGCGGCGAGGGTGGGCCGAACTATGATGAATACCGCACATGGGCCATGGCGGCGGGCGCTCCGGTCCGCGGCGCCCACGACGTGCATCACAAGGGCTCGGGAGCGGTTGATTCACCGGATTACCGAGTCCTCCAGTCGCGTGATGAAATGCTCTGTGCCTGTTTCGCTCGTCTGATCGAACGTTTGAAGGACATTCGCGCCAGCGAAGGCACGTTGTTCGATCATACCGTCCTGCTCTTCGGCGGCGCGCAGATCAGCAGCCATTCCGGCGGCAGCTTCCCGATTATTCTCGCCGGCGGCGGCCGGCTGGGCTTCCGGCACGGCCAGCACCTTCGCTTCCCCGGAGGACGTAAGCCGATGTCGGACCTTTACCTGACCATCCTCCAGCAACTCGGCTGCCCGGTGCGCTCCTTCAAGGAAAGCGCGGGGCCGATCGCGGAAGTGTTGGCCTAGCCCTTCCAATGCTCTCTTCACGAGCCGGACGCCGCCTCGTGAAGAGAGTCTTCTTGAACACCTCCAAAGCACCACCGTTACGTAAAAGGGAGATGACATGAATTTCCGCGCGTTGCTTCTGGGTATCGCCGTTGCTGCCTTGTTGCCATCGGATCGCGTCGCCGCTCAACCGAAAGCGGAGGACGGATTTCAATCGCTGTTTGACGGCAAGACTCTTGCCGGTTGGAACGTGATGAACAAGGCCAAGTTCACGGCCGAGGACGAAGTCATCAAGCTGAGGGGCGGCTCCGGCTGGCTTCGCTCCGAAGAAGAATACAGCGACTTCGTGCTGCGTCTGGAAGTCCGCTGGATGAAGCCGAAGCAGGACAGCGGCATCTTCATTCGGGCAAGCAAAGAGGGGAAAAACTGGCCCGACAAGCGTTATGAAGTGCAATGCGAGAACAGCGCTCGCGTCGCTCATCTCTTCGGAGCGAAAAGTGTCCGCGACGCCAAGAAGGCCGAGCAACTTCTCAAGGCGCCCAAAGAATGGAATAGCTTCGAGATCGGAACCCGTTGTGAGGTGAAACTCAACAACGAACTCGTCTGCACCTCAGATGACCTCAAGATGGCGAAGGGATTCATCGGCTTGCAGGGCGAAGGCGGCGAGCTGGAATTTCGCAACATTCGCATCAAAAAAATCGATTCCAAGAAGTAATCTCCCGTTCCCAAAATACACGCCACCTAAGGTGGGATCCATGCGATTCGTCTTCACCTTGATTTGTCTTTTCTTATCGTGCATCAGTGGACGTGCGGACGACACGCCACGAGGGATCTATCGTGCCCACGAGGTTCCCGGAAGTCCGCCTCTTCTCGCATCGGGTCTGGCCTGGAGCGACGCGGGCCTCGTCATCGCGGATCGCAAGGAAAAACGGCTCGTCGTCCTGCGCCCGGACGGCAAGTTCGAAACGTTGCGCAAGATGACGCAGCCGTTCGGCGTCGCGTTTGATCCGCTCGGCAAAGTGCTGGTGTCGGAAAAAATCGACGTGCATCACATCGTCCGCCTCAGCGCTGCCGACAAACTGGACGTGCTGGTCGAGGGGACCGACGCTGGCACGCCTCATTTCCTCGCGGTCCACAAGAACGGCACGATCTACTGGTCCGGCTTTCCCGACGGCGGCACCCGCTCGCGCACGCCCGATGGCAAGGTGACGATTCACAAGCCGCGTATCGGGCACACCTTTGGCATTGCCCTGTCTCCCCAGCAGGACTGGCTGTACGTGACGTCCAAGTTGCCGGATAAGGGCAGCCGTGCGGTCTGGCGTTTTTCGGTCGCCAAGGATGGAACGCTCGGCGAGGGCAAGCCGTTCTTTTTCATCAAGGACTTGAAACCCAAGCTCGACGGCCTGCCGGCGCCGAAGGACGGGGACGAAACGCTGCTGGGCTGGATCGGCCGGGTGCAGGGGTTGACGATCGATCGGGCCGGGAACTTCTACCTCGGCGGCGCAGAATCGCATACATCGGGAGCGGCTGTTGCAGTGGTTCGGCCTGACGGCAAGGAAGTCTGTGCCATGATCCTCGGCGTGCCGGGCAACATCGCAAGTCTGGCACTGTCGGGCGACGAACGCACCCTGTACATCACCGGCGCGGGCCAATATCGCTTGCACCAGGTCCGTTTCGAGCCGCGTGCCAAATAGGAATAACACCATGATGACGCGAATCGTTGTAGTCTTGTTGGTCGGCTTCGTTGCCAGCAATGTCCATGCGGGGGACACGGATAGCGCTCGCGTCGAGTACCCGCTAAAAACGCCGCGGTCGCGCGATCCGGTTCTGGGCGGGGCGCGCGACAAGGTCTATTTCAGCGTCTGGATTCCTCCCGACGTGAAGACCGTCCGCGGGGCGATGTGCAATCCGTTCTCCAAGGGGGACGCCGTCAGCGGCCACTGGCAGGCAATGTGCAAACACTGGCAGTTCGCTTACTTGCAGACCGATTTTGACGCCGTCAAAAAGGACGAGTTTGGCCTGCTCAAAACCGCGCTCGTCGATTTGGCCAAGAAGACCGGCCATCCGGAAATCGCGCATATGCCGTTGTGTTTCACCGGCATGTCACGCGGCGGCGGCATGAGCATGCAGCTTGCCGAGCTGATGCCCGAGCGAACCATCGCCAGCGTTCCGGTTTGCCTGGAGGTTGGCCCGAGTTCGGATGCAACGCGGCGCATTCCCGTGCTGACAGTGTTTGGCGAGAAGGACGGTTCACAGATGTCGAAACTGCTGACGCGGCTTCCCCTGGAGCGAAAGCAAAATGCCCGCTACGGCATCGCGGTGCAGTGGGGGAGAAAGCATGAATTTGGTCAGGCGAACAATTTGTCCTTCGCTTTCCTCGATGACGTGATTTCCCGCCGCCTGCCGAAGGACTCGGCCGCCTTAAAGCCCGTTGCGCTGAACGAAATCCCTTTGGAAGAAGGCTGGATTGGCGATCCCATGTCCTGGGGCAAAGATGGCCGACGGCCCACGATTCAACACTGGAAGGACTTCAAGGGAGACCGAGATCAAGCGTGCTGGCTTCCATCACAGCGAACCGCCGCGGTGTGGCAAGCATTCGTCGCCGGCACCAAGGACATCGTCATCAACGAACCCGCGGGCTTGGGCGACGGACAGAAATTCGTCGCCCACGCCGTCGCGAAGCCGGTTGCAGTGAAGGTCACGATCGCTGCCAAACTGAAACCCGCCAAGGTCGAGCTTTGGGACGCGCACCAGCGATTGGCGGAACGTACCGAGGCTCCCTGGACCTTCGAGGTTTCGCTCAAGTCCGGCGTTCACGCGTTGTTCGTAACCGTGCAGGAGATAGGACAGCCCCTGCGTACTTCGCGGCCACACACTATTGTTGTTGCCGAATGAACCGTGCAGGCCCCCATTCGTCGCAGGCGCTGAATTTGGAGTAACGATGATGAACCGAGCTTTTTCGTTCCCCTCTGTTCTGGCTCTTCTCGCTCTTGTGGTAACCGCTGCCGGAGCTGACGCACCGTCGACTCCGGGCAAGCCGGAAATTTATCGACCAGCGGTCGGAGAGTACCAGCATCTTTGGCTCGCGTTCGACGGCGCGGAAGCAGCGAACGCTTTTGTCGGGTTGCGCGCCGGCAAGTCCACGACGGTCTGGTTCGTGGGCGGGACGGTTCCCGGTGGAGTAAAAAAGACCGGCGCCTACCGTGTGCTGATCGATACGCACGATTTGGCCGTTGCCGACGATTCGCTGAAGGGCAAGATCATCCTGCGGCAAGTCAGCATTTGGGGGCCGATGCAGCTTCTGGCTCAAGTCACCATGACCATCGACGCCAAGAGGTCCAAGGATGGCTTCGCCGGCACATGGACCAGTGAAATCGCCGGCGCCAAGAAATCCAGCGGTTCGCTCAGCGGGCTGCTGACCGACGAGAAGTCGATCCGAGCTTCCCAATCGTTCGCGCCGGGCGAGGATTGGCCGAGCTACCACGGACCGCACGGCGCCAACCGCGTCGATTCCTCGGCAACGCTCATCGATGACCTGTCCAAAGCCCGACCCGTGTGGCGTGCGGAGCAACCGACCTTATCCGGTTGGGGCACGGGTGTTGACGGTCGCTATAGCTGGCGTGCCGCGGTCGGAACGGTATGCGGCGGCTCGGGCTCGCCGGTCTACGCCGATGGCCGCGTCTACCTTTTCCACTACGTCCCCTCGGGTGAACCGGACGCGAAGGAACTGGAGAAGGTACTCGCCGACTTTGAGAAGCAGTTCAAACGCAAGCCGCTGCCCACCGAGCGGGAGGCCCTCGTCGATTTCTGCCGGCCTTACTCGGACACCATCGTCACCTGCATCGACGCCCAGACGGGGGCCATCCTTTGGCGAGTCACCTTCCCGCGTCTCTCCGGCAACTTTCAGACTCACAAATGGCGCGGCATCAATCCCACGGTCTGTGTCATCGGGCCGGTCCTGATCGCCAATGACCTTGGCAACAACTGGGTCGCCTTGGATGTGAAGACGGGCGACATCCTGTGGACTCTCCAAGGAAAACAGAAGGTGGCCCAAAACCAAGCCGCGCTCGGAGCGGTTCGCGCCGGCGCGTTGGCGATACTTCCCGCCGCCGGCGAAGGCGTAGTGCGAGCTGTCGATCCGAAGACCGGCAAAATCGCGTGGCAACAACCGGGCGCTTCTCAGGCTTTGGTCTGGGGCAAGGCCGGCGCCGAACGGGTTGTCCTCCTAGGTTCCGGCTCGCCTGCATGTCATGACGCCGTCACCGGCAAACTCCTCTGGAAGATGGACGAGAAACTGATCGGCACCTCAGGTTCGGCGGCACTGATCGAGGACGACATCCTCGTGGGCCATATTCTGCCCGACCCGAAAAAACGCGGCGGCCATTTTCAGGGCTGGAAACTCTCCGACGCCGGCGCCAAGAAACTTTGGCAGGATGACTTTCTTCCGCTCGACGAGAACCTCACGGTCACCCTCGCCAAAGATCGCGCTTATGTGGTCGGCGAAAACGAAATCCGCTGCCTCGACCTCAGCTCCGGTAAGCTTCTCGGTAAGCAGATTTTCGAGAACAAGAAAAGCCCGATCGGCAGCAACCAATGGCTCGGCTTGATCGGCAATCGCCTGTTGCTCGCTCCCGAGGGTCAGCACGGCAGCCTGACCTTGCAACTGCTCGATGCGGCTCCGAGTCTCAAACTTGTCAGCGATCGCTGGTTGCCGCCCAACAACTCGACGACGGCTTATGCCGTGCATTCCTTGGCATTTCCCGTCGTCGATGGCCGGCTCTTCGTGCGCGGGATGGACGGGATTTATTGTTACGATCTGCGGAAAACCAAGTAGGAGCATGGGCGTTTGTGTTGACCGATTCGGCGACGCAAATCAGCCCCTGGAGGGATTGACATGAAACATTTGTGTTTACTCGCCGTTCTTATTGTTGTCGGGATGTGGTCAAATTCCGCGCAGGCCCAGGAACTTCCGCCAGGTTGGCTGCCTATTCAGCGTTTGGATAACAAGCCAACGTGGAGCGACTTCCGCAAGATCGAAGACAAGATCCATCTGTACCTGCCGCCCGGCGTTGACAACGTGCGCGGCGTCTTTGTCTGCTACGTGTTCCATAGCCAGGATCCGCGTGAGCTGGCTCGGCTGTGGAAATTCGCCCTGGTCACGGTGCCCTGGCCGTTCGAGTACGACCTGGGCCACAACGACAAACGCAACGGCCGCTTCAAACTGGGGCATCCCGCGGGCAACATGGGGGTCCTGCTCAATTACCTGAACGCCGCCGCCAAGGAAACGAAACATCCCGAGTTGGCAGTTGCGCCGCTCGTCGGCTGGCTCGGGCAGAACGGCTCGCATCTGGGCAACGATCTGTTCAAACGCGCTCCGGAACGCGTCGTTGCCTGGACCGATTCTTTTCCCAACACGCTGGCCAAATACCCGGACTTCACCGCGAAGGTTCCGTTCGCTTACGCCTGGGAGTTCACGCCACAGGAGGCGAAGGATCGTCAGGCGGATCGCGACAAGAAATTGCCGCCAGTCAAGGATCAGTTGACGCCCGCACTGGATCTGTCGTGCCGGGCGAACACCTACGGCTTCGCCCACGGTATCTACTCGAAGTGGACATTCTTCATGCTGTTCCTCGACCGGCTGATTGGCTTGCGCTTGCCCGAAACGCCGCCGCCTGCCGGCCAGCCGACGAAGCTTCGCCCCGTGGAACGCGAGAAAGGTTGGGTTGGCGATTACAATCCGGTAGGCGAGTGGAACCCGATCGCTCCGTTTGCCGAGGCCAGGGGCATGGTGACGCCGGTCTGGCTGCCGGATGCCTACTGCGCCTGGGGTTGGCGTGCCTACCATTCTGCGAAACCCGATATCAAGCTCACCGCGCCGGTGGTCGAGTATCGCAGTAAAGGCCCCAATCGCAAAGACTGTGGGCTCGGCTTCGACAACATCATGAAGCCCGGCACGCCGCTCACCTTTGCCGCCGAAACCACCGGCACCTACGCCAAGATTGAATTCCGGTCCGGGGACAAGGTACTCGGTACATCCGAGAAAGCGCCGTTCCGAATCGAAGGTATTCGCCTGGAGCGCGGCCTACACGCCCTCTTCGCGGTTAGTGTGACCCCGGCTGGCGAACGCAAAGCGAGCCGAGCGGCATTTTTGGTTGTGGATTGATGCGCCTTGCCAATGTCGAATTAAAGTAGCTCCAACCATGTGACGGAGAAACGCATGTTCCGATATCTCGCCTATGTGATTGCGGTCCTCCTGCTGATTCAAAGCGGTCCTGCTTTTGCCGCGGACGTCGTGTTCCAGTACGCAATCCCCGTGGCGACTTCCAAAGCGAAAAGCAATGCGTTTCTGTGGATTCCGCCAGAGGCCAAACAGGTCCGCGGCATCGTCATGGCCGGCATGACCCTTGCCGAGCGGGAGTTGGTCAAGGATGGGCGCATTCGCAAAGCCTGTGCGGACGAGCAACTGGCGATCGTGTTTCTGACGACCGGCCTGGGATCGGTGGACATCCAGAAGACGCTCGACGACCTCGCGAATGTCTCCGGTTACCGCGAGCTGGCCGTCGCGCCGCTTTTCTTTGTCGGCCATTCTGCCGGCGGGCCCCAGGCCAAGACGGCCGCGGTCAGGATGGCGGGTCGCTGTTTCGGGGTGATGCAATATCGCGGCGGGGCGCCGAACTGGGATCCGCCCGTTCCGCCCGGCATTCCCGCGCTCATGATGCTCGGCCAATTCGACGAGTTCGGCAAGGCGATGATGCGTGACGACAAGGGACGCGAGAACTGGGAGAATGGCCGCGATGAGATGGCCGCCTTTCGCGCCAAAGGTCCCGGCAACCTGGGAAGCATCGTGATCGAGCCCGGCGCCGGGCATTTCGCGTGGTCCGACCGCAGCGCCGTGTACCTCGCGCTGTTCCTTCGCAAGGCCGCCCAGGCTCTCATTCCAGAATGGTCCATTGATGCCAAGACGCCCGTGCCTTGCAAGCGGATCGACCTGGCGAGCGGTTGGCTGACCGACCTGACGATCAACGCACCCGGGCATCCGCCCGCTCGATTCGGCGACTACCAGGGCGACAAAGCGCGGGCTGCCTGGCATATGGATCGAGAATTGGCCGAGGCGACCTTGGCGTATCACAAAGGTCTGGGCAAGAAGGACCAGTTTATCCGCTGGACCGACTCCCACAGCGTCGAAGCCGGCGCCCGTTTCTTTTTCAACGAAGTGAGTTGGGTGGATGATGGCCAGGCCTTCGAGGTGCATCCCACCTATGCAGCCACCTATCCGAAAACGCAGAAGGACGGAAAAGGTCCGCGCTGGTCGCTGGCGAGCAAGCCGGTCGGGCGCTCGGAAGCCCCGATCAAGATTCGCATGGTTGGCGGCCCAATCGTCGCCGTCGGCGCGAACCGGTTCCGCATGCGGTTCGATGCCCTGGCGCCAGCCACCGGAGCGGGGCGTAGCACATTCCTCGCCTACAGCGAAGGCGATGCGGAATACCGCTATACCGAACAGGTGGGTATGATGCCCAAAAGCTTTGCGGGCCTGAACACTGGCAAGGAGCAGACAATCACCTTCGCGCCCATCGGCGACCTGAAAGCGAACGCGGGCCCCGTCCTTCTCAAAGCGACCAGCGACTCCGGTTTGCCCGTCGAATACTACGTCGCCCACGGTCCCGCGATTATCGAAAACGGAAAGCTCCGCATCGTGCAGGTCCCTGCTCGCGCGACATTCCCGACCGAAGTCAAGGTGGTTGCGTACCAGTTTGGCCGCGGACTCGAACCGCGGGTGAAATCGGCTCTGCCGGTCGAGCACTTACTGCGGATCGTACGCATAGATTGAGGGCGAGAGAACACGTCTGTCAGGCGGGGATTTCCCATTTCAGCGCTTTGCCGCGGCCGACCGTATAGAAGGCGTCGCTAGCCTCGTTGACCGTCATTGCAAAGGTCTGCATGGTGGCTGGAGTCTCTTTGAGAACCCGAGGCTGGGCCGAGTTCAAGAAATACAATGCGCCTGCACCTCCGGCGCCAGGAGCGGCCAATAACCATTCCGACTGCGGGTGATAAGCGAGGCATTCGAACTGAATATTGTTGCCGAGTTTCAGCTCATGGTTCTTCCGTCCCGTTTGCCAGTCAAAGTTTTGCACCATTGCCTTGCCGTTGATGATGGCGACATCGGTATTTTCCATGCCCGCCAAGGCCAGCGATCGACCATCGGGCGCGAACGCCATGCAGCGAATGCCGCCGTAGGGATGGTTGTTGCGGTCCCAGTCCGCCTTGAAGAAGCCCATGGCGTCGAAGCGTGCCGCCTCTCGGCCGTTTGCTGTTTCCCAGACGATTACTCGACAGGCCTCGTCCGCGGCGGCAATATGACGTCCATCGAGCGAGAACGCGCACGCGAAGAGCTTGTTGGGATAATCGTAGCGAGGCAATCGCTCCTCGAAGCCGGCCAGTTGCCGCACCAGCAGGCCCGTCTGCGCGTCCCACACTTTGCACGTCATGTCATCAGAAGTCGTCACCAGCAGATTCTGGCGCGTGTTGGCGGCAAGCTGGCGAATCCAAAATTCGTGAGCGTCCACTGTTCGCACCAAGCGCCGGTCCTGGATGTCCCACCACATAAGCTTGCGATCCCAACTCGCGGAAATGAGCGTGCGGCCGAGGACGCAGAGCGCGCTGACGTAGCTGTTGTGCCCCTCGAAAACCGCGTTTGCGGTCGGCCGCGCGGCGGCGAAGTCGATCGTGTAAATCTTGAAATCCGTGTGTCCGACCCACAAGCGTTCGCTGTTCGGTTCGCGGGCGACCGACAGAAAGTCGCCCGGGTGCGTAACGGTCTTGCTGATGCGGACTCGATCAAGGTTAGGAGCAGGCATGTCACTTCTCCGGCAAAAATCCCATGGAGCGGACGGATCAGGCCAAGACAGCGTTAACGGGTTCGGTGTGGTAAGGAGTCAACATGATCGGCCGACCATCGGGGGCGGCATATTCCTTTTGATGATCGATGCCAACCGCTCGGAAAATCGTGGCGAAAAATTGGGCGGCGGAAACACGATCCTGGGCGACATCGGTGCCATCGGCATTGGTGCTGCCGTGAACGACACCGCCTCGAATGCCGCAACCAGACAGGGTCACGCTCCAGCATCGTCCCCAGTGATCGCGCCCGCGCATGGCGTTGATCTGTGGAGTTCGCCCCATTTCCGCGAACGTGACGACAAGCGTATTCTCGATGAGACCACGTTGCTCCAAATCTTCGAGTAGCGCCGACATGACCTTGTCGAGATCGGGCACCAGCGACGCGTGGATTTCGAAGTTCTCGCCGTGCGAATCCCACCAACCGCGATTCAGGCGAACAAACGGCACTCCCGCTTCGACGAGGCGACGGGCAACGAGCGCCTGCTGTCCAAACAGCGAGTGCCCGTAGCGGTCGCGAATGCTCCGCGGTTCCTGCGAGATGTCGAAGAGGCGGTGATTGTCCATCATTCCACGGACACGCTGGTAGGCCATGCGATGGCTGGCGACGGTGGCATCGCGCTCACGGTTGACCTGGAAGCCTCGTGCAAGGTGGTCGCGGAGCGCCTCGCGTTCGCGGTGGTCGCTGTCCGTCAGGATCGCGGGGAGCTGATCGCCCTCGGGGGCCAATCGGTTGAGGATGTGGATTGGCTCGTGCCGTGCTCCCAAGAACGCGGCGAAATCGACTTGAACGTTGTTGTTGAATCCGACGTAGGTCGTGTACATCCCCACGTGATCGGGCACCAGGCTGCCGGGCTGCGCGAGTTCGCGGGCGAGCAGACAGCCGATGGAAGGCGTGCGGAGCGTGCCGACATCATTCCGTTCGCCATTCAAAATCGCTGTCACGCCACGTCCTTCGTGCTCGGCATTTGGGCTGCTGAACGAACGGATGACGGCGGTCTTGTGCATGCGTGATGCCATTCGCGGCATCAACTCGCACATGCGATAACCAGGAATCGACGTTTGAATCGCCTGGAAGGGACCACCTGTCGGACGCCCCGGTTTGGGATCCCAGGTCTCGAACTGGCTCGCCCCACCCGAAAGAAACAGCATGATGACGCGCTTCTGTTGCCGCTGCATCTGGTTGGCGAGCAGAGGATTGCCGAGAATATCGAGGCCAATCGTCCCGGCCAAGGCACCACCGATGCCGCCGAGAAACGCACGTCGATTGAGCAAGTGCTCCGGAGAGCCGCACGTCGGGACAAATCGCTTGGTCATGGTTCAATCTCCGCGAGTAAACGATGCGAACCGCTTGCGGGCGTCCTCTTCCAGAATGCGGTAGTTCTCCAGATGCTTCTGAGCTTCTTCGGCAAGCTTTTTAGCGTTGGACGCCTTCTGGAATTGTTGCTGAGTTGCCTGGCTTACGGACTGAGCCGACTTGAATACCATTTGAACGTCGTCAAACATCTTCTTGACCTCGGCGGCGATTTGCTTGGCCTCCGTGGTCTTCAATTCGTTGGCTCGCTTACCGGCATCATCCGATTTCTTTTTGGCGTCGTCGGCCTTTTTCTTGGCCTCCGCGGATTTCTTGGTGGCCTCGTCGAGTTCCTTTTTCAACTGAGCGGCCTTGGGTGCCAGATCGTCCGCGTCTTTCTTGGCGGCGACGAGTTTCTTCTCGGCATCGTCGAGGGCCGACTTGGCGATCTTCCACGCGGCCTGGGCACGCTTACGGTCCTGCTCCGGATCGGGGACGACTTGAAGGCCAGGAATTGCCTTTTGCAGCTTGGCAATACCCGAAGCGGACACCTTCGTTTGGAAGACGAAAAGCGATTTGAGCTTTGGCAGCGTCTTCAGATGATCTAGCCCCGCGTCGCCGACGGCTGTGCCGAAGAGATTGAGGAAATCCAACTCCTTCAGCCCGGACAAGTGCTGCATGCCGGCATCTGTGACCGTTGTCTTTTCGAGGTGGAGTCGTTTGAGCGTCGTGATTTTGCCGAGATGAACCAGGCCCGCATCGGTGATGCGCGTTTCCCGCAGGCGAACCACTGTCACCATCTTGAGAGACTGAAGGTATTGCAGGTGCGCGTCGGTCACAGTACTGTTGCGGAAATCGACCTCCAGGGCGTCGTCCTTCGGAGCAACACGGCGAACAATGGCGCCGAGTTCTTCGATGCGCTTTACCGCCTCGTCGGCGTTTGCCGCAGGTTTATACGGCGGTGCGTTCTTGGTCTGCGCATGCAGGTTCGGACCGGCAAGCACCGCCAGCAGGGAGACTAAACCGACCAGAAATCTCCGCATGCTCATCGCAACAACTCCCGGATGGGCTGAGCGGCGTGGTCAGCCAGGGGCATCGGGCGATTGCCAGGGGCGTGAAATTCCTGGCGGATATCGATGCCCAGCGCGAGGCAGAGCGTGGCGATATAGTCGGGCGGGGTGATGGGGCGTTCGGTTACGGTGCCGCCAGCATTTCTGCCGCCTTCGCTGGTTCTGCCGACGACGAGCCCGGTGTTGATACCGCCGCCCGCCCACATCGTGGACCAGGCGTTCGAGAAGTGCCCATTGCCATCGCCCGGCGTGCGGCCGAATTCGCCCATCCAGACGATGAGGGTGTCATCGAGCATGCCGCGCTGCTTGAGGTCGCGGATGAGCATCGCCATGGCGCGGTCGAGCCAAGGCGCGCGCAAGACCATGTTTCTGGCGGCCCCGTTGTGATCGTCCCAGCCGCGATGGAAGACTTCGACGAAGTTGACGCCCGATTCGATCAAGCGACGCGCAAGCAAACAAGATTGCCCGAAACGATGCGAGCCGTACGCCTCGCGCATACTGGCCGGCTCGGCGTCGAGATTGAACGCCCTGGAGCGCGGGGACTGCATCAAGCGCACGGCCCGGGCGAACGCCGACTGCTGGGCGCTAACCGCGGGCAAAGGATATTCGCGTGCGAATCGCTGTTCGCTGCCCGTTAGCATTTCGAGGCGAGCGTCAAGATCGCTGTTGGCCTGACGCAGGTTCTCCAGGCCTCGGCTCGGCTCGTTGACCGCAAGGGGCGAGTGTTGCGGTCCGAGGTAGGCGGGCACCGAGCGATAGAGTCGGCCGCCGTCGTTGCGTATGTCATAGCCAGCGTCAATGGTCACGAATGCTGGCATGTCATCGTTCGGCGTGCCAAGCTGATGCGACGCGATGCTGCCGATGGCGGGATGCTCGAACCCGGTGACGCGCCGGAAGCCGGTGTGGAGATAATACTTCGCGTCGTAGTGGTCGTTGATCTGCGTTTGCATCGAGCGGAGGATTGCCATGTCGTTCATGCACTGCGCGAGTTGCGGCAGTTGCTCGACGATATGGATGCCGGGCACGGAGGTCGCAGCGGACCGGAACTCGCCGCCGGGCTTGGGATCGAAGGTATGCTGCTGGCTGGGCCCGCCGTCCATCCACAAGAGGATGCAATTCTTGCCGCGCGGCCGGCGAACCGAAGCGGCCTGGGCGAGCGTCTCAAACCACGGCACCGAGGCGCCCGAGAGGACGCCTGCCGCGGATAGCCTGACAAAATCGCGACGCGATAGCATGGGGACTCCGTTTGTTATTGTTATTACGAGCCGGAAGCGTTAGCGACGGTTTAGCAAGCCCGGCGCTTACGCTTCCGGCTCGTAATTACCGTACGAGCAAATACTCACTGCGATTCACAAGCATCCACAGCACGCCGATGTAGCCGTTCTCCGTCCTCTTCAAATACCGCAGTGCCTCCGCCTGTTCCTCGCTTGTCGGCCGGCGTGACAACGTCGTCAGATACAGCCATTCCACCGACTGTTCCGCAGAAGGGGTCGGCGTCGTTTTTCGATGCGCGTCGAGAGCTTTGCTGCCGGACAGCAGACGCGGATGATTAATCATCGTCAACATCTGCGGGATGCCATGCGTGAAATCGGTGGCGTCCTCCTTGTTGGTGCCGAAGCGGCGCAGGAATTCGAGATACGCATCCGCGATCGGAGCGCTCTGGCCGGCGATGTTGTCCTTGGCATCGATGGCGCGAAGGTCCAGCTTCGGATCGCCGTAGGCAGCCTTAAGCGAATCGTAAAGCACATCGGCGGTCATCACGCGCAACGTCATCCGTCCATACGCCGCCGTCAAAGCTGCGACGGATTGCTCATCCACGCCGCCGGTCACGCGGCTGGTGCGCTGATATGCCTCGGAGTTGCAAATGCAGCGAATCAGGTGCTTCACGTCGAAGCCCGATGCGGCGAACTCGTTGGCCAGCAGTTTCATCAAGCCGGGGTGCGTGGGCGGATTCAATTCGCGGAAATCGTCAACGGGATTCACGATACCGCGTGCGAAGAAGTAGAACCACGTGCGATTGGCGAAAGAGCGCGCGAAGTAGGGATTGTCCTTCGTGGTGAGCCAGTCAACGAAATGTGGCCGCAACGCTTCGTCCTTGTTCAGATTGAAGGTCTTGCCTTTGAGGAACGCCGCCTGCACGATCGTGCCGGAGTTTTTGAACGCGGACTTGGGAATCGTGATCTGCGTGCCGTTCTTGGCTGCAGGGCTTTCGGAGACCTTGTTGAAGCCGCCATTGATCTTGCTGAAGAACGCCGCGAGGGCCCAGTGGTCTTTTTGCGCCCAGTCGCGATAAGGATCGTCATGGCACTGGGCACATTGCATCTGCACCCCCATGAAGAGCGAGGCGACGGCGCGGGCGGAGCCGTCCGGTGTCAACTTGCCTCCATCGCCGACCAGGCCGAAGAAGATGACCTGCGGTTTTTTGTTGATCTCTCCATCGACGGTGAGAATGTCGCGTGTGATCTTGTCCCAGGAGTCGCCGGCCGCGAAACGCTCTCCCATCCATTTGCCAAGGTTCTGGGCTTCCTTGTGCGGCTGCGCGCCGCCATTGCCATCAGAGGGGAGTTCGGGCGGGCAGATCCAGTCGCGCCAGGTGCGTCCAAGTTGCTCGCCGAACTGCGGCGTGGCCAGGAGCGCGTCGATCAACTTCGCCCGCTTGTCGGCGTCCTTACTGTTCAGAAACGTGACGGCCTGCTCCGCGGTCGGAACACGGCCCGTCAAGTCGATGTAGACGCGGCGGAGAAACTCGGCGTCATCGCTGCGCGGCGAGTTCTTGAGTTTCGCCGAGGCCAGCCCCTTATTCAGATGCTGATCAATCGCCGTCGCCACTTGTTTCGGCGTGTGCTTTTCCTTGGCGGACAAAAGTGGATCATCGTTCTTTTGTCGTTCGGCAACCGTCGGCAACCCATTGGCGATCCATTGCTTGATGTGATTCTTTTCGGCTGCCGAAAGCTTCTTGTCGCCCGGCGGCATTTCATCCGCGGCGATTCGCTTCCACATTTCGCTGGCGTTCACATCGTGCGTCTTCAGCGATGGCCCCGATTTGCCACCTTTGAGCATTAACGGGATGGTGCGCATGTCCAACCCGCCCTTCTGGCGCAAGCCGCCGTGGCAGCCAAGGCATTGCTTCGTTAGAATCGGCAACACGTCGCGCTCCAGCAACGACTCCTGGGCGTTTCCCGGGACTGGCGTCGCCAAGAACACAATCGGCAGACCGATCGCGCAGATCGTCAGTCGCTTGAGGTTCCTGAACATGAGAATCATACTCCTGGCAGGAGCAAAGCCCGAAAGAGTTCGCGGGAGGCAGGTCAGATACCAGGCGGAAACAAAAACGGCGGGAGGATAACCAATTATTCCCGGGGAACAGTCAAACAATGGTTCCCTCATGGATACCAACAACTTAACACTGCATACACTTCGCGTCCAGCTAAACTCATATGATTCCGCGCCGCAGCACCCGTCGTCAGCTCAAAATCTCGTGAATCACCCGGCCGTGCACATCGGTCAAACGGCGATTGATGCCGTTGTGCGGGAAGGTGAGGCGCGTGTGGTCGATGCCGAGAAGGTGCAAAACGGTGGCGTGAAAGTCATGGTGATCGGTGCGTC
>CAMAUE010000081.1 GCA_945861245.1 Singulisphaera sp. GP187
GCTCAAGAAAGCCGCCATTCGCATTAAATGCAACGACAGGCTCGGAGGCGAGCGCGGGCACAGCCACGACAAGAAGGATTGCGCCAACGAATGCGGTTCGGGTCATCGTCCTCATTATACCTGTCCCGATATAGCCCGCCATATGGCGGAACTCCCGTACACCCGCCATAAATGGCGGGCTATATGTTCACTCGATTGATCGTCTTCCCATCCAAAAACGCCAGCACGTTGTCCACGGCGCCGCGGTTCAGAATCTCCATGCCTTCCGGATTCTGATCTGCCACATGCGGCGTCAGCACGACCTGCTCGCATGATAACAGCGGATGATCCGCGGGCAGAGGCTCCGTGTCGAAGACGTCGATGCCGGCGCCGCCCAGGTGGCCCGCGTGCAGCGATTGCACGAGAGCCGCGGTGTCCACGATCGCGCCGCGGGCGGTGTTGACGAGGATGCTGCCCGGCTTCATCAGCGCGAGTTCGCGGGTGCCGATCATGCCGCGTGTTTGCTCGGTCAACTTCACGTGGATGCTGACGACATCGGACGTGAGGAGCAATTCATCGCGCTCGACGAACGGCACGCCGAGCTCCCGCTCACGGTCGGCGGATGGATGAAACGACCAGGCCTGCACGCGCATGCCGATCGCTTTGCCTAACCGAATCATAGCAGCGCCGATCGATCCCGCGCCAAGGACGCCGAGCGTTTTGCCGGCGAGATAGATATTGTCCGGCGTCTTCCAAATGCCTTTACGCAGTTGCTCGGTCTGATAAACGACCCGCCTCGCCGTCGCCAACATCAACGCCAAGGCATGCTCAGCGACGATCGGCGCGGTCTGGCCAGGAACGTTGCAGACGGCAATGCCGAGTTCGCGGGCAGTGGCCGTGTCGATCGAATCGGTGCCGATGCCGCACACCGTGATCATGCGTAGCGCGGGCAGTTGACGAAGAAGATGCCCTGGCCATTTGACGGCGCTGCGCGAATTGACGAGGCAGGTCGCACCGGCGACTCGGCGCAGCTTTTCCGCGTCGTCCGCCGGGCGGTCGAGGTGCAGCACGACATCGCCACGGGAACGCAGCCGTTCCAGGTGCGGCGATGCTTGCAGCTGCGGCGGATCGTCGCCCGGGATCGCAATGACAATCGGCGTGTTCATGCAATCATCGTAAGATTTTCCGGCCCATTCGCCGAGTGCGTTCATATCCTACGCTCAGGTGTGATCCGTTTAGCCGCTCGCCTTGGGCGAGCGCGGGCTTGGCGATTCACGGGCGATTGCGAAGTACCGTGCCCTCGCTCGCCGAAGGCGAGCGGCTAAACAATTGCAGTGAGGCGACGCATGATCCCGCAACGTTGGCAACCGTTGTTTCAACTCGTGCTCGCCCGAATGCGCGAGTTTGTTCGTGAACCGGAAGTCATTTTCTGGGTTTACGGGTTTCCTCTTATCCTCGCCGTCGGGCTTGGTTACGCCTTCAATAACTCGCGTCCGCCCGCCCCTGAGATCGACATCCAGGCCACGCCTGGTTCCAGTCGCGCGGACGAAGTCGCCAAGCAGCTCACAAATGAACTCTGGAGAGATCCGCTCAAAGTCAAAATTCACACCGAGGCTGAATGCGAGGATCGCCTGCTCAAAGGCAAAGCGCCGCTCTATCTCATTCCGCTTGAAACCGGCGTCCGATACCGCTACGACGAAACGCGTGCTGAGAGCGTGCAGGCGCGGTATTGGGTCGAAGCTGTGCTATCGCGCAAGGCCTCATCGCCTACCGTGTCGTTGGTTGAGGAAAAAGGCAATCGCTACATCGACTTCCTCATCCCCGGCCTCGTCGGCATCAACATCATGGGCGGCGGGCTCTTCGGCGTCGGCTTCGTACTCGTCGATATGCGCGTGCGGAAGCTGTTCAAACGCCTGATCGCCACGCCGATGCGCCATAGCGATTTCCTGCTGGCGCTGCTCGTCTCCCGGCTCATCTTCCTGATCCCTGAAATGGCCAGCCTGCTCTGCGTCGGCGCGTTCTGGTTTGAGATCCCGATTCGCGGCTCATTCTTTACTTTGGTCATCGTCATTGTCGTCGGCGCGTCGGCGTTCTCGGGCTTGGGCCTGCTGGTCGGTAGTCGCACGGATAAAACGGAAACCGCATCGGGCCTGATCAACATGGTCATGCTGCCGATGTACATCGTGTCGGGCGTCTTCTTCTCCTCGAAGCGATTTCCCGATGAGGTGCAATGGTTCATTCAGGCGTTGCCGTTGACGCAGCTCAACAACGCCCTGCGTGAGGTGATGCTGGAAGGCGCGAGCTTGGCCACCGTCGGCTGGCGCATCGCAATCCTGGCGGGATATGCGATCGTGCCGTTTGTATTGGCGTTGAAGTTTTTCAAATGGCGGTAATCGGCGTTTACGTTTAGCGCTCGCATGGCGTCTCGCAATCGCTAAACCTAAACAACGAAATCTCATACTTCCGAGGTATTCGATATGAATCGTATTTCCCAACTCATCCTCACCACGATCATCCTCGTGGTTACGTTCACCTCGGCTCATGCACAAGTTCCCGATCCGGTGATCGCCAAGCGATTCACACGCAGCGAAGCGATGATCGGCATGCGCGACGGCGTCAAACTTTACACGACGATCTACCGCCCCAATCACGTCAAAGGCGGCCTGCCGTTCATCCTGCTTCGCACGCCGTATGGCATCGATGCACGCGGGCCAACGGCGCTGCTGGCCTATCTCAAGGACCTCGCGGACGAGGGGTACATCTTCGTCTTCCAGGACATCCGTGGCCGATTCAAATCGGAAGGCAAGTTCGTCATGTCGCGCTCGCCGCGCGATAAGAGCGATCCAAAGGCGATCGACGAAAGCACCGACACCTATGACTCAATCGACTGGATGGTGAAGAATGTGCCAAACAATACGGGCAAAGTCGGCATGCTCGGCATCAGCTATCCTGGCTGGTTGACCGTGATGGGCATGCTCGATCCGCATCCCGCGTTGGCGGCGGCGTCACCCCAGGCGTCACCGGCGGATCAGTTTCTCGGCGATGACTTCCACCACAACGGCGCGTTTCGGCTCAGCTACGGCTTCGAGTATGTCGCGATGATGGAGACGAACAACGTCAACACGTTGTTCAAATTCGACCGCTATGATACGTTCGAGTGGTACCTGAAACTCGGCGCGTTGTCCAACGTCAACGCCAAGCACTTCAAGGGCAAAATGCCGACGTGGAACGATTTCGTCAAGCATCCGAACTACGACGAATTTTGGCAGAAGCAGGCGTTCGACCCATATTTGAACAAAGTCACCGTGCCAACGCTAAACGTCGGCGGATGGTTCGATCAGGAGGACTACCGCGGGCCGATGCAGATCTACAAGCTGCTCGAAAAGTACGATCGCGAGAACAAGAATTTTATCGTACTAGGCCCGTGGAACCACGGCGGCTGGGCGAATGGGCCAGGCGACAAGCTCGGTCGCATCAAGTTCGACAGCGACACGGGAGCGCACTTTCGTGCGAAGATTCAGGCGGCGTTCTTCAATCATTACCTCAAGGGCAAAGGCGACTTGAAACAGCCCGAAGCGCTCCTGTTCCAGACCGGCTCGAACAAGTGGGTCGCGCATCCGCATTGGCCACCGAAGGACGCGCAAAAGCGAATGCTCTATTTCCATCCCGCCGGCAAACTCGCGTTCACGCCGCCGGTTGCGGATGAGTCCGCCTTCGACAAGTACACGTCCGACCCCGCCAGTCCCGTGCCCTACCGCCCTCGGCCCGTCACGCCAACTTATCCCGGTCCCGAATGGCGTAACTGGATGGTCGAGGACCAGCGCTTCGCGCACGCGCGGCCTGATGTGCTCACCTATGAGACCGAACCGCTCACGGAGGACGTGACCTTAGCCGGCTCGATCACGGCGAAGCTGTTCGCGTCCACTTCGGGAACGGATATCGATTTCATCGTTAGGCTGATCGACGCCTATCCGCAGGATTACGCCAAGGAGCCGACAATGAGCGGGAATCAGCTGCTCATCATCGGCGAACCGACCCGTGCACGCTTCCGCAAGAGCTTTGAGAAACCTGAGCCAGTGAAGGCAGGTGAGGTGAATGAGTATTCGATCGATCTGCACTGGGGCCATCATTGCTTTCGCAAGGGCCATCGAATCATGGTGCAGGTGTCGAGCACGTGGTTCCCACTGATCGACCGGAACCCGCAGAAGTTTGTGCCGAATATTTTTGAAGCGAAGGACACGGACTTTCAATCGGCGGAGCAAACGATACTTAGATCGCACAAACAGCCATCGCATCTGAGCCTGGAGGTGCTGCCGAGCGGAAAGAAGTAGACGATCTCGCCTCTTGCGGCAGCGCTCGCATGGCGTCAAGCGAGCGCTAAGCCGCAAGAGGCGAGCGCCATCAAACGAGGTCGCGTTCGACATCGGCGATGGTGCGGAGCTTTTTCATCGCCTTGACGTTGAGCTGACGAACGCGCTCCTTGGTAATGCCGAGGCGTTCGCCGATCTTTTCGAGCGTCAATCCCTCTTTCGCATTGTCGAGGCCGGCGCGTAAGCGGATGATCTCACGCTCACGCGGATCGAGGTAATCGAGCAGACGGTTGACATTGACGGTGGCCTGCTCGGCCGCAGCGAGGAGTTCTTTCTCGTTGGTGCGTCGGTCTTCGGTCATATCGAAAACTTCTTCGTTGCCCGTGGCGAAGCGTTCTTTCCGATGAATCTCATCGGGAATGCTGCGGGCGAAGTTCTTGATCAGCGACCACGTGGCATAGGTGCTGAACTTGTTGCCCCGGAAGTAGTCGAACTTTTCGACGGCACGCATGAGCGAGATGTTGCCGTCGCTGAGCAATTCAAAGAAGTTTTCGGTCTGCCCGCTGTGCTTCTTGGCGACGGAGGTCACGAGTCGCATGTTGCAACGGATCAGCAGTTCCTTGATCTTGTTGGCCTCGGCAAGGTCCGCTTCGACTTCGTTGAGCAACTCGACGCGCACCGCCGCTGTGTTCACCAATCCGCTGGCGAGCTTCAGTTTTCCGAGCCGTTTGGCGGCGTGATATTTGAGGAAGTTCATCTTGCGGAACAGATGCTGTTCTTGGTCCTTGGTCAACAACGGCATCTCGTAGTTCGAGAACAATTCCGGCGGCGCGTCTTTGGGGATGCGCTTGGCGCGGCGAGCTTCCTCGAACGCCTCCAGGTCGGGCATGTCGGCACGGATCGCTGCCTCTTGTGACAGATCGTCGAAGCATTCGTTAAAGACCCATTCGATCTGTTGGTCGAACAGGCGCTGAGCGCGAATCTCGTTCACGGCACGATAAACCATCGATCGATCACGTTGATAATTCATGGCAATGGTATTCACGTCCATCCCCCTTCGGTAGGAGTTTACGATTACTTGTTTATCCGTCCGTTCAAGCGGGCCCGTCATTTCCGGGAAGAGCGCTTGCTCGGGGTGTTCACGATCAAAGTTCTTGATCGTGTAACGCACGGTTTCGGGCGAGCGGTCCAGTCGGCGAGCAATCCGTCGGCTGATTTCCGTCAGACTGCCCAGGCCGAGACGAGCAAATCGCCGGGCGCGGCGAAGGATGTCGTCTTTTTCCTGTTGGCCAAGCAGCGTGAATTTGGCGCTGCGATCCAAGCGATCTTTGTTCGCCGCCAGGAACGGGTTGACGAGCGATGGCAGGAAGCCCATCTGGCGTTTGCCATTGCTCAGCACTGGGATGCCGATCAGGCCGCGTTTGCGCCAGCGGTTGATCGTCTTGGTGCTGACGTTGAGCTTTCGGCTAATCTCGTCGGTCGTCATCACCTCTTCGGTAACGTCCTCAACGGGCACGGCCGGCAGCGAAGTGGCGAGGTCGTTAATCATCAGACCCAGATCGTGCAGCACGTCGTGGCCGGGCATCACCAAGCCGGCGTGAGCATCGGAGCGGAACTCCGTAACGCGGTAGCAAATGAATTGGTAGGGATAGTCCTTTGCCGGATCTATCTCGGTCAGCAGTTGCTCGCTGTGCTTTAATTGCTCAAGACGCTTGGGCGGAGGCGCGAAACGGACCTGCTGGTCGGCCAGTTCGCGAATCGCTTGATGTTTGTAGATATTCATGGTGCTCGCTCCTTTGGATGCCAAACGCTCGCCGACGTTCTCCCCTCCTCGACGCTATTACCTGACGGGTTTGACGGAAGCTCCAAAATTCACTTCGTTCCGATTATACCTTATTTGACGCTCGCATGGGTTCCTTGGTTCACGTTCGCTCTCTCTCATTTGAAGCGCGAACTTTAGGATTCCCTTCCAGATTATTCGTTTTCCCGGCTGCTCCATTTCAAATAGGCCGTTGGACGTTTCCGCACATTTTCTAATGCAATAACCGTGCCACTGCTGCCTCCTGATACTGAACAAATGGACGCATCCCGGTTCGGTTATTTGCCACAATTATATATTATTTATTAGGTTACGTCGATTTTCTATTATGAACTCGCGGGTGCAACTTTGCCTATCTTGACACATGCGATGAACTTTTTTACATGTCATTCGTTCAAACTTGCAACAAACGACACACCGCGGACTGCCAAATTAGACAGGACATGTTCTATTTTGCTAACCGTCACAATCGGCAAAGATTTCATGCCTCGTCATAATAATGGACGTTCGGCAGCAGATTTCTCTTCAGTTTTGCCTGCGGAGTTCATTAGAATCGATTAGTTGCGGGAAAGTTGTCAACTATCAGCTTCCAGGTAAGCAGATTGTCCGTTGAGCCGATAGACTGCACCTGCCGCATAAAGTCCTAAACTCGAGGTCTTCCATGATTCATACGATCAGGTTTGCGCTGATCCTTCTCATCACCTCGGCTGTCCAGGCACAACCCGCCGGCACGATGCGATTAAGCGAAACCTTCCCCAAGGACCGGCAATATCACGTCCAGTGCAATGTCGAGATCACCGGAACGCTCACCTTGCCGACCGGCGATGGCGGTGCTCCAAAAGCTCTGAAAGTGTCAGGCAAGAGCAACCTCAACTATGACGAACGCGTCTTGTCGGTGCTTGGTGATGGAACCGTCGAACGCACGATTCGCGCCTATCGTCAACTCGAATTTGAACGCAAGGTTGCCGACGAAGAGCAACACAACAAGCTAAGGCCCGAAGTACGTCGGCTGGTCATCCTGCGCCGAAAGCAGTACGAGGTGCCCTTTAGTCCGTCGGCGCCCATGACGTGGGGCGAAGTTGACTTGATCCGCACCGACGTTTTCTCGCCGGCATTACGCGGATTGCTTCCGGATCGCGCCGTTGCCATCGGCGAACGCTGGCGGCCTGACACGGTCGCCATTCAGGAACTTACGGACCTTGAACGCCTTGATAAATCCGACCTTACTTGCACCTTCGAGAAAGTCACCACCCTGCTTGGACGACGCAACGCTCACATCACCTTCGAGGGCAAGGTCCACGGTTTGGGCGAGGACGGACTGGCGCTGCACGAACTGCGCGGGTCGTGTTCCGTCGATATCGATGCGGGCTTCATCAGCTACGTCTATGTCAAAGGCACACACCATCTGCTCGACAAGAAAGGCTCACCTACAGGGAAAATCGAAGGCACGTTCATCATGACTCGCACGCCCGCACCGATCACTAACGACCTGAGCGACGACGCTCTACGCGGCTTGACGCTCGAACCAAAGGCGGAAAACACGATGCTGCTGTTCGATCAGCCGAACGTCGGTGTGCGATTCCTCTACCCGCGAAATTGGCGCATCGCCGGTGCGAACGACAAACAGATCGGCATCGACGAGAATCAAGGCAGCGGCGTGCTCATCACACTCAGCCCAGCGGCGGCGACGCCGACAGCGGCGCAGTTCTACCAGGATGCTGCGCAATTTCTCGTCAAGCAAGGCGCCAAGCTGTTCCGCGACGAAAAACCACGCCCACTCGGCGGTGGCTGGGACGGCTTCACCTTCGACGCCGAAATCGCCAAGGAACGCGTGGTGCTGCACTACAGCGTTACTCGGCAAGCCAACCACGGCGCGACGTTCACATCGCGGATTCTGCCCGACCACGCCGTCAGAGTCCAGCGCGACCTCGACCTGATGATGCGAACGCTCCAGCTGCGAGCGATAAAATGATGCGTTACGGGACAGTTCTCGCCCGTCTCCACTCTAATCATGCCGAATCGCTAATCGGATTTTGGACTGGGCGCGAGGAGTTTGCTGCTGATTTGTGGTGGGACGCCGAAGCCATTGATCGTTTCGGTGTAGGCGAACCATTCAGGAGTTGCCTCCCAAAGTGTCTTAAGTTGCTCGTCGTTAAGTTTGGGGAACGTCAGCGTGCCCGATTCCAGCGTAGGCTCGAAAAACGTTTTCCATTCAATGACGCTGGCGGCCTCGAAGTTGGCGAAATAGTTCTTTTCCCCTCGCCATTTGAAAAGCTTCTCAAGGCTAATCGTGCCTTCGGTGTCGAGATTGACGATCGGCTGTTGTTCCGGCGCGTTCGACACCAATAGGCAGTTGTCTACGTCAACGTGGGTTTCGCTCAAGCCTTTGCCGTTTGATTTGGAACGCAGCGAGAACAACGAATCGGTCACGAAAACGGACGACTTGCTCATCTTCCAGCGCACGCCTTCGTCCATCGGCATCGGTTTGTTGGCTGACTCGATGTCGAGGAGGGAGCCATCGAGAGCGATGAGCGAGTTTTTCACATCGACACGCAATCGGCGACACCCCTTGAGGAGAACCAGGTCGCCCTTGCCGCGCACCACGCATTCGTCGAAGCGTACGCCCGCGCCGGCGGTGTTTGGAGTTCCCATTTTCATCATGTTGGCGAGATCGACAAATGTTACGACGTTGAGCTTCACATCCGAAGTCGCTTTCAGGTTGAAGACGCAATGCACGAATTGACAGGTTGCGGCCTCGCCGAGGTGCACGAACGACTGCGATTCAAATCCGTCGGCGGATGGATCCAGCGTAATTTCCATGCCAAAGACCTTCAGTGTGCCGTCCTGAACTTTGAACATGGCGGTGTCTTTGTCCCTGAATCCTTTTTTCAGTACCAAGATCGGCTTATGATCCTCGAATGGCTTTAACGTCACCGTGATATCCCCGGTGAGCGTGAATGGCGCTACCAAGACCTCACGATTTTCACCGGCCTTAATATAGATGACATCGCCGTCTTTCGCGCCAGCGAGTGCTTGGGCGAGAAACTTAAAAGGACCGGCCGATTCGGAATCGACGATTTTTGGCTCATCTGACGCCATTGCGGCCGGTACGGCTTTCGGCATCGTTTGGCCCGTCCAGACATTTCTCACGCCAAACTCAAGGTCGTAAAACTCAGGCTTCAGCTGGAAGGCAAGATAATCGCCGACGGCAAGTGGCGTAGTGTGGTGCCACGGGCTGGTGGTTTTCTTGAGATAGCGCGATTCGCGATCATGACCCAAGCTGTTCTTGGCGAGATAACGGGCAAACTCGTCAGGCTCCACGATCTGGTTAGCCGACCTTGGTTCGACATAAGCCATCAGATTGTGATAGACGTTCTGGTGACCTTCATAATGGACCTGGGCGTCGCTGTCGAGAAAAATAAGACCGGGTTGAGGCAGGCCCGGCAGGCCGATTGCGTCGGTTGGTCGAGAAAAGATTGATTGTCGCACGTCGAGTTTGGCCGACGCATCCTGCTCAAAGCGAAACACCGGCGCATTGCTGACGAGACCCGCGCAGTTACGCAGGCTCACATGGGTATTCGCTTTCGTGGCACCGCTGCGAAAGTAGACCAGGGCACCGCACGATTTGAAGGCGCAATGATCGAACTTCACCGTCGCTGGGCCGTTGATTGCGACAGCGACCTGCCCGCCGTCCTGGTTCGCCGAGTAGTCGAAGTAGCATGATCTGAAGATGACTTCGGGTTTTTGCCGATCCCCGGCATCAACGCAAACAGACGCGAAAGGCGGCTGCTTCGAGATCGGGGGCACTTTTTGCGTGAAGATGCACTCTTCAAAAAGGACGACCTTGGGCGACTGGATCGCGATCGCTGCCACAATCTGACTGAGATTTAGCGACCTGTCCGCCTCCAGGTGAAAGTTCAGCTTCCTGAATACAACCCGTTCGCCGGACTCGATGGTTAGACCGTCTCCGGTGCTTTTTGAACTCGTCTGGAATCTCAAGAGGTTGTTGTCCGCATCTTTCGATTCGACCTCGAACGGTTGCTCGCCGCCCCTGAGCGTGAAGTGTTCCAGATCAATCGCTTGCCCGGCCTCGACCTTCACGTTTACTTTATGTGTATCTTTGTCGGCAAGTGCCTGCGCAAAGTCGTTGGTTGTGCTAACAACGCCGGGTCGCACGGCAGGCATGGGCATCGCCGATTTGACGTCCTTCTTCGACACATCCGTAATAGGCGTTATGGCTTTGGCATTGCCGTTGTGAATCGGATTGGATTTCGGCTCGAAGTTCGGCTGCGGCGCCAAGGTCAATATTAGCGTCACCACGACGAGTGCCGCGATCGCCATGCCGATGAGCAGCATAGGCCGGGCGACGGGCGGTTTGGGCAGCGGCGTGTCGACGAACAGCACGCCTTGGGGCAAGTCGTTCGCCGCCCCGACGTCCCGCGCGATCTGCATCAGGTGTTGCACGAGATGAATCGGCCGCTGATACCGCCGATCGGGATTCTTGTCCATCATCTTGCTGAGGATCATCACGATTTCGGCGGGAATCGTCGGGTCGATTTGCCTCGGATCGAGCGGCACGACGTGTTGATGATGGTGCAGCTTCTTCGCCGGCGTCCCTTCCGGAACCGACGAAATCCCCGTTATCAGGTGATAGAAGGTACAACCGAGAGAATAGATATCGCTCCGCGCGTCGGCCTCCCGCGGCTCGAGCGCCTGTTCGGGCGAGATGTAGTCGAACGTTCCCAGCGTCATGCCTGACTGCGTCAGATCGCGTTCGCCGCGACGATCCATATTTCGCGCCAGCCCCATATCGACGAGTTTCGCCCGGCCATCGGGCGTAATGATGATATTGGACGGCTTCACGTCACGATGGACTACGCCGCGCGAGGACGCATGCTCGAGTCCGGTCGCGACCTGAATGATATAGCGGACCGCCTCGGCGACTGGGATTCGGCCATGTTTTTCGAGCATCGCACGCAGGTTGAGGCCCTCGACATACTCGAACGCGATAAAGTGCAGCCCCTGATCCTCGCCACAGAAAAATACCCGTGCGATGTTTTCGTGATCGAGTTTCGCAGCCGCCTTGGCCTCTTGGTGAAAGCGCTGAACGATTTCCAGTTCGACCGAGGTTTCCGGAGGCAGAATCTTTAGCGCGACGATGCGATCCAGCTGGGTGTCACGAGCGCGTATCACCGCTGCCATACCGCCGACACCGATCGGATCGATTAATTCAAAATGGGCCAGTTTGCGGCCACGAATGCCAGCGACGATCGATTCGGGCGTGCTGATTTTGCGGATAAGATCGCTGGCCTTATTGGTGCTGTCCGGCGCCGGAATAACGAGAGGTGGAGATTTGGAGATAACCGTTGGGGATTCGTCGGTCTGAGGCGCGCCAGACGGCACGACCACCACCCCGTCATCAGGGATGCGTCGATGTGCGGACTCGGATGTTCGCGTAACAGTGCTGGACATGCGTCCCCCAGAACCCAGCTGTAACCTAACCATCCACGGCGATTCAAACGACCTGCAAGGACGAGCTTGTTCAATATTTCGTTGGGCTTTCGGGGAAGCCGAACGATGTTTAGCCCTCTTTCTCCATAGAAATGATGATATGGGGCTCAAGGGGCCGATACAAAACGTCAATTCAGTATAATCTTTAACACCACCCCATGTCAATTGGTTTCGGAAAAATAGACAAAACAGGGTAATATTTTGTTAAGGTTTTGCCGCTTGACCACAGCAAGCGGAATTGCGGCGATATTCCACGCAGCCCGATTTGGCACAAAGTTAGGAGGGCACTCCAAGGCCGTCCCTACTCAGCTGGAGTGCAGTCCTACAACAATATCATTCCTGGCCGCTCGGAGTATTAAGCGGTAGCGGGTTCTGAAGGAGGCCGAATTTGGACCGAATCGAGCAGCAGGACTGGGGCGTCTATTATTTTTTCCGGTTCATCGCCGAGAAGCATCCCCAAATTCCTCAACTCCTGCACCTCCACTGGGCGGATGCCGCCGGCGGGAATTTCGTCGTCGCGGGTATCGTGGTTATTGGGCTGGCCTTGCTGATTTTTCAGCGTCGACGCCGCGATGCCATTCTGTCGACACTCACGTTCGTCGCCGCCTGCGGTGCGATTGAACTGGTGAAATGGATTGTACCTCGCAAGCGACCGGAGGACGCCAAAAACCTACTCGCTGACGCCGACATGCTCGGCAGCTACCCCAGCAGGAGCGTGTTTCTGCTCACGCTGGCGATGGTCATTCTTGGCTTCGCCCTCTGGAAAGTTCTGCCTGCGATTTGGCAACGTACACTTTTCGTCGTGTTGGCGGCACTACTCGTCGTTTGGGTCTGCATGGCACAATTCTTCCTGGCGCTGCATTTTCTAACGGATATTCTCGGCGGACTCGCTGGCGCAGCATTGTTCGGCTACGTGACTTCGCGATTCCTTGAAGGGGATCGCATGGCGTCTTGAGAATTGCAAGGTATGAACAGGTGCATCCTTTTATTCCGCTTGCGGCTTAGCGCTCGGATTATTTCGCGCGAGCACTAAGTTGCAAGCGGAAGGAGACTGCGAAATCGGATCACCAAACTGCTCGATTCGGCCAGATTCTTGTTGCTTCTTTGCGTCCAGGCCGCACAATGAATAGGGAATGTTCGCCGACACCTTCGGACGACCTGCCATGAACCGCACGCAAATTTTGGTTGCCACGTTTATCCTTGCCCTTTTCTCTGCTTCGAGCTTCGCGCAAGATAAGGCGAAATCGAAGGAGCCTGCCAAGAAGGAACCCACCAAGGTCACGGCGGCAAAGGACGATGGCAAACTGCCACACACGAAGTTGCCGCCCGGGAAAATCGTGCCAAACCTGTGCGTCGTGAAGTACGCCGTCAGCACGTCGTCGCCGGAATGCCAAGTGTTCGTGAATCAGGGGCTTGGCTATTACTACTCATACGTCTGGATGGAGGCGGCCCGGTCATTTGAGACTGCCACGAAGCACGACCCAAACTGCGCGTTCGCCTGGTGGGGCCTGAGTAAAGCCTGCGAAAAGTGGGGCAAAGCCGCCTACGCCCCGCCATTGAAAAAAGCCCAGGAGCTGATGGCCGACGCCAACGAACGCGAACAACGCCTCATCAAAGCTCGCTTGCAAGAGAAGGGTCTGATCGAAGGCGTGAAAATCGAGGACCGACGCAAGGAAGCCGTCAAGATTCTCGACGAACTGTTGACACTGAACGACGACGACGAGGAAGGCTGGTTCGCTCGCGCGCAAGTCGCCGACGGCCCAAACTCGAGCGTGCCCTTTTACAAGGCATTACTTCGAGTGAATCCGCTCCATGCCGGCGCGAATCATGAACTCGTGCATCACTACGAAAATATCCGTAGACCCGCGCTCGGTTGGCCGAACGCCGAGAAATACATCGAATCGTCGCCCGGCATTCCTCATGCATTTCATATGCAAGCGCATCTCGGCATGCGCATCGGCAAATGGGCGAAATCCACCGACTGGTCTTTGCGAGCCATCGAAATCGAAGAGGCCTACCAAAAGGACATGAAGGTGCTGCCCAGCGAGGATTGGCAGTTTTCGCATCACCTCGAAACGCTCATGCAATCGCTGCTGCACGATGGTCGCTACAAAGAAGCCAACGTGCTCCGCAAGAAATGCGAAGGCTATAAGTTCACGCAACGAGTCCACTGGTTTCGCCTGGCTCTCGCCGAACGCAACTGGACGGAGGCGCTCTCGCAGGCCAATCAGCAGAGCAAGGACAAAGTAATGATCAGCTACCTGCGGGCGCTGGTGTATCTCAACAAAGGCGAACCGGAGCGTGCCTTGCCTGAGATCAACGTTCTGCGCGAATCGTTTCTCACCAATCGCGCCAACAAAGACCTCGAACTGCGAATCTTCCTCGTGCAAGGTCTTTACCAATGTTCCACCGGCGGCGGCGATGCGGGCGTAAAGCTGCTGAGCAAAACCGTCGAACGCACCAAGGATGACTACGGACGACACGCCTGGGGACACGGCGCCTATCACATGGAATATTGGGGTATCGGCTCGCTAAAAGCGAATCGCCTCGACCAGGCCGAGGAGGCATTTCTCGAAGCTCTCGCACATGACGCCGGCTCCGTCAAAGCCGCCCTCGGCATGCACATCGTCTGCGAACGCCAGGGCCGAACTGAAGAAGCGAACCGCTTCGCCGAGTTGGCCCAACGCAGCTGGCGTAAAGCCGATCCGGGTCTGATCCAGGCCGAACTGGAGCATATGCGTTCGCTCGGGACGACGGTAACGACATCGGTCGGGGCGAAGCGATAATCAAGTTTACGTTTAGCGTTCGGCTGGCGCTGCGCGAATGCAATCGGATGGATCAACGAGGATTCAGGATGCGACACTTATTGTCACTTGTAGTTATTTACACCATCGTTGCGTCTTCCGCCGCCGACCCATGCAAATCGGGCCCACAGCCGAACCAACGGCCCGGTCCTTACTCGGCGCTTGTGTGCGTCGGTAAAGAACGCGGCGTGCAGCAATGCTACATCTGCGATGCGGCGAATCGGCCCATCATCATCGTCTTTGCTCGCGACCTGACGGAACCGCTTGGCAAGCTTGTCAAAAAACTCGACGGCGTCGTCAAGGCGAACAAAGCCGACGAACTGCGTTCCTGGGTCACGTTCCTCGCCGATGATCAAACCAAGCTGGACCCCCAGGTCGTGCAATGGGCGAGCAAGCACGCCATCAGCAACGTCCCGCTTGCCGTGTTCGAGGACATCGTCGGCCCGCCAACGTACCTGCTCGCCAAGGAAGCCGAGGTGACGGTGCTGTTATCGGTGAAGCAAAAAGTAGTCGCGAACTTCGCCTTCCGCGTCGGCGAACTCAATGATGCCGCGATTGAGATGATCCTGAAAGCGGTGCCGAAAATTGTCGTGGCGAAAAAATAACAACATCGTTTAGCCGCTCGCCTTTGGCGAGCACGGGCGCGTCGATCATCCGAATATGCGTGGCGCCCACGCTCGCCAAAGGCGAGCGGCTAAACTGGCTCCACTCTCCTACTTCACATGTCCACCAAAAAAATTCTCGCATTTGACCTCGGCGCCGAGAGCGGCCGGGCTTTGATCGGCTCGTTCGACGGAGAACGGCTCAGCCTCGAAGTCGTCCATCGCTTCCCGACCGGCAGCGTGGCCACGCTTGATACGCTCCACTGGGACGTGCTCGGCTTGTGGCGAGAAATCCTCACCGGGCTTCGCAAAGCCGAGGCCGAGCACGGCCGGCTTGAATCAGTCGGCGTCGATACCTGGGGCGTCGATTTTGCGCTGCTCGGCAAACACGGCACGCTGCTGGGCAATCCGCGCCACTATCGCGATCCGCATACCGAATCGATCATGGATGCCGCGTTTGCGAAAGTCCCGCGGGCCGAGATTTTCCGCCAGACCGGCATCCAGTTCATGCGATTCAATTCGCTTTATCAAATTCTCGCCCTGATGCGTGATCGCTCGCCGATACTTGAAATGGCTGAGACATTGCTGTTCATCCCCGACCTATTCCACTACTGGATGACCGGCATCAAGGTCAACGAGTACACCGATGCCTCGACGAGCCAAATGATTCATCCCGGCGAACGCACCTGGGCGCGCGAGCTTGTGCGGGCCTTTGGCATCCCGGAGAAAATCCTCGGCACACTGGTGCAGCCGGGCACGGTGCTGGGGCCATTGCGCCCGAGCGTGGCGACGGGAGCGGGCGTATCGTCGATTCCGGTGATCGCGCCGGCGACGCACGACACCGCCGCCGCCGTCGCCGCCGTGCCCGCGACGGGCGAGTCGTGGGCCTACATCAGTTCGGGCACATGGTCGTTGATGGGTGTCGAGACGAAGACGCCGAGGACCGACGAGAACACGCTGCGCGTCAACTTCACGAACGAAGGCGGCGTCGGCGGGACGATTCGCCTACTCAAAAACATCATGGGCCTTTGGCTCGTGCAAGAATGCCGACGTGCCTGGGAACGCGCGGGCGTGACCTACGACTACGCCAAGCTGATGAAATTGGCCGAGTCGGCGACGCCGTTCGCGAGCCTGGTTGATCCCGATGATACGTCGTTCATACTGCCCGACGATATGCCGCGTGCCATCGGCAATTATTGCAAAAAGACCAGTCAACCCGTGCCGAGCGAGCCAGGCGATGTCGTGCGATGTGCGCTGGAAAGCCTCGCGTTACGCTATCGCTGGGTGCTCGAACGCCTGGAGGAACTGGTGGGCAAACGGCTGGACACGATCCACATCGTCGGCGGTGGCTGCCAAAACACGCTGCTATGCCAGCTCACCGCTGATGCGTGTAACCGCCAGGTCGTCGCCGGCCCCGTTGAAGCGACCGCCATCGGCAACGTGCTCGTGCAAGCCATCGGCCTGGGCCTGCTTAGTTCGCTGGCGGAGGGCCGCGCGGTCGTGCGCCGCTCGTTCGAGGTGCAGACCTACGAACCGCGCGAACCGGAACGCTGGACCGAGCCGTACCGGCGGTTTATGGGGATGATTGGTTAGCCCGCAGCGCGAATTCGTCGCTCACGAGCCGGAAGCGTAAGCGACGGACGAAAACCACCGTCGCTTACGCTTCCGGCTCAAAGGGAAGTTTGACACTAACCCGCAGCGTAAGCGAGGCACGAAACGCGTTGCCTCACTTGCGCTGCGGGCTAGTTCTCACTTTCGACCGCGTGGAATATTAACGGGAAGCCGTAAATTAGCGCCCGTCGGCTTGGGCGAGCCAGATGTCGAAGCGCGTGCCGACGCCGATTTGGCTCTGGACGTCGATTCTGCCGCCGAAATCGTGAATAATGCGCTGCACCACGGCCAGGCCGAGGCCGGTGCCATGCTCCTTGGTGGAGAAGAACGGCTCGAAGATTCGTCGGCGCACCGTTTCGTCCATGCCGTGGCCTGTGTCCTCGATGGCGAAGTGGACCCAGCGCGTTGTTTCGCCGATGACGATTGAGGGCGGAGTCAGATCGGTGCGGATCGTGAGTGTGCCGCCGACCTGTTTCATGGCGTCGCGGGCATTGAGACATAGGTTCAGAATTACTTGCTTGAGCTTGCCTTCCTCACCGTGAATCGCAGGCAGGGAATCGGTCAATTTCTGCGTGAGGCGAATGCTGGCGGAGCAGATCGACTTGGCGAGCTTCATGGTTTGCAGAATGACTGCGTTCAAATCAACCGGATGCGCTTCCCGGGGAGTTTGCTTACTGAACGTGAGGAGTTGCCCGGCGAGATGCGAGGCCTGCTCGCCGACTTCTTCGATGCGCGTGAGATATTCCCGATTGGCGGTATTTTCGGGCAGATTCATCTTCACCAAACCCGCCATGCCGATAATGACGGCCAACAGATTGTTGAAGTCATGCACCGTGCCGCTCGCCAATCGACCGACAAGTTCGAGCTGGCGGGAGCTTTCGAGCTCTTTCTCCAGTCGGCGTTGAACGGTTAAGTCGAGCATGAGGCTTGTGGAACCGACGATTTCGGCCCCTTCCACGATCGGGTGAATAAAAACGAGTACCGTCTTGGTCGATCCGTCTCGGGCGTGCATCCGTATTTCTTTGGACCGGCTGGCCTGCAAGAATAAGGTCGGCGGAGGCCAAAAAACCCGGTAGGTCTTCCGGGTGAATGATATCCCGACTTGACCCAGGCTGGAGCATCTCGACAACGGTGTAGCCGGTCAGCGTTTCCGTGAACGGATTGACAAAAGTGATGTTGAAAGCGCGATCGCGCTGCATTACCACGACGGGCAGCGATTCGATGAGGTTTTGGTATTTGTCACGCGCCTGGCGAAGCGAATCGCGCATCCGCACCTGCGTGGTGATGTCGGCGAACGTGGAGATAACGCGCGTCTTGCCGGGGCCTTTCCTCGCCTTGTCAATGATCGGCAGCGAATTCACAAGCAGCCAACGCCTCGGCTCGACGCCGATCGCGGGCATGCCGATCACGACTTCGCGAACCGGCTGTTCGGTTCGCAATGCGAGCCGATCGGGATGTTGATCCGCTGGCAGCGGTTCGCCGTTTTCCTGCACACAACCATCGTCCGGCGCGAGACTGGTGCGGGTCATCAACAGTTCGCACGCCTCGCCAAGAATTGCGCAGGCGGCGGGGTTGCAATCAACGATGATGCCGGTGGCATCTTGCAGGATGACACCCTCGGCCATGGTTTCGATAATGGCTCGCAGGCGCATCTCGGATTCACGCATAGCCGTCTCAGCCTGTTGTATTGCGCTCCAATCTTCGAGCACCCACACGGCGGCATCCGGCTTGCCCCGGCCATGCAGATCCACCGGCGCCGCCCAGGTGATGAGCGGGATCTTGCGACCGTCCGGGCGATGCACGACGATATCGTTGGCTTTGCACGTAACACCGCTTTGGAGCGCTCGCGCCACGGGAAGTTCTTCCCAGGGATATGCCGTGCCATCGGGTTTGTGGAGCCGATAGACGCGAGGCAGATGGCTCAACCCCGCTGCGAGATCCTCGCGTTGACCGAGCAAGACCCGCGCCCGGGCATTGACGAGGATCGGCAGGCCTCGCGGCGCCTGTACGAAATAGACCCCCGTCGGCAGATTGGCGATGATTACCTGAAGCATCGTCGTCATCCTGCGAATATCTTGCGACAATGCGCGTTGCTCGGTGATATCCTCGACCAGGCCCTCCCAACCGTCGATCATGCCCGCTTCGTCGTAGTGAGGCGTCAGCGTGTCGCGCACCCAGGTCGGAGCGGGCGGTAACGGCGCCTGGATCGGCAGAGCCGTTGCCGCGGCTTTCGGCGACGGCATTTCCTTGACCAAGCGATACTCGCATTTCACAGGCTTCTTTTGCAAGCAAAGCTGAGCCAGGGCGGCGACGACAATCACATGGTCTTCTGGTAGGATCTGATCCATCCACCGTGAGAATGGACCAACGAGGGACTCGGCCTTGGCGCCAAGAACCGACTCGCAGGCGGGACTGACGAGAACGACATTCGCCAGCTTACTGATTGCTGGGCCGAGCTTCATGTCGAATTTACTGTCGCGCGGCTGGCCTTCGTTATCAGGGCCGAACAGGGTCGGAATGCCGTAGGGCAGCCGGACGCTGTAGACGACGAAGGGGATTCTGCTGACGATCTGACTGAAGCGTGTTTCGTTGGCGCGAATCCAGCTTGTCGAGACGCCGACCAGCATCGCGGTGGCGCAGAGGGCCAGCAATCGCCCCTGAAAATCGCTCTGAAGAAGCGGGCGGGTTTCAGCCGATAGGAAATGGAATTTGCCGGCGCTCACGATCGCGGTTACGCCGGCTGCGAACGTGCCGCCAAACAGCCCCTGGCGGATGCAAATCCACACCAGCAAAATCAACCCGCTCGCCCATAGAAGCCAACTCGCCGAGCTCGCTTGTGCCGTCGTCCAGAGGTGGAGCAGCGACAGCCCGACGACTGCCGCCGTCAAGCCGATCAATTCGATGCTCTCGCCGATTCGCGAAAGTCCGGCTTCGGGCAGGTTGGGCATCGCATCCGAAAGTTCGCCGACGATCAGTCCGCGGCGCAGCAGCAGGGGCGTTGCCGTCGCAATGAGGATCGGCACCGTTGCAACGATGCCGACAATCTGCGTCAACCAAAGCTCAGCTGTCAGGAGAACGAACGGCCTCGGCGAATCGCCTAGCAGGCACCACACGCCGGCCTCAATCCCAGCGACGGCAACACAAAGCCCGCCCGGAATGAGGATCAGAAATATCATCGCCGAACGCGGATCATCCAGCCAGCGCGATCCATGGGCCAAATGATGGTACAGCCACCACGACGATCCAATGAGCGTCCCATGGCACAGTATTTCAGTTGCGATCAATCCCGCGTTCGCAGAAAGGTCAAATGGCCAGCGTGCCAACAGGAGGTCAACAAGTAGAACCGGTAGTATCCGCCAGCCGAACCAGGAAACGAGAACAACGCCAACGCCCAACCCCGGCAGCCACAGGCCGCGCGAGTCTCCCTGCCACAGCCAACAGCAGTGGAACGTGGCGACGCCAACGATGGCCAGCACCCACATTCCGATCGGGGTGGCGGTTCGTTCGTCCGATTCGTTCAACAAAGCGTTCTTCGGCACGGGAGCGGACCTGTTGATAAGGCGTGGTCCGTAGTCCGTACCAATATGTTTGATGGTGTTTTGCCAAGGACCACGGACTAAGGACCACGGACTAAGGAGTCGGGATTAAGTCTAAGCTATTTTTTGGCGTTGGGCAAGCGGATCTTCATCGGAAATCACCAACTCCGGCGTCGGCGTAAATCCCATTATGAAAAGAATAACGACGATCCCCGCGATTCCCGCCGCCACGCCATACGCCACGGCATGACTATCGCCGGACGCATTTCGCAGCCAACCGACGAGCAGGTGGCCGAAGAACAGGCCCAGCCCATTGACGAGAACCAAAAGGCCCTGAGCACTCGCACGCACATCCGCGCTGGCCTGGCGATTGACATATACCTGGCCGGCGATGACGAAGCAGCATATGAACACCCCGTGGGTGAGGAAAGCCGACAGCACCAGCCAAATCGACGACCCAATTGCCAGGGCTGCAAGCCCAACGGTCCACGCGATACCGCCAAGCATCATCGTCGGCTTCATGCCGATTCGCGCGAGCAGATAGGGCATCATCAGGAGCGATGCGATCTCCGTCGATTGCGCGGCGGTGAGACACGCGGGCAACCAGCGATCGGACACACCGAGATCTTTGAGCAACAACGGATTGAGTTGAATGGTGAACGGCAGCGTAAGATACAGCCCGAACATGCTCGCGCAATAAACGGCGAACGAACGGACACGAAACAGCACCATGGCGCTTAGAGGAGCGTCGGCCAACTTGCCCAGCCAAGTGCGACTGGCCGCCTCCGATGCCTTCCCCGGCGGCGCGTGTGGCAATGTCAGCGCGTAGGCCGCCGTCACGAACGCTGACCAGGCAGCGAGCGTGATGCTGAGCGATAGGTCGCTGTCGTCCGCCTCCCCCGGTGTCGCTTCCCCGGCCTGCGACATCAGCCAAAGCCCAAGCCCCCAGCTGGCCGCCATCCAACCAACTGTGCCCCATACGCGAATCTTGCCAAACTCCGATTCGGGATGTTCGATCATGCGGAAGATGTACGCGCCGGTCAGCGTCAGCACTGGGATCAGGAAGAACCACAGTGCCACGGCAACGCCGCTCACGGCAAGCTCATCGCGCAATGATCCGAGCAGCAGCAGCAAAACGCCGGAAATCGACGCACACAGTGCGATGCAGCGCTCCGACGCCAACCAGCGGTCTGCCACCTGACCCCAAAACAGCGGCGCGATTACCGCCCCGATGGCATTCGCCGATGACGCCCACGCCGTAGCCCGTGGCGAAAAGTGAAGCTGCCCCAAATAGCGCGAAAACACAGGCACCCACGAGCCAAGGATCGTGAACGCGAGAAAGATCAACAGCGACATGCGAACGTTTAGCCAACACGCTCGTTCGTTCTTTGAGACATCGCTTCCATGCGAGATTGCGGACATGAAGCTCCTCGACCATGCGGACCATTGGCGAAATATCAATTATACGGCGCAATGTCAGAGCCACGCACGAAGTAAGTGGATTGAATTCATTACAACCACTTACTTCGTGCGTGGCTCTGACCAATCTTTGCCAAGATGGTCAAGATGGTCAAGATGGCCATGCTTGTGGCATGACCACCTTGGGCATGTTGAATGTGGCCGATGATCCCATTTAGCGCCCGCTGGACGTCAGCATTGCGCGGGCGCTCAACGAAGACTACTACTTCCCCAGCGCCGCCTGGGCCGCCGCCAACCTTGCGATCGGCACGCGGAATGGGCTGCAGCTGACGTAGTCCATGCCGATCTTGTGGCAGAAGACGACGCTTTCGGGATCGCCGCCGTGCTCGCCGCAGATGCCGATCTTCAGATGCTGGCCATGTTTCGCCTTTCGGCTGTCGCGGCCTTTCTGGATGCCCAGCTTCATCAACTCGCCGACGCCGGAGAAGTCGATCGTCTGGAACGGGTCGATCGGAAGAATCTTGTCGGCAAGATACCTCGGCATGAAGCCTTTGATATCGTCGCGGCTGAATCCGAACGTCATCTGCGTCAGGTCGTTCGTGCCGAAACTGAAGAACTCAGCCTCCTCGGCGATCTTGTCGGCCGCCATGCAAGCACGCGGCAACTCGATCATCGTGCCGATCTGATATTCGACCTTCACGCCAGCCTTCTTCATGCACTCATCGGCGATCTGGATCGCACGCTTCTTGAGGATGACGAGTTCCTCGACCACGCCAACGAGCGGGATCATGATTTCGGGCAGAACCTTCGTGCCCTTCTTCTGCACTTCGATGGCGGCCTCGATGATCGCACGCACTTGCATGTCGCCGATCTCCGGGAAGACGAGTGGCAATCGGCAGCCGCGGAAGCCCATCATCGGGTTGTACTCATGCAGTTCATCGACGCGCTCTTTAACCTTAGCGACCGAGATGCCAAGGCTCGACGCAACTTCCTGTTGCCCAGCGGCGTCGTGCGGCAAGAATTCGTGCAACGGCGGATCGAGCAAGCGGATCGTCACGGGGTAACCGTCCATCGCCTCGAAGATGCCGACGAAGTCCGCTTTCTGGAACGGCTCGATCTTCGCCAACGCCTTCTTGCGGCCATCTTCATCCGAGGCCAAGATCATCTCACGCATCGCCACGATTCGGCCTTCGCCGAAGAACATATGTTCGGTGCGGCAAAGGCCGATGCCTTCGGCCCCGAATTCACGTGCCTTGACGGCGTCGGCGGGCGCGTCGGCGTTGGTGCGAATTTTCAGCTTGCGCACCTTGTCCGCCCAGCCCATGAGCGTCGAGAAGTCGCCGGTCATTGTCGGCGCGACGGTCGGCACTTTGCCGATCATGACGTCGCCCGTCGTGCCGTTAATGGTGACGAATTCGCCAACCTTGACCGTCTGCCCGCCGATGGTGATCGAACCGGCAGCTTCGTTGATCTTGACCGCTTCGCAACCGACGACGCACGGTTTGCCCCAACCGCGGGCGACGACAGCCGCATGGCTCGCCTTACCGCCCGTGCAGGTGAGAATGCCTTTCGCCACGTGCATGCCGGCGACATCTTCGGGGCTGGTTTCCTTGCGAACCAGGAGGATCGGTTCGTTCGGAAACTTGTCGAAATGCTCGACCGCCGCTTCCGCCGACAGCATAACTTTGCCCGAGGCCGCACCGGGGCTGGCAGCGATACCGTTGGCAACCACTTTGACGTTCGCCTTCGGATCGAGTTGTGGCAAGAGCAGGTGATTGAGGCTGTCGGGACTGACGCGCTTGATGGCCGTCTGCTCGTCGATCAGCTTCTCGCCGACCAACTCGACGGCGATGCGCACCGCCGCCGTGCCCGTGCGTTTCCCGCCGCGGGTTTGCAGCATGTACAGCGTGCCTTCTTGCACCGTGAACTCGATGTCCTGCATGTCCTTGTAGTGCTTTTCGAGTGTCTGGCGAATGTCGAGAAGCTGGGCGTACACCTTCGGCATCTGCTCGTTGAGCTTGGCGATCGGTTCCGGCGTGCGGATGCCGGCGACGACATCTTCGCCCTGGGCGTTGATGAGGTAATCGCCATAGAAGACGTTCTCGCCGGTGTTCGGATCGCGCGTGAAAGCGACGCCCGTGCCGGAGCCATCGCCCATGTTCCCGAACACCATCGCCTGCACGTTGACGGCTGTGCCCTTGAGCGTGGTGATGCGTTCGATGCGGCGATATTCGATTGCCTTGTTGCCCATCCACGAATTAAAGACAGCGTCAATGGCGAGCATCAGTTGCTTGCGTGGGTCTTGGGGAAAGTCGGCCTTGACGTGGTTCTTGTAGACCGCCTTGTAGCGTTTGACGAGTTCCTTGAGGTCGTCCACGGTCAGATCGGTGTCGAGATTGACGTTCTTTTCGGCTTTCAGCTTCGAGATTTCGTGCTCGAATTCTTCGTGCTCGCAACCCATCGCGGTGGAGCCGAACATGTCGATGACGCGGCGATAGCTGTCGTAAGCGAAGCGTGCGTTGCCGGTCTTTTTCGCCAGGCCTTCGACGCTGGCATCGGTGAGGCCGAGGTTGAGGATGGTATTCATCATGCCGGGCATGGAGAGGGCGGCACCGGAACGAACGGAGACGAGCAGCGGGTCGACGGGATCGCCGAACTTCTTGCCGGCGACGCCTTCCATTTTGATGAGGGCTTCGTTGATTTCGGGAATGGCGGCTTCGGGGATCTTTTTGCCCTGGTCGTAATAAGCCGCACAGACTTCGGTCGTGATCGTAAAGCCGGGAGGAACGGGGATGCCGATTTTGCACATCTCAGCAAGATTTGCGCCTTTGCCGCCGAGGAGTTCTTTCATCTTCCCATCGCCATCCGCAGACCTACCGCCGAACGAATACACATGCTTCGACATTTTCATTTCCTGAATTTGAGAATTTGCTTGACAATGGTGATAAGTATAGCGAGGAAGCGGGGAAGCGGCGATGTTGGTTTGCTCGTTGATGTCAAACCCACGCACGAAGTAAGTGGTCAAAACTCCCAGCAATTGTGGGACTTGGCCACTTACTTCGTGCGTGGCTCTGACATCAACGAAGAACGAGGAATTTGAAATGAGGCGGTGGATATACGGAAATTGGAAGCGAGCAATTCGTGGCATAGATTTCGATCGTGTGGCGAGCGATTACCACACGATCGGAATCGAATGCCACATCACCTCAGAACGGATCGCGCGAGGTTCCCGGTCGCGGAGCTGGCAACGGGATCGGGGTGGCGGGAACCAACGGCGTTACGTTCTTCGGCAGCATCGATTTGTCGGAATAACATTGAACACAGAATCGCGCCTCATGAAAACTTCCGCCGACCGTATATGTCACGAATACCGTCGACGTTTTTGCGTTTATGAAGTATTTTGAATCCTGCCGAATTCGTATCGTCCCCGTTTCGCCGGGTTTCAGAATGTCCATGGACGCCCTGGCCGCGATAGAAATATTCGTGCTGACGCGGACGCCCTCGATTTTCAATTCATATTTTGACGTGTTGACAATACGAAACGAACACTCATGCACGCTACCGCACGGCACCTTCCCGAAGTCGTGCGACATGCCATCGGGAAACATGCGGCGTACTTCGTCCTCGGGCGGCACACGGGGGCTGATACCTACCGTACTCGTCTCGTCGCCCGATCGTCCAATCGGCGGTGTGGGCGTTTCCATATTGCCGGCAACGGGGCGAGCTGCGCTGCAAATTTGAACGTAGAAACGATGCTCCCGGAGATATTTCGCCTCGGTAAGTACAAACATGGCAATATGCCTTTCACCAATGAATCTCTCCGTATGAATTTCGAGTTCCAGCGTTCCCGTCTCGCCGGGTTTCAGATTTTTTTTGGTCGACCGACCAAAATATCGCCCGAAACTTCAAGCCGGCAACCGCACGGATGTTATTTCCATCGTCGTGTTGTCGGTGTTCACGATCCGAAACGAATGTTTTGCGACCGTTCCGCGCTGTACCTTGCCGAACTTGTGAATCGTGCCATCGGGAAACATGCGGCGTTCTGCTTCCTCGGCTTTGTCATTCGCACGAACCTGCGCGGCAAACACGGACGCCGCGAGAAGGATGCATGCAACGCGAATCATGGGACGGGCACTCCGTGAAAAGGGCCGGGCGACGGGGCATCCCTTCAGTATCGGCTGGATTCGGTGGTTTGCTTTACGAGAAAAGGTAGTAGGTCAGGCTTTCCAGCCGGACGCAATTTGCCGTTGATCGTGAGATGCGTCAGGCTAGAAAGCCTTACCTACGAACTTGCGCCGTCGTTAATCAGCCTTGGCAGCCGGAGCACGAATCGTCGCAGTCCTGCCGCTCTGTAACAGCTCGAAAACCGTCAAGACCACTCGTTGAAGGAAGGTCAATTCCGCGTGATCGTTTCATCCAGATTCAGCAACAGGTTCGCGATCAGCGCATACGCCGCCAACTCCGGTTCGGCGAGGCCGGGGCGGATGGGCGATTCGCCGACGCGCAGGGCCTTCGCAGCCGATGCGGGGTCTTTCTGGTAGCGGTCGAGGAATTGGGTCAGCGTCTTGGCGACGATGTCGGCCTCGAAGGTTTCGGGATCGCGTGCCAACAGCGTGCGATAGGTAAAGCGGATGCGTTCCGCCGGCGTTTTGCCGCCTTCAGTGACGATGCGTTCGGCGAGTTTGCGGGCGGCTTCAAAGTGCTGTACGTCGTTCATGAGTTGCAGCGCCTGTAAGGGCGTGTTGCTGCGTTCACGCCGGCTGCACGACGATTCGCGATTCGGCGCGTCGAAATTGGCCATGAACGGATGCGGGGCCGTGCGTTTGAGGAACGTGTAGATGCTGCGGCGATATAGCCCGGCGCCTTTGTCCTGCACGTACGTGCCCGTGCTGGAACCGGAGAACGCGACCGGTTCCCAGATGCGCGGCGGCTGGTACGGCCTGACGCCGCGACCACCCATGTCGTGAACCATCAGCCCGCTGACAAACAGAGCGTTATCGCGAACCTGCTCGGCGTCGAGGCGGAAGCGCGGGCCCCGGGCGTAGAGCCGATTCTCCGGATCGCGTTTGAAGAGGTCCGGCGTGATGCGCGCCGACTGGCGAAACGTTTGCGACGTCAGCATCATGCGAACCAACGCTTTCACGTCCCACGCTTTTGCGAATTCGGACGCGAGGAAATCGAGCAATTCCGGGTGCGTAGGCAAATCTCCCTGCACGCCGAAATCACTGCTTGATTTGACGATGCCCGTACCGAGGAATTGCTGCCAAAAGCGATTGACGGTGACGCGTGCCGTCA
>CAMAUE010000082.1 GCA_945861245.1 Singulisphaera sp. GP187
CGGTCGGCGATGGTCATTGGACTCTGGCCCAGGTAGTGGCTTGCGTAGCGCCCGTAGTCCTTATGGTCCCCGATGACCGTGCTGCCGATGCTGCGAAAATCCTTCAAGGCAATCTTGTGCTCCTTCCGTCGCCATTGAACCGAAATCAAGTCTTTCTTCTTCGGGATGCCCTGGTCGTCAATCCATGCCTCCCAGAGCAAGGTGTTCGTCATGCTGGTCAACACGTAGGTGTCATGCTTGCTGAGATATTTCTTGAGTAACTTGACCGTGCAGGGCCAGAGCTTGTACGACACTTCCGGGACATTCTCATGGTCGCCTGTCTTCGTTCGTTTCCGAGTTATCCGCCATTCCTTCATGTCAAGCTCGCTCCAGGCGATGGAGGCCATGTCCACCCCCAGCATCCCGCAATTCAGGGCCAGCAAAGAATAAAGTCGCAGCCTGTCGGATAGTCCTTTCAGTTCGGCCCGAACTTCTTCTGCGGAATAACGTTTGATTTTCTTGACGCTGACCTTGAACGACAGCTTCACGTCGCCGAGATTGCGGGGTAGCTCGATGAGTCGAACCGAGTAGAGGTACTTGACCATTCGACGAAAAATTCGCCATGCCTTACGCTTGGTCAGGTTGCCCCAGGACTTGGCTCTCAGCCATAGGTACATATCGGCGACGGTCTGCTCGTTGATGGTCCGCACGTCCATGTCTTCCCCGAGCTTTTCGACCAGCTTGTCTGTATAGACCTTGAGTTCCTTGTACGTGGTTGCTTTGGTGTCCCTGGCTCGCTCGATGTGCAGGAGGGCATTGGCGTGATGGCGAAGCGTGAAGGCCGTTTCAACTTTCGGCTTCTTCAAAACCATGCCGATGCGTGCCAACTCTTCCCGATTGTCGTCGGCGGTGTAAAATGGATTATCGCCAGCCAGTGCGGACGTGATGACGGCTTCGGGAATGGGCAGGGTCGCACGGTCGGGGTCAGGCATCGGCGTGGGTTTCGGGAAAGCATCATCGCAATCGGTTGCAATTCCGTCAACCGAAGCTCGCTCCAGGACGGACAGAACTCGCTGGGCCATTTCGCCTTGGTTGACAAGGTGCCGGAGTTCAGATGGCGACGTTCCCTCAAGGATGTTGGCAAGTTGCTGGTTATCCGGGTCGAGAACGATGGCAGGCTGTCCGAAAGCTTTTTCCCAATAGGCAACTGCCGCTTGGTAGCTTCGGGCTTCTGTCCAATCTTCTTCGGGCAATCCGAGGTCACGGCAATGAACTCGCTTCCGAACCCCGTTGACCATCTTGTACCAGCCATTGGCCTGAAAAGTCCCGGCTTTCTTGATTGCTCTCGGCATGGGGCTGGCCTACATTATGTAATCGTTTATGTAAATTGGGGCGATTTCAGGGGTAATTTACATAAAGACATCGAAATTGTCAATGTTTTTCGACTAGAGTGTATGTCTTCGGAACCATAGGTTGGGGGTTCGAATCCCTCCGGGTGTAATAAATAACTGAATTGAAGTGTGGTACGATAAACTTGAGATACCTGTTGAGACAGTAACCGCACATTCGGATGGGGCTCATTGCCAATTCGCCAGTGCCGATTTTCATGCGGAATCAAATCAAGCGTCGCAAAGAATTTGAATCGATCACGCCTTAGGCCTTTTAAGAATCCCTCTCGGCACATTCACCGCCAAATCGTCGGGGGCGGGAATATCATCGTTTACAACGATAGGAAAGGCGACGCCAAATTTGGCCCTCAGATCTCATAGAACCCTGCGTTTGGGTTGGCGCGGGCTTCGGGACTTTTGATGCGCAGCGAGGGCTTTTCGAGCGTCACGACGGTGTACGGTTCGACGCCGTGCGTTAACCACACGCTCGAGCCAATGACGGCGTGGTGGCCGACCGTGGTATCGCCGCCGAGGATGGTGGCGTTGGCGTAGACGACGACATCGTCTTCGAGAGTCGGATGACGTTTCATACCCCGGATAATGTTGCCAGCTGCATCGCGCGGGAAGCTGAGGGCGCCGAGCGTCACGCCTTGATATAGCTTAACATTTCGGCCGATGTCGCAGGTTTCGCCGATGACGACGCCGGTGCCGTGGTCGATGAAAAAGCCCGGTCCGATTCGAGCACCGGGATGGATATCGATGCCCGTTTTGGAATGGGCAAACTCGGTCATCATGCGTGGGATAAGCGGCACGCTCAGTAGGAGAATTTCATGGGCGATGCGATATATTGTGACGGCTTCGAATCCGGGATAGCAGAAAACGATTTCGGTATGGTGCTTCGCCGCCGGGTCGCCGAGGAAGGCCGATTCGACATCGTTTTCGAGCAAGCCGCGCAGGTGTGGTAGACGTTTCAGCAGCTCGATGGCTTTCTGCTGAGCCAGGGCCTCGAAGTCGATGACAGGAGCGGGTTCGCTGCAATCGTGGCGCATGGCGCGGGCGATCTGCTGGGTCAGCTTGTCGTGCAGGCCATCGACGAGGTCGCCGACGTGGTATTCGACGTTGCCCATGTGCAGGTTCTGCCGTCGGCCAAAACCGGGGTAAAGGATCTCGAGGATGTCGGCGAGGATGTCGATGACAGCATCGCGGCTCGGCAACGGCCGATGGCCGAGATGATTGATGTGACTGCATTCAACGTAGGTGCCGACGATCGCCTCAGTAATCTGGTGCAGCCCTTCTTTCAAACGCAAGTCGGTAGCCATGATGCTGCTCCTGTTCAAAATCGGCGAGCCGAGCTGCGTAAGCAGCTGGTTGAATCGCCCGTCAACGGGCCCCCCTACGGGATACGGCTCGCCAATTCCTGACAGTGGATTGTTGTGGGAACGCGAACGGCGACTGCCAACCGGGATGCGCGATCCCGCGACGTAAGTCGGCAATCGCCTAGAGACAGGTACAGCAGTTTTGTGGGAGCATCATTTGCGTTTCCGTGGCTGAAGGCCGGCTGGGTTCAAACCCATTTTATACATCAAACCTGAGCTGAATACGCCTTTAGGTAAGATCGGCAAAATCGCGTGGACAGTTGAGGCGAGGCCGGAAGACTTGCCTTGCCACGATTTCGGGCAGGCCGTGCTGAGTTATTTGGCGTAACCGGAGTCGTCGATACTCAGGGCTGGCACGTCGCTCAGCAAATTGCCAGTGACGTAACTTGAATTAAATCAAATAGATGCGCCAAAAAACACGGCACGATCCGCGTCAGGCTCACGATTGGCCCGCGTTTTGCTCAGGTAACAACTACCCGCCGTCGGGCTTGGTAGTCATGGGAGAGGTGACTGCTGGGTCGCGACGGCTTTTTTCATTTTCTTCATGGCCTTATTCTGCCGAACCATGTGGCCCTCCACCATTGACGTGGGAAAAGCATCTCCCGCATTCGTTAGCTAATGTCCTTGCGTGACGTCTCCGCCAGCATCAGGACGCAGGTCAGCGAGATCGCGGAATTGATCATGATGTATGCTGCCACCGGCCAATATTGATCCTTGTACACTTCGATTAATGTCGTCGCGATCAGTGGCGCGATGCCACCCGATATCGGCACGGCAAGTTGATAGCCGATCGACGCTCCCGTGCAGCGCAGGCGAGTGCCGAACAGTTCCGGGATCAGCGATGCTTGCACGCTGTAAAGCATGGCATGGCCGACGGCGATGCCGAGCACCGTGGCGCAGATGATCCAGCCGGTTTGGCCTGTGCCGAGCAGGGCATAGTAAGGCAACGCAAAGAAGAACAGGAACAGGCATCCCGTAATGTAGATCGAACGGCGTGACAGGCGATCCGACAGCATGCCGAAGAGCGGGATCGTGAAAAACTCGCAGACCGCCGCCACGTTGACCGCGAGCATCATGACAGGCAGGCCGACGTGGAGTACGCGATTGTCGTAGGTGGCGATCCAAATCACGAATAGGTAAAAACTCGCATTCTCGGTAATGCGCATGCCGGCGATGAGGAGCAGGTCGCGCCAGTGCTGGCGGATCGTATCGGTGACGGGAGCCTCGGCGACCTCCTTCTTTTCCTGCACGGCCAGGAACAACGGCGTCTCGGTGATGCGCAGACGGATCAACAGGCCGACGACGATCAACAGGCCGCTCAGATAGAACGGAATCCGCCAGCCCCAGACGAGGAAATCGTCGCCCGTGAGATGTTGGCACAACGCCATCGCACCGTTGGCCGCCAGCAGACCGAGCGGCACACCCGCCTGGGGCCAACTGGCGACGAAACCGCGGCGTCCGGTGGGGCCATATTCGAGCGCCAACAGTACCGCCCCGCCCCATTCGCCGCCGACGCCCAGTCCTTGCAGAAAGCGCAGCAGGGTGAGCAGAATCGGCGCTGCGATCCCGATCTCCGCATACGTCGGCAGAAACCCGATCAGCACGGTGCTGATGCCCATCAGAAGCAGCGTCGTCACCAGCGCCGACTTTCGGCCCAGGCGATCACCCATGTACCCAAAGATGACACCGCCGATCGGCCGAGCGAGAAAGCCAATGGTAAACGTGCAGTATGCCAAAATCGTCGCCGCGCTACCTGCATGCGGAAAGTAGAGCTTACTGAAGACAATGTCCACGGCGATGCCATAGAGGAAAAAGTCATACCACTCGATGGTCGTACCAATGGTGCTAGCGATGACCGCTTCGATGAGCAGACGGCGCGGCGGCGGGGATTGGACGGGAGCGTTCGGCATGTGAATCTCGCCTAATGGGGGCGGGAGTCGATTTGGTTTGAAAAATCATCGACTCCCGACACCTTCTTTCAGTCCAACCAGATCAAGGGGCCGCCAGCATCGGGATCACGGCGTAGGTCAGGAACGTTCGACTGGCGACGCCGAGGTGGCCGGCGTGATAGCCGTGGTCGGAGAATGCGTCGCGCCAAGGATGCTGGCGGAGGTTGCGGTAGAGAAAGGCGTCTGCCGGGGAGGTAATGATCGGGACGAAACCAACCTCGGCGGCCGATCGAGTGCTCTGTCCATCGTTGGTGCCAAAGACATCCACCACCATGGCCTGGAAGTCGTCGTGCCGGCTGTAGAAGTTGTCGATGCCGCGCCGAGACACCAGCAGGGCGCGGCGTAAATCGTGATGGGAGGAGACGCCTGGCGCCAGGAGGATGATACGCTCAATGCTGTTGGCGGGGAGCCAGCGTGTCGCCGCCAGGAGGACGGCTGTGCCACCGCTGTGCCCGACCAAGAACACTTTACGTCCTGGGCAGGCCTGGTGGTAGGCGATCACGCGCTGTGCCAGCCGCCAGCCGCCGCGCTGATGGTTGTCCTGATCGCGGATGTCTTCAATGAGGTCGCCGCTCGTCCAGTCAGCCACGGCAACGCGCAGCGGCAGGCCCGCGCTGGCAACGGCACGCTCCGTGCTCGAGACGACCAAACGGAAATCCCCGGAAGCAGGAACAACGAAGACAATCCCCTGATCGTGAACCCAAAGCTGCTGGCCGCACGCAACCCTAGCGGGGAGACACCACAAGCCGAACAGGAGGAGCACGCAGAATACGGAGCGAACGTTTGAAATGATCCTACCCTCAAAACGGATAACGCGGGGAGAGAAGTCTAAGAAAGGATAATCCCCGTTTCGGCAAGGAACTTCAGGCCTTTTCCGAAAACATGCAAAATTTGCCGGCAGCGGAGCAGCACAGACGGCGCAATGTGCATAATCGGCACGGCGTGCCGTGCGGCATGGCCTGGCCTGGTCTGGCGCACCCACCTCCTCGGCAGCAATCCCTGCGTCACGCCGCGTGTCGTTTGCCGTCCAAGCGTTGCGGGCTGCGGTCAACTATGGGAAACATCGGATCGCAAACGATCCGGTTCTTTACGAACGAATGATGCAGCAGATGGGTCGTCAGGATGGTGCCGAGCAAGGCGTCGAGTTTGCGGCCCAGACCGCGTGGCAGCGGGAGCCAGTTCAAAGCGAGACGGGCGAGCGTGACCGCGAGTGGGCGGAAGACCCCGACTTCCTTCGTCGTCTGACCTGATAGGAACTCGCCGAACAAGTCTCGGCCGAGACGCGTCTTGCCGAAGCTCGACCAGGTCGGAGCCAGGAAGGGATGTTTGTGCTCCGTCTGGAAACTGGGTGGCAACAGGTCGGCCGTCGCTTCGCGCAACAGGTTCTTCTCGCGCAGGTTTTCGAGATCGATGAAGTAAGTGGGCGGAATAGTGCCCATCAGCTCCATAAGGTCGCGGTCCAGGAAAGGCGGCCGGCATTCGAGCGAATGCGCCATCTCCACGCGGTCCCCCAGCGACGGAATGACAATGTTGTAGAGTTGATTCAACGTCAGCAAGCGCGACGTGTTGAAGGGATCGAGACCCTGCAACCGCTCTTTCGGCATCGAGGTGCGTAGCAGGGCGTCGGGCATGTCGTCCGGAGTCAGCCCCAGGCGGCCGATGTCGAAGAAGGCGCGGATGCAGCCGCCCGCATCGCGAGCTCGCAGGTTGAAGAAACTAGGATATCCGAACATGCTGGTCGCTCGTTTCCAGCGATCGCTGGCGTCCCACAGGAGCCCTTCGGAGCGAACCTCCATGGTGCGGAAGCGGCGGTGCAATTTGCGCCCCTTCGCGGCGTCGGCGCCGCCCGCGGCCAGCAGCCGCCAGATCGCCTCGAGCTTGAAGTACGGATAGCCGCCGAAGAGTTCGTCCGAGCCTTCGCCCGTCAGGCACACCTTGACGCCGCGGCTGCGGACGTACCCCGACAGCACCATCTTGGCAACAGCGTTGTAGTTGTTGAGCGGCATCTCGGTAGCGTAAACCGCAGCCGGAATGTTCTCGGCAATCTGCTGCTGCGTGCAGGGGACCGTCTCGAACTGCTGGCCGAAGTGGGCTGCGACCGCCCGTGCCTTGTGCGACTCATCGTACGGCGAATCGGGAAAGCCGACGTTGAAACAGGTGAAGCGCGTTCCCAATTGCGCCATGAGTCCGCAGATGATGGTCGAATCGAGGCCACCGCTAAGATAAGCGTGGACGGGCACGTCGGCCGCCAAACGCCGTTTGACTGCTTTGTTGAGCCGATCGCGGACCGCCGCCTTCGCCTCAGCGAAAGTCATATCCATACGAGGTTCATACGTCTGGCAGAAATGGCGGCACTCGCGCTGAGAACCGTCTGCCTCGATCACGAGGAAATGTCCCGGACGAACCGGGTGGACATTGGCGAACGGCGTCAATTCTTCGCGATAGATGCCGAGGGCTGGGCCGGTCAAGTAACGAGTGCAGAGGGCACGCTCGACACGGTTGAGTGCATAGATCGCCTTGACCTCCGAGGCGAACACAATTTCGCTGGGCGTGCTCGAATAATACAACGGCTTAATGCCGCACGGATCACGGCCGGCAATCAGGCGACGCTTGGAGGCGTCCCACAGCAAAAAGGCGAACTCGCCGTGAAGATGCTGAAAAAGCTCGGTACCATATTCTTCATAGAGATGGACGAGCAGTTCCGAATCGGACGACGTGCGGAATTGATGGCCTCGCTTGGATAGGTCGTTTCGCAGGTCCTGGTAGTCGTAGAGCTCGCCATTGCAAACCGCGGCGATGGAATAGTCTTCGTTGTAAAGGGGCTGGTCGCCGCTCGCCAGATCGACGATACTGAGGCGGACGTGCCCCAGGCCGACGCGGCCCTTGTCGAGAAGGGCGTAGCCGGCGCCATCGGGGCCACGATGGGCGATGGCCGAGCACATCCGTGCCAGATCGCTCGGATCGACGGAATCTCCACCACGGCGCACAATCGACGCAATTCCGCACATCGTCCGAAACCTCCTTGTTTGGCGAGCGGCGGTTCACCACGACGCAACTTACGCGGCCTCGCGGGCGCCCTGCACGAATTCCGCAAGGATCACGTCATGTAGAACTTCATCGAGGTTGGTCAGGCAACGGGCGACGAAGCTGCCGTCGAGCACCCGGTGGTCATAGACTAGTTTCACGTTCAAATCCCCGTTGGGCCGAATCGGACTCAGGGTCATGACGGTCGTCTGTGGCCCGATCGGATGCATGGCCTCGGCACCGAGCATTCCGTAATTGCTCATTCCAAAGGTGCCGAAATGCTTCACGCGCCGCGAGCCCGACATGTCGAGCTTGGTCCAAAGAATCAATCGCTGGAGCCACGTCGGTAACGAACCAAACCGCAGCGACATTTGAAATTCGGGGACCGACCACACATCTGCGCTCTGGAAATCACGGAGTTGGTTGTGGATCTCGATCAGGGTTGCCGACTCGGGCTCGCGAATCTGAGCCTTCAGCACCACTTTTTCGCCGTCCCAATCCCGTTCGACTGCCACCGTGCACTGGCTGTATGGATGTTCGTATAGATACGGACGCGGCCACGATATCCACGACCGCCGGAGTTCGGGGAACCGCGAACTGACGATCCCATAGGCGCGAATGAAGATCGCCGTCCAAGAAATGGAATAAGCACTTCGATTCCGCGCCTGCACCAGGGCCGATAGGTTCAGCGCACGGCTCACGGGTATGGTGGGAATTTTCCGCGAGTACTCGAGGACCGCCACAAGCGCACGTCTAGCGTTGGAGAGAGGAATTGCCGTTCCCATTATGCACCTGAAATTAGGAAGTCACAATCGGTTATCGTCGCCGCGACACCGGTAACTTGAGCAAGCTTGGCAAGAAATCATCTCTGGGCACGTTAACCCATCGCTGCACTCAATCGCTCCTCCAGTAACGTTTGGGCTAACCAAAAATCATCGATTCACCCCCTCTTTTACCCCAAACACGCGAACTGTCTTGTCCCAACTTCCGACAGCGAGCCAATCTCCCTTGGGCGAGTACGCGATCGACAGAATCTCGCCGGGCACGTCGAGCGAGCCGCGTTCTTTCCAGGTCGTCGTGTCCCACAGTTTGACCTTCGATGCCTTCTTCCAATCGGTGTCGGCGGCGGCGAGCGTCTTGCCATCCGGACTGAACGCGATCGACCAGACATCGCTCATGTGGCCCGTGAGCGTCTTGACTTCCTTGCGAGTGGCGACATCCCAGACACGCACCGTGTGATAGCGATTGCCGGCGGCGAGCAGTTTGCCATCGGGGCTGAAGGCGACGCAGCGAACCTCGCCGGCGCCGCCTTCGAGAATTACTGGATCGCCTTTCCGATTGAAAAGCGCAACGGTACCGTCGGAGCTGCCACTAGCGTTTACGGTGTCATTACGGTCATGTGCCAAACTATTCGCCCAACTCTTATGTCCTCGGAACGAATCTCGGCCCAACGTTTCAATCGACCTCAAGATAAGTACTCCGTCAATACCGCCGGTGATCAGGCGTGTCCCGTTCTTGTGAAAAACAATCGAAAGGACCGCACCCTCATGCTCAGTGAAAGTCTTTTGCGAAGCTCGTCTTTCCACGTCCCAAAGTCTTGCGGTGCGGTCGAAGCTTCCCGATGCCAAGCTTTTGTTGTCCGGTGAAAATGCGACTGCGGTGACACAATCCGTATGCCCCTTCAGCACGCCCTTCGGATTCCAGGTGCCGACCTCCCATAGCCGCACGACGTTGTCGGCCCCGGCGGATGCGAGCGTCTTGCCGTCCGGTGCAAATGCGACCGCGGCGACCCAGCCGTCGTGCTTGAGGACGACGGCGGGCTTCTCACCGGCGTAGGCGATCGATGGCAATGCCAGCAGAAGAATGCTGAATGCTCGCATGATTTCTCCCCCTTTGGCGAGCCGAGCTCCGTCAGGAGCCGGTTGTCGCGTCTGAAACCTTGCGAGTAATACTTCGCACGGTAGAAATTATCGCTTTTCCGAACCGATCAAGACAATTCCGAGCCGCGACCGTGAGGGAGCGGCCGACATCATCCGCACGGCATCCTGTCGGCCGCTTCCTCACGGTCGCGGCTCGGAGAAGCGTCGAACTCACGCCTCAAAAGTATAACCGGCTCCTTACGGAGCTCGGCTCGCCGGGATACTTGCGAATCGAAGCGCTGAATGATATTCTCACACTATGAAAAAGCACATCTTTCTTCTGGCGATGTTTCTGATTCCGCCCTTCGCGCGTCCGGCTAACGGAGGCGAAAAGGCCGACGATGTTTTGAAAGGCCTCAAAGCCTTCACGGAGAAGACCGCCCTACCCGACGGCTCGTTCCGGCCCGGCGTCGATCCCGCGTACAAGGGGATGTCTGATAGCGCGTACAGCAACTTCGCGCCGGTCACGTATGCCGTGGTCATCCATCGCACATTCGGCTGGAAGTTGCCGCAGGAGGACCGGACGCTGACATGGATCATCAATCGGCAACAAAAAGATGGCGCGTTCGTGCACACTGCGGGCACGGTCGATCCGAAGTCCGCGCAAGGCCGCGTCTATAACACGACGATGGCGCTGATGGCGCTCAAAGGTCTCGATTCCCGGCCTGCCTACGATCCGCTGTCGATCTTCGCCAAGGTGATGGAGAAAGACTACAAACAGCTCCCCGCCTATTCGAGCAGCTTCTTTCCGCTGGCGTATCGGCTCGTCGGCGCAAAATTGCCCGCCGGGGCCGATCAAGCGATGCGTAGCACGATGGTCCAGGCTGAGGATGGGTATCTCAACGATCACGTCGCGGCGACCTTTCATGCCGTGCACTACGATAAACTTCTGAACGAGAAAACCCTGAAGGCCGACTTGATCCTTAAACGCTGTATGAGCGATCAGAAGCCCGACGGCAGCTGGATGCTGAACCCGCTGGCGCGCGATCGCCACGCTTGCTTCGATGCCGTCTTCATGCTCAAGCACCTGGGTGGCGATCGTGCGGATTGCAAGCAGGCGATGCAGCGTGCCGCCGACTGGGTGATGAAGTGCCGAAACCCCGATGGCGGGTTCGGCCATTATCCCGGCAGCCCGTCGGATTGGGACGCGGTCTACTTCCACGTCGGCACGCTGGTGATGGCCGGCCGATTGACACCGACCGACAAGCTGCCCAAGGATGCACATCTGCTGGGCTGGGGGCATTTGATGCGATGACGAATAATTAGTCGGGAGTCGATTCGGATTGAACGCTGTCGTTGATCGTTCTCGCGCGGATCAAGTCACGCGCGAATCGCCAACGACCGTCGCACGCAGATGAAAATCACGCTCGGGGCCACTATCGAACAGGATTGCTTCGGCCGGTTCGCCGACAGCAAGCGAGCGCGGCGGCAGGCCGAGCAAGGCACGCGGGCCGTTCGATGCCAGGTCGATTGTTTCGCTTAACGAGGTCTCGCCGAGCTTCAGCATGTTTGCGACGCAGAGTTCCGTGAACGCCCAGGAACCGCCGAGGTAGCTCGTACCCGGCACGACGATCTTGCCGATTGGTAGAATCTCGAAATCCTGATCCCACACCTTATGCATACCGGCAGGCAGCCCCGCAAGAGAACTGGCGTCGCATGTCAGAATCAGTCGGCTTGGCGTCTTCACGCGCAGAATGCACCGCATCACGCTCGCCGGCAGATGATGACCGTCGGCGATGATGCTCGCCCAGAGCCGATCGTCGGCGAGTTGCTCCCAGATATAGTTGTCATGGCGAGGCAACATCGCATGCGAGCCGTTGCCCAGATGAGTGCTGATGCGAGCGCCGGCGGAAATAGCGTCACGGATGCACGATCCCGTCGCGCCGGTATGACCCAGTGCGACGATGACGCCCGCCTGGGCCGCCTTTTCGATAAACGCGATCCCGCCTGGCGATTCCGGCGCGACGGTGACCATACGAATGCGGCCACGGGCGGCGTCCTGAAAGCGGCGGAACTCGTCCCAGTCCGCAGCCCGAACGTGCTGCTTGGGATGGGCGCCGCGTGGGCCGTCTTCCGGCGCGATGTATGGTCCTTCGAGGTGGATGCCGACGATCGCGCGATTCAGTTCCGCGTCGGCATCGCAGGCATCGGCGAGCGTGCGGAAACCGTGCATCAGCGCTTCGTGCGAGGCCGTCACCAGCGTCGGACACAACTGGGCGATACCGTGCAATCGACAGACGTGAACGACCCGGCGAATCTGCTCGGCACTCAACGTCGGCGCGTTGAAGCTGATGCCTTCGCAGCCGTTAATCTGCACATCGCAAAACGCCGGCGCGATCCACTCGGCTTCAACGTCGGCGGCGATCATACTCGCCGGCTCGGTGCGTGCGATGACGCCTCGCTCGCAGATGAAGTCGAGGCGTTGCCCGGTTCGGTAGTGGCGTGCGCGGAGTCGCATGTTTTTTTGATTGCCGCTTGCGGCTTAGCGCTCACGTCGGATGTTCCGAGCGCTAAGCCGCAAGCGGAATACCAGCTATTTGGTTGGCGCCAGTCCGCGAATCTCGATCCCCTTGATCGCGGGGCCGGTCGGGTTGGCACGCAGCACGACCTCCAACTCGCCTTCGGTAATCGCGACGACATGGCGGAACTGCCAGGGCTTCCCCTGCCCTTTGGCTTCGGTGAACACGTCCACTTTCTCGGCAACTTTTTTCTCGTTGATTTCGATATCGAACACCCGACCGCCCTTGGTTGCGAAATCGGAATTGGTCTCAGCGAAATGCAGCACGACTTCATAACGGCCTGGATCGATTTTGAAGGAATAGCCCAGGCCGACGCTGGCCCAGCGTTCAGTTTGATAGATGTCCTTCTTGGGGCTGTCGCCGTTGGTCCAGGTGCTTGTGCCTCCGTACTTGACGGTTTTATGTCCGTCGCCGTTGTCGGCTTCCCAGGGGACGCCGTCGTCGCCGGCGATTTCGGGACCGCCGCAATTGATTCGTTGCACAAAGCGTAAAGGCGACGCGGTGACGATCTTGCCCGGTTCCCCGACGACGCCTGTGGAGGTGCGGAAGCGAACGAAATAGCGGTAGTCGATGCCGAGCTTCGTGTCCTTGTCGAGGTAGCGTGGCTGCTTGAGATCGCTGACTTCGCCGATCTTCTTGGTCGCGCCTTCTTTGCCTTCACCGCGATGAATCTCGACAACGGCGACGGTCGGTTCCAGCTCGCCGGCCCACGTGACAAGCACAGCCTTGGACGCCGGCAGGGCCTGAATCTGCAGCACATTGATCGGCAGCTTCGGATCGGGAACATCCACGCGGAGGTAGCGAACCTCGCCTTCACGGCCGACGATGTCGACCGCCTGTACGCCATACCAGACGGTTTGTTTGGCCGGCGGTGAGTTGTCGCTGAAGCTGAGTTTATCGGCGGGCAGTTTGGCGAGCAGCGTTTTCGCATCGAGCGGGAAGCGGTCAGCCAATCCGCGATGGATGCGATACTCGACGACTTTACGATCGTCGGTGGCGTGCTTCCATTCGAGCGTCACGCGGAAGCTCTTGACGAATGTCGCCGTCAGTTCGGGCACGACGGTCGGCGGCGTTAGATCGGGAACGACGAACAACGGCGTCAGGGCACCGCGCGTCGGCGCCCACGTCGGCTTTTGGCCTGCCTCGTCCACCTCCAGGTAATACTCGAACGGCGCCGTGGTAACCGCGGCAGGCAGCGTCACCTTGAAGCGTTCCTTGTCGAGTCGTTCCAGTGGCACGTCGGCGAACTTCGCCTCGCCTTTACGCCGCCAATAGAACTTGCCCGTGGCCTTGGCCTCCGGCTTCTCGGCGACGAAACGGATATTGTCGAGGACGAGGTCCGTCCCGCCGCGAATTTCGCCGAGGGCGCCGAACCGCACGCCCTTGTCGCCCAGAATCGGCTTCAGCTGCTGCTCAATCGACTTCGAGCGATGGGCCATCGACTGTTTTAGCCGATTGACCTGATTGGGCAGATCGCCTCCCGCCCCTTTGTTGATCGCTGTCAACGCAGGCTGAATCACCGCCAGCACCTCGTCGAGTCGTTTATTCATCTTGTCGAGGTCGATGACATCGCGGTTGATCTCGGCCATGCGTGCGTAGTAGCGTTTGCGGCCTTCGGGCGAATTGATGACGGCCGCCGCGACCATGCCTTGAAAGCCCGGAATGAGCGGCCCGCCGGGGTTGCCGAACATTTGATCCATGCCGGAGGGGATAAAGACGAGTTTGTCTTTTTTCTTGTCGTGGTAGATGCGGTAGTTGTTGCGATTCATCGGGTAGCCGTCCCAGTCCCAGGTGATCGATTCGAGGACGAGGTAGCTGATGAACTTGTCCATGTCGAGGATTTTTTCCAGCTTCTCCATGCGTAGCTGCGGATTCGCTTCGCGAGCAGCGGCGGCGAGCGCTTTCAGGTCTGAGCGATCCTTGACATCGGCGCGGCTCGACAGCAATTGCAACGGCTGATCGATTTCGCGCAGAAACCCGCCGTCGTAGAAATTGCCGTCTGATTCCTTGAAATTGTGGCGCAGGAAATATTTGTCGTAGCCTTCCTTGATGTAATAAAGTCCGCACTTACGGCCATTGATGGTTACGATTGCATGACTGACGCGCGAGGCGGGGACGCCGGCGGCGCGGAACAATTCGCCACAGATGAGTTCGGAGACGTAGCTGGGGTCTTGAAGCGAGTTGGCGAGATGCCATTTGTCCATGCCGAAGAAGAGAGCCTCCTCGTCGTACTTGTCCATGTTGATCGTTAAGCCGGGCTTGTCGTCGATGCCGCGGAAACTGCCGGCGGCGCCTTTGACATGTATGCCGACGTTCGGATAAACCTTGTCGCCGACCTTGAACGTGGCCTTGGCGTATTTCCGCGGCTCCCGGCGGAGGGCTTCGAGATTTTTCTTGTCGATCTCGATGGCGATTTCGAGGACCTTGGGCGACTTGAAAAATGCTTCGCTTTCCGCCAACACTTTTTTGGATTGCCCGGCTGCGGGGACGTTGAGCGCGAGAAACAAACAAAGCAGCGGAGCGAAAACGCGAATGAACATGATGCTCTCCTATTATCCCGGCGAGCCGTGCTCCGTAAGGAGCCGGTTGAGTCCCGTGCCGCAAACCGGCCGCTCCCGCGGCTCGGCTCGCCAGTCATTTCGCAAGGCGTTTACCGACTTCTTGGACCATCGACGTTTCATCGGGAAATTTGCCGGTGCTGAGCTTGGAGTAGATCAGCTCGCCATCGAGCGATAACTCGAAACACCCGCCACTGGACGGGATTAGCTTCAGGCCTTTGATGCGTTGCTTGTATTCGATCAGTAATTTGCTCGTCAAACTGACGGCTTTTGGCTCATAGCCTCACATGGATCAGTATTTTAATTCTACGTGCATGTTGGTCTCCTTGGCGAGAAATTCACTTCCCGATTGTTTTATTCCGCTTGCGGCTTAGCGCTCGGAATATCCCGTGCGAACGCTCAGCCGCAAGCGGCAACCAGCGATCACCCTTGTTTCTTCAGTTCGAGATTCTGCACGCCTTCGATACGATTGAGCTCGTTGAGCAGTTGCAATGGCGTCACGCCAGGTTTCAGCCGCAGCTTGTAGACGACGTCAAGGGCGGCGCCTTGCTTGGCGGTCGCGGTGCTCTCCAGGGTGAATCGCGTGCAATGCTGGGCAAGCATCACTTCCCAAGGCTGTTCGCCGTTCTTGGCGATGCCGACGCGCAAGAGCAGCGACCAGTCGGCCTCGACGTGAACGGGTTCGGTCATCTTGTTCACGAAGTACAACGCGATCGCTGTCAGTCCTACGAACGCCAACCCGATGAGCGCGACATCACGATTGCCAAGCCCGCACGCCATGCCGAGGACGACGACGAAGATGACGAAGGCCGTATCGCGAGAGTCCTCGACGACGGTGCGAAAGCGAACGATCGAGAGCACGCCGACGAGGCTGAACGCCCGGGCGGCGCTTTCGCCGATGACGTTCGGAAGGATCGCGATCAACCCGCACAGCATGACGAGCGTCGAACCGAAGGTCGGCGCGCGCAGAGCTTCCTTGCGTTGCGTTGCCCGATAGATGATGGCAACGATTCCGCCAAGCACGAGCGCCAACACGATGCGTTTGATTAGCTCGTCGATCGCGAGATCGGTGGATGTCGGCGTTGCTTTTGGGAACAGGTCTTCAAACCCCATCGGACGATCCTCCGCCAATCGGCGCTCGGCCAAGAACCTCAAGCGCGTGGCGATACTTCGAGACAGTGCTGGGATTCAAGCCAAAATCCAACATCAAAGATCGAAACAGCGCCGGCATATTTTTGCGATATTTCATCTCGAGCAAAACGGAGCCTGGCAACATCTGCATTCCAGCAATCACCGGTTCGACCTTGAGTTGTTGCGCGACCTGCCCACGAAGATCGCGATCCAACGTCAGACGCAATGGCCCCTCGGCGTTGTTTCCGAAAAAGGCCTGGCGACGATAACTGATCAGGCAACTGGGAACAAGCTCACGCGCGGCGAGGCGACGATGGAACCAGTGCCCTTCCCATTGCGGATCGAGATCGGCATGCAATCGTTCGAGGTCGGTCTCGGCAACAAGCACACGACGTTTGGCGACTTTGCCGTTCTTCTTGCGCTTCTGTTCGAGAAAGATCATGTCATTGTCGCCGTAGCGGCGCAGGCGATATTTCTTGCGTTTGTAGCGTGGCGAGCGTTGGTAGACGTCGAATGCCGGGGTGTCGAAATATAGCCCGTGGACGAAGTAGGCGTGACCGAGTTCGGGAAGGCAGTGCGGATCGGGTGTGAGGTGTTCGCACGCCCATTCGCCGATCAATTCCGCCTTGGCGGGGTCGAGTTGGAACTTTAGTTCAAAGGCCGGTTCTTCGCGATTTTTCCACAGCGACGGCGAGAGTGCTTCCTCGGATTGTTGCCAGGTGTAGGCACCACCTGCGACTTCGATGATCTCCGAGCGGGGAGCGGATTCCACCGTCGCTAAGTCCCCGATTGCCGTGGGCGGCACGATTCCGTCGCTCATCTGCCTAGCTCCTGGTTATTTCTTTCGTGATAATACTTCGCACGGTAGAAATTGTCGCCTTTCCGAACCGATCAAAAACATTTCCGAGCCGCGACCGTAAGAGAGCGGCCGACATAATCCGTACAGCATCATGTCGGCCGCTCCCTTACGGTCGCGGCTCGGAAAAGCGTCAAACTCACCCGGCAATGGTATAGTGCAACCCTCACACTCGGCGTGATGCCTACGGTAATCGCGGCGCATCTTTCTTCGGTGGGAATGGTCCCGGGCCCGGGCCGGGGCCAAATTGCGGTGGGGGCATGACCTGGTTGATCGCTTCCACCAGGCGCCTCTCGTCAATCGTGCCGGTGTTGTCTTTGTCCCACTGTTTGAACAATTTCTCGGCGCCAGCAAGAAAATCGTCGCGCGAGACCTTTTGGCTCGGATCGCTGCCCAGCACTTTGAACATCGCGCCGACGATTCCTTTGGCAGGGCCGAAACCTTTGGGCGGAGGAGGCGGTTTGAACCCGCCGAAGCCCGGCGGCGGCGGCAGGATACGCTCGATTGTCTCCACAAGTTCCTTCTGACTTACCGGCGTCTTTTCGTCGCCTCCTGCAGCTTTGAACAGGCGCCCCGCAGCCAGGCGGAATTCATCGCGCGCGAGCTTGCCGTTCTTGTCGGTGTCGGCCTGCTCCATGATCGGTTTCGCCAGTTGCTGACCTGGCCCGAACCCGAATGGTCCCTTGCCGAACCCGCCTGGTGGGCCTTTGCCAAAGTTCATGCCGGCAAGTTCTTTACCCTGCGATTTCCCGTCAAGCTGGGCGATCACCGAATCCGTACGCTTGGCGATGAAGTTTCGCAGATCTTGTTTCCCCATGCCACCGGGCGGACCGAACCCGAAGCCTTTGCTGGGCGACGACGGTTCCTTGGCGATCGCGTCTTTAACAATCGCTTCCAACTTTACGATCTTCTCTCCCATGATTTTTGCATTAAACGTCTTTTCAGTCAAGGTCTTGAGGTGACTGCGGTAAGTATCCTTGTAGATTCCGATGGCTAATACCCGCTCCGTGAGCTTGTTGTTTCCGGTGTACGGCTTGGCGATACTCCAATCGATCTGATCCGGGCCAGCGAAGAAAAAACCGCCAAATGCGAGGTCCATGTCCCACGGAATGAAGTGGAATTGCTTCGTCTTTGGGTGCAGATAAAGGAAATAGTTATGCCCCAAGCCGAAGAAGCTGTCGATGTTGACGAGCAAACTATTGACGGCGGCATAACGCAGGAAACCATCGACATCAAGGTAGTCGCCGATCTTCGCTTTGAATGTCGCATCGTCGGCGGTGTTGACGAGCTTGGCGAACTCGATGAAGCGCTTCTTCTGGGCGCCGGTCGGTTCGCGTTTCGGGTTGTACTTGTCGTTGTAGGCTGCCCAGTTATCGCCGAGGTACATGATGCCCTGAACGCGTTCGGGTTTGAGCAACATGCCGTTGTCGTTTTTGAAATGCTCGCGCAGGAATGGCTTATCGACTGGCTCGATGAGCGTGTACAGGCCGATGTAGGTGCGATCGTACTTGTCGGGCACGGTGAGATGGACCTTCGCAAAGGCCGTGCGCGGCGCGGGTAGCTTGACCGCGTGGAAGAGCGAATACGCTAATGTCTCGCGCAGGCGTGTCTGGTCCATGACGTTGTTACCCAGGCTGAACCCGGATAAGCCATGCAGCTTCTGTTCGCTGTGGAAATGGTTGATGTCGAGCTTGAGCGGACGTTTGGGATTATTCTCGGAAGATTTGTAAGTGGAGTTGCCCTTGTAGCGGATGCCGATTTCCTTGACGATAGCATCTTCAAATTCCAAATCGCCTTTCACCCACGGGAACTCCATGCCAAAGGCCTTGCTCTTGTGCGTGTCGGCGTTGGGGTTGTTTTCGTCCTTTTTAGGCGGGGCCTCATCCTTCTTGGGGAAAGGGAACCCGAACATACCGCCACCTTTGGGGTTCATCGCGGGATAGTCTTTGGCACCGATGCGTAGGTGGATCGACCAGATTTTGCCCGGCGTGAAGACATCGTCACGTTTCAACATCGGCGCGGCTTTGACTTCGGATTTCGATTGCGCACGGGCGAAAGTCGGCGCGAACGTTGTCAGTAGCGTTGTTGCGAGTATTGCGGAGAAAAGACGTGTGATCACTAGTAGCCTCCAGAATTGCGAGTGGAATTATCCTCGCGTTTTTTACATTACCTCTTGTTAAGATTACGTGAAGGCAGTTGGTAGGTAAACGAAATTCTAGTCACTCGGCGAGGAATTGGTATGGGAGACTTGGAGACGCTGGCGAGAAATATGTCGAAATAATTCGGTATTTTCGTTGACGCCGACCAACCGAGTCGGGTAGAATTTACTTATCCCAACCCGCGCGGGAACAATCCGTCACGATCCATTTTCCGAGGTAAACCATGCTACGCCTGTCTGGTGTGTGCGCTTCGTTATTGCTCGCCCTTTCGCTGCTCGTCAGCACGGGCGAATCGCAGGACAAAGACAAGAAGGAAAAAGCCAAGGGATTTCTGCCTGCCGGGTTCAAGGATCTGAATCTGTCGGCTGAGCAAAAATCGAAAGTGTACGGCATCCAAGCCGACTTCAAGGCAAAGATCGTCGAACTCGAAAAGAAGGCCAAGGATCTGAAGAACCAAGAGTACAAGGACGTCTTCGCGGTGCTGACGGACGACCAACGTGCCAAGTATCTGAAGACAAAGGGCGTCGAGGTTCCGGCCAAGGACAAAACGGGCGACAAGAAGTAACACGTCTCCCGTTTAGCCGCTCGCCTTTGGCGAGCGCGGACTGAAATCGACAAGTCCGCGCTCGCCAAAGGCGAACGGCTAAACAATCCGCATTTCAATCGCATCCGCCGGGCATACCAACGCACATAGCGTGCAACTCACGCAATCGAGTGGCCGAGGCAGGCTCGGCAAATGGGCTCCCATCGCCAGGCATTGTGTCGGGCAGACCTCGACGCACCAACCGCAGCCCGTGCAACGCGTCTCCAGCACGGCCGGCATCTCCACGCCACGCCAATGCGTTTCGACCACACGCCGATTCTTGCCGGTCGTCATGGCGTCCTCTCCCGCAGCGTGAAGTTCACGATTTCGTTCAGACGCTCCACCGGCGTCGGCGGAAACAACGCATAGGTTGCGCCGAACTCCCACGCCAAGCCCGCCAGGCCGGCGCTATCCGTCTCGCCGATCACGACAATCGCAGCACTCGGCACGCAATCGTGTGCGATTCCGACAAGCGCCAACTCGCGCTCCAAATCTCGGCCCATCTGCACAATCAACAACGTCGGGGCCGACTGCAACAGATTTTGGCACGCGGCTGTCTGATTCGTTTCGCGCAACCAAATCCGCCGCGCTGTCGCCAATTCGCGCAATCGCTCGCTAGCGATGCCGGTCAGCCCATAGGTCAGGATTTGTGTTTGTTGCATGGTGGATTTTCGGATGCCGCTTTTTGTGATTGAGTACACTATATAGGGAGACTATTGTTGGTTGCCGCCAAATTTTTCGAGCCGTCGTAGCAATCGCGGACGCCAAATCTCCAGCAGCTCGGCGGCTCGCGTGTGGTTGTCTTGCGTCAGGCGCATCGCCAACGCAATCAGACGACGCTCCACTTGCTCCAACAACGTGTCGAGTGGCAAGCGCCTCTCCGCGGGCAGCTTGCCCTGCTTCAAATAGAACGGCAGATCGGCAAGTTCGATACGCTCTGTCTGGGCACGCTGGCAGGCGTCGGACACGACTTGCTGAAGTTCGCGAAGATTGCCAGGCCACGGGTAGCCTCGCAACGTGTTCAGCGCTTCCTTGGCCACTCCCGCCACCGCGTGCGGCTGTAATTCGCCGGCGCGTTGGATGAAAATCTCGAGGAAGCGATCCAACTCATCCAATCGTTCGCGCAACGGCGGAACCTCGATCGTCAGCGCACTGGCGGCGAAATGGAACGTCGCCAGCAAGCGCCCGGCCTGCATCGTCGCCCGCGGCTCCCGGTCGTGGCCGACGATTATGCGCGGGAACTCGGCGATCTCTTTCGCACGCAATACCTCCGCCAGCTGTTCTTGAATTTCTCTTGGCAACGAACCTGGCGAACGCAAATAGACTGTGCCCAGCGCCAGCTGTCGGCTGCGCAAACCGAACAACACGTCGCCTAATAACTCAGCCGGAATCTTGTCGGCGTCGAGACAGGCGAACGCATGGTGCCGACGCGCGCTGAGCTGATGGATCGCTCGCGCCAGCCATTCTTTGCCTGTGCCGGTTTCACCGACGATGCTGATCGGTACGTCCATGTCGGCGGCGAGCCTGGCCTGAGCGTACATCCGCGCCACGGCTGGCGAGCATTCGGCGGAATCGATGATTCGGTGGCGCGACGCCAGGCGATCGCGTAGGGTGTTAAGTTTCGGCGGCAGGCTGAATGCCGGCGCCGTCGGACCGGGCAGCACGCGAATGATGCCAAGGATACCAAGCAGGTGTTCCGGGCCAACCAACGGAATGAACTGAATCTCCCACCAATCGGCACTGCCAGGAACGCGACGCCGACTTTGCCGTGTCTGCCCATGCACCGCTTCGATCGGCGGGGCGCAGGCGGCGAGTATCGCTTCCGCGCGGTCGAGCTTGGTCATGCCGGCCCGGCGACGACACGAGCGCCCGCGGACTTCCGCGAGCTTCAACCCGGTGCACGTTTCCCAGGCCCGATTCGCGAATAGGATTTGCCGACGCCGATTGAGCAGAAATACCGGTTGCCCAGCATGCTGAAAAAATGCCTGCCAGCGGAAAGTGTCAGCGGAGGAATCGCTCATAGGATTGGCCACAAACAGCGTCCGGATTTCGTTTAGTCGATGGAAATGCGCTTCAGGTAATCACACTCTCCGACTGACGCATGCCTGGCACATGCAAGTTGGATTCAGAATCTTGTGGCTCAATCCGTGAATTGTTCGACCATCCGAATCAAACCTTGTGAAGACACAAATCCAGGTAGCTCGTATCGCCGGCTTCGTATCTCCTGAACACCGAATACGCAACATGATCGGCAACCTGAATGCACCTGGAAGCTCTTGAATCGACGAACAATGGCACTTCGACAATATTGCGAATCGCTCCCCATTGCGTTCCCCACCGATTAAATTTTCTTGCCAAGCCTTGAAGGGTGGTCTCATGAGTGCTCTCATCCAGGATGATGATCCCTCGCTGGTTGCTTCCTTCGCGGTCGTTCAAATTGGTCAGGAAGCGATCAAAACGTGCACACAAATCTTCAAATGCCAATTCCATCGGATCTCGACCAGGAAACGAACCCTTGTGAACAGCGCATGCAAAGGCTTTCGCCGAGTCGAATGAACTCGCAAAAATGGAGAGAACGCTCTTTATTGCTTTGATGCGAGCATCCTTCGCTATGGTTTTCCAGGGACCAGCCCTACCGCCAAAGATCTCGGAAGCGTGAAACTCGACGGAATGCGGATCACTGGCATCATAGTTCTTGGCTAATTGGTCTAGTTCTTTGGTAAAATGATAAACTTGCGGCTCAAAAACGGCTATGCCGCCAAGAACGAGATAGTTCTCAGATTTGTTGTTTGCGGACCCTGAATCGTCGAGATAAAGGAGATACATAAAAAAATGCAGCCGGGTGGAGTGTGATACTCCAGCGAACCGCTAATGCAGCCCTCCCAACCGCAAGTGAATTATAACTGATGACATGAGGGTGTCAAGGCATCCAGGTCGATTCTAGGTTGGATTATTCGCTTCGGCGAGCGTTCTTCGCGTCGCCGTAGTCGAGCACGATCGCTATTTTCCACTACCGCAAAAACAGCCACGTCACGCCGAACAGCACCACGCCGACGATGGCCATGAAGCCGAACATGCGGATGCCCCAGCGAAATGCCTCCACGAGGATGTCGTCCCAATCTTCATGGCGCGTCGCACTATAGACCAGGCTGATGACGAGCAGCATGAACGGCAGATGCCAATAGATTGACATGGCGAACAGGATCATGCCGCTCCCTCCGTCTTCGCTTCCGTCGTGGGAGTCGGGTCCGTCTTGCCGTCCGGCTTGCGCGTGATGGCGGGAAACATCGGCCCGGCGTAAGCGTCATAGATCACGAGCAAATTCAACATGCCCGCTATCACCGTATACACCCAACCAAGGTCTGGCGTTTTATCACTGTTCTGAAACAGAATGTTGACGTCGGATTCCCGGGGCATCCGTTGAAAATTGTTGACGAGCGGGTAGGTATCGCGGCCAGGAACCCAGACCTCGAAATGTTGCACCAGCGCCGGCCAGGCCGCGACGCCGATCCAGAACTGCCCGGCATAATGCCAGCGGTTCATTAGCGCCCCCGCCGTCTTTGGGCCACGGTTCGGGTCATTCGACTCGGCATAGACGTAGACGTTGCTCCAATCGCCCATCCCTTGGCCAAGCATGAACATGCCCAGCAGCGACGCCATGAATAGCGTGCCCTTACCATACCGCCCCTGCACGATTTGTCCCAAACCGGGAATCAGGTAGCTGAGAAAAGCGGCCCATGGTTCAGGCTCCCGTGGCGCGGATGATGGATTGGCAATCGGAGCCGAACTCATGATCTTGAAACTCCAAGTAACCGCATCTCAAGGCAACGACGAACTTATGCCAGGGTGTATTTCGTTCGCGAAAAAGGGATATTTGGCGCTCGGCGGCTTTTTCCTAAGTTCGCACCCACAGCCGCTCACCACTACCTTATGAACTCACACTACCAGTTCCAGCCCCTCCAATCGACCAGCGCCCAGCCGAGCGCAATGAGGAACAACGCGATTCCCGAAAATCCCAAGAACCGCCGCCCGCCGGCCATACGAATCCAGCCTGTGCCCCAAGCAATCGATGTCACGCCATCGAATAACTCGTTCAACCACACCAGCGGAAGATAGAGCCAACCGGTTACCTTCGGCATTGACAAATCGGGAAGCCCCGCAAGCAACGGTTCCATCCGCGCGAGTGCGCTCGGAGGCAGCACCGCATTTGTCAACGGTACGGGCTGGTCGCTCGGCTCAGGTGCCGTCAGCGATTCCTGACCGGCTTGTGTAAAGTGTGGAGGATTCAAAATCGGGTGGTCATGCCAACCCTGCGAATCCGCAGGCGGCGCCGTGACGGGCACGGTTGCCGGAGTCGGATTCGGCGCCGGCGGCCGTTCCAACAGTGTCAGCGTGGCTGCCAATGTCGGACCTTTGACCACGGATTTCGGAAACGGCGCCACGGCGTCAGGTTGACTGACCGGGAGCGCCAGCATCCTCTCCATCAACGCATCCAGCTCGTCCAGCATCTGCTTGGTCGTTTGCTGAGAGCTGTCTTTTGTGTGCTTCGACATGTTGCCCCATCCCAACTTGCGAATCCATTCAGCAAAAGAAGGGACGATCTACTCTCGTCCTGGTAAGGTCCGATGTATACTCTATCATAGATGTCGGAAAGATTTTACGTCAGTTTGCCGTTAGCTCCCGGTTCGATGCATTTCGACGGCCCCGAGGCTCACCATCTTGCCACGGTATGCCGACTCCGCGCCGGCGACGCCGTCTACCTATTCAACGGCGACGGCCATGAATACCCCGCACGTGTCCTCTACGCCGACCGCCGCGAGGTGACGCTCGAAATCATCGCCATCGAATCGCCCCAACGCGAACGCCAAACGCCAATCCACGTCGGCGTCGCCCTACCCAAAGGCGACCGCGTGCAGTTCCTCGTCGAAAAGCTGACGGAACTCGGCGTCGCCAGCTTCACGCCGATCGAATGCGAACACTCGGCAAACTACCCGCGCGACGGCAAACGGGAGAAGCTGGAGCGTTACGTCATCGAAGCAAGCAAGCAATGCCGACGCAATGTGCTGATGTCGATCACCGACCCCATGCCCGTGGCCGCCTATGCCGAAAGTCGACAACCGACCGAAATCGGCCTGATCGCCCATCCCTACGACGCCCAACCCCAACCGCTGACGACAACCGCCAACGCGATCCGCCTCATCGTCGGCCCAGAGGGCGGCCTCACCAACGCCGAGGTAACGTACGCCATCGCTCATGGCTGGCAAGCCGTCAACCTTGGCCCACGCATCCTGCGCACCGAAACCGCCGCGATCACACTCGTCGCCAGGGTCGGTGCATAAACAACCGCTTGGCCAACAGCCGATGGCCAAGCGGTTTGGCACGTTTTCGGCCTTTTTTGCACTTTATATGGGATGTTGGCCACGAATCCCAGGGAGAAAGGGGAGACGTGCATGCAGTTTGAATCCCCCGTTTATATTCCACGCGGCCTGATTTGGCACAAAGGCGGAACGGCTCAGGGCCGTCCTTTCAAAATGTCATTTCTAACCGCTCAAGGTATATACGACAGCCAATGGCCCGTGGAGCCGGCTTTCTAGCCTGCCCCACGGACTATACCTTCGGCGGATGGGATTGTTGTTTTTCCGAGCCGCGACCGTGAGGGAGCGGCCGACAGAAAACGCACGGCATCCTGTCGGCCGCTCCCTCACGGTCGCGGCTCAGAACCGATTCGATTCGTCCGAAAATGCGACATTTTCAACCGTGTGGAATATATTATGAAACAAAATCAACCGCTTGATCCAATCGACATACGCCGACTCGGTGCGCTTCGAGCTAGTGCCGAAGCCGTATCTTCCCCGCGACCTGATCGAGCAACTTCGGCGGCTGCGGCGACTCAGGTTTCGCGGTCGGATTCACGTTTTTCTCATTCCAATTGCCCGCAAGATGGTTAGAATCACAAAAGTGTGGAATAGGATCGCTGAATAAATAACTTCCGTGCCAAACTCTAAGAAAATTTTGAGATCGGCAACATTTGGTAATTCCAAAGCGGGAGGATGCTGTCGCGTAGAATGTTCAAAGTTCGTTTGATCTCTTCGGCGACCTTCTTCCCCGTTTCATAAACCCGATCCAGGATATCGACGACGACGTTCAGGCCTGTACGCGTCTGGGTCTTTTCCATCAACTCTTTGACGAGGGCCACGCTTTTGAACATCACCCCCTGGCACGCGCGTGTCACGTGGGGGAACAAACGGTGTTCGATCGGATTGTACTTCGATGTATACGGCGGGTAATGAGCCACCCGCACCGGCAAGCCGATGCGATTCACCATCGCCTGCAAAGCCGCCTTGAACAAATAGGTCCGCGAACTGTTGCTGCCGCCGCCATCACACAACAGCAGCAGCGTAGTCGCCTGGGGATACAGGAGCCGACCGAACCGCCACCACCAATCCTCCAAAGCATCGCAAGCGAACTCGCTGGTGTCGTGGCTGGTTCCCAGATGGAGGTAGCCACGGTTGAGCTTCAGATCGTACAGGCCATGCGGGATCACCACACCTTTCGCAAAACTCGGGAAATCGTGGTCGAAGGTTCCGATCGTTGCTTTGGTAAACAACTTGCCGTCGCGGTAAAAATTGCCCAGCAGTTCCTTCTTCTTGGTGTCGATACTCAGCAGCGGGTTGAGCGAATCGAAGTACTCTTTTTTGAATTCGGCAATCCGCAGGAACTGAGCATTCCGGTCCGGATGCTCACCCATGCTACAGGTTTTTTGGGCTTGTCGGCGGCCGAACCCAGTCACCTCGAACAATTGCTCGACAACATGCACGCTCACCGGCGTACCCGTTTCGGCGAGGCGTTTGGCAACGTCGGTGGCCGTCAAATCGGTCCAAATCACCTCGTCGTTCATGGGGTCGCCAGCGGTATTATCCTGCAGCACCTCGTGAAACTGACCGATGATCTCGGGACAAGCCTCGATTATTCGCTTTCTGCCGCCCCTTTTTTCCGCACGTCCCCAGGAGGAACGTTCGGTAGGTTGTAGAGACCCGCTTGGCCTTGGCGAATCGTTTTGGGATCGATGCCAAGCAACTTGGCGACGAAGGGTACGCCGCCAACTCCGAGTTTGGCCGCCTCCACCGCGGCATAGCGGCGTTTATCCTTTTCACGCAAGGAAAGGAAGAAGGTCACCATCGCCAGTTCAACGTCTTTCGAGTAAGGTTTCATGGTCCCTCCTTGGATCCTGGATCATGGATGGAATAGGGGACATTACCTTACCACGACCAGCAGCTGCGACGCACGCCCAAAAACGTTACAATATCGCAAGGTTGCGGTTTGGCACGGAAGTTATTTTTTCAGCGATCCTAA
>CAMAUE010000083.1 GCA_945861245.1 Singulisphaera sp. GP187
AGCAACGGGCATAGATTTCCAAGTAAACGGAGAACGCTCCGCCCAACGCAACCATCTGATCTGGCGTCATGCCGCACCTCCTTGGCTTGAAGGAGGTTATATAAAATCCTTGGCAGCTGACATCAGCTGACGTAGCGCTGTAGTGTTAATCAACGCCATAATCTTCCCTAAAGCTATCCGCCGGGTAGATTCGATCGTAGTGAATGCCGAAATTTTCCGAAACGATTCTGCGCACCCTTAACGCTACCGCCGGGTTGACGCCAGGTTTACACATGGCGACAAACTCCGCATCGGAAATTGGCGGATGTTGTTTATTCCAGTGTTCTTCATCGATTCGTTCCCTGGCCCGCCCACGAAAGGAGAGGTACGAGTAAACGAAAAGAAGTGCGAGAAAAAAAAGAACAATACTCATCAGATAGCCCTTTTGAATTCCGGCTGTTCTCCGCACCAATCGCTGCGCTTTATCTCGCTCGAAGACCCGAACGTATTGTACAATAAAGCAGGCTGGTGCTGTTTTTCCCGCTACAATTCATTTCCATTTGCACGGAATGCGGGTAAAAACATGACAACTACAGCTACGCTCGACATCTCTGAGGCACGGAAGCAATTCTCGAAGTTGGATGTGCGGCTGCGAGACGATCCGTTGATTTGGATCACCAGGCACAACAAGAAAGCCTTTGCTGTCGTTGATATGGAATTGATGGAAGCTGTTCTGGAAACACTCGACATCCTGCAAGACCCCAATGCGCTGTCGATGTTTCAAGCGAGTTTGGCCGACGTCAAGGCAGGGCGGATGCACGATCACGCGGACATCGAGAGGGATCTGGCGTGACGATGCGCGTGACCATTAAACCGGGAGCGGAATCAGCCGAATAAGCCAGCGGCCGTGAATTTCCGCTTGCGGCTTAGCGCTCGTAATATCCCATGCGAGCGCTAAGCCGCAAGCGGAGAAACCGAAAACCCATCACCGCCCCCGCTTCAACCGCTCTCGCGTCACCTCCGGCAGATACTTCACCGGGATGCTGCCATGATCCAGCACCGCTTCGTGGAATCGGCCTAGCTCAAAGCGCTCGCCCAGTTCGTTCTGCACGCTTCGCCGGACGCGCTGAAACGCCATGCGGCCCACGAAGTACGTGGATAGCTGGCAGCTACTTTGCTTGGCGCGCAGCACTTTCAAAATCGCCTCCGCTTCCGATTGAAACGCACGCAGTACCAGGAACAGCACGGCGTCCTCGTCGCTGATGTCGGTACAGTGCATCTTGTAATCGAGGATCGCATTGCACACGGCTCGAAGATACCATTTGAGCTGATGCAACCGCAGCTTCGGATCGCCGTCGCCGAAGCCTTCGTCGAGCATCACTTTTTCCATGTAAACCGCCCAGCCCTCGGCGAAAACACCCGACGACAGGATTTTGCGGATCAGCGACGGATGCCGATTCGCGTACTCCAACTGCACGTAATGGCCTGGGTAGGCTTCGTGAATCGTAAGAATTTGCAAGATGTGCTGATTGTATTCCTGCATGAAACTCGTCACGCGGGAACTGTCCCATTCCTTCGGCGGCGGGGCGATGGCATAATAGCTCGACGCTTTCGGGTCCATCGGCGGCGCGGGGTTCAGATACGCGATCGAAAAGCCACGCTGAAACTCCGGCATCTCGATGATCTGGCAGCGATCAGGGTTCGGCAGCCGCAGCAGGTCTTTGTCCTTGATAAAGCTCTTGATCTTGTCCACACCCGCGATGGCATCGCGCACGAGGTTCGCGGGTTTGCCGTGCTCCTTGCTGGTTTCGTTGAGCACGAGGCGAATCGTCTCGCGTCGGCCTTTGTCGTCATCAACGGGCATGACTTTGGCCGGGAAGACTTGCTTCCAGAGTTGGCGTGCGATGACGTACATCTCGGTCTCGACGCGCACGGCTTCGTCCTCGGCTTCCTTCAGCACTTCTTGCGACGTGACACCTGCGTCAAGTTCGAGCACGAGCTTGTCGGCGAATTGCTTCTTGCCGATACGCCATTCGCCGGTGGAACGAGGCAGCACGTCCGCTTCAAGGAACTTTTGGTACTCGCGCAGCACGGGCACAACCGCCTTGCATGCCGCTTTCAGTTCGCTGTTTTTCGCTTCCTCACCGACGAGTGCGAAGATGGCCGAATCGTAGAACGCGATCGCGCCTTTGTTCTGCTTGAGTGCGACTTCGGTCAACACTTTGGGTGGATTCTTGATGCTCTCGCGGGCCGCCTGGACGATCTTCGGAATTTGCCGAATGCGCGACACGGCATTGCGGACGTTGACGGGCAAAGGCAGCGTCGATTGCGTCAACAACGAATAGACGCTCTCGGTGATGAAGTCGTTGTAAATCCGCGGATCGGCGGCAAAACGATCGGAGTTGTCGGCAAGCCAGATTTCCTTTTTCAGCTCGTGTTGCCATATTTCATAGTCGATCTGCGCGGATCGGGATAACTTCTTAGTGTCGATTTCCTTAGTCAACTCGTCGAGCGTTGTCCGCGTTGAGGCGATCGCTTTCTTTCGCGCCGCGGGAGAAATGTCGTCGAGTTTATCGTCGTAGTCGTGATTGCCCGAGCGTGTCGCGAACAGCGGATGGGCTTTGAACTCGGCGTCGAGGTACTGCTTGAATCGGCGTTCGAGTTTCATGTCCTCATTCTCCGGCTGACCTATCGATTCGCTGGATGGTTGAAAGTGGAGCAGCAGGAGCAACGCGAAAACGATGCGTTTCATCAGTCGATCTCCGGTCGGAACTTGGTGTTTCCGCTTGCGGCTGAGCGCTCAGAAGATGTTGCGCGAGCGCTAAGCCGCAAGCGGAAATAAGGGCATAGCGACATTGTTTCGCGAGATATATTACTGTTTTTTGCCCATGCGATCGGGATCGAAATCCAGGTCGTCGAGCCGGGCGGGCCATTGGATGAGATCGTGGCGGTAGTATTCGACTTCGCCGGTCTCGTCATGCGTGATGACGAGCACGGGCAGGCCGTGGTTGGCGTCGAAGTACCACCAGCGTTGTCCGCCTTTGGGCAGATCGGGGTCAGCGCCGGGCGGCAGATTGTGGTGCACAGCTTCGACAGGGCGGGGAAATTCCTTTCGCTCGATCATGCCGAGATATTTCGCCGTGCCGACCCGGGCGTCGCCTGCTTCGATCCCGGCGACGAGTCGGCCGAAATTGTCGATGAGGTTGCCGAACCCGGATTCGGTGATCGAATGGCGAGATTTCGATTTGACCATCGCATCATTCGGAGCGAAACTAAAACGCGTCGGTGGGGCAAAAGGGAAGACTTCGTCTGGCGCGGTGAGAATCTGCAGCTTGCTGCCAAATTTGCCGTCAATGTACATCACCTCGCGGCCCTTGCCTTCGTCGCCGAGCCATTTCAGGCTGACGCTGAAAGGTTTTCGGCGAATCTTGACGAGGATCAACTCCTCGGGCTGGAGTTTCCCGCCGACGCTCTCGCGCCGAGTGAAACGATAGTTGTACGAATCCATGCCGGTATAAGTCTTGACGGCACGCGTGTGAAGCATTCGAAGTGGATTGTCGCCAACTGGCTGATATCCGCCAAACTGCGGTGTCGTGAAATTGAAGGTGCTGTTTCCCACCGGGATCTTCGTGTATCCTGGAGGAAAGAACTTGGGCTCTGGCAGGAAACCCGCAGGCTTAATTTCGGAATTCGCGGGCGACTTGGATGCCGTAGGTGGATTGGGAATCGCCAGCGATGGGGCAGGATGCACGAGACCGGCGACCTTGGGCGATTCGCGTCGAATGCCGCCAAAGCGATGCTGCGAAAAATCGCTGCAGCCCGTCATGCAAATCAGCAACAACGGCGATATGCGCCGAGCGTGATTCGTCAATGTTTTGCGTTGGTCGTCCATGCCGATAAACCTTCTCGCACCTTGCTCCCAAGGTGATAGGTGTGAAGTCTAGCGGAATCCCGACGGCATTGCCAGCCCAGTTTTGTGGCGGGGTGCGCCTGTACGCCTTTCAATTATGGCAGAGCACATTCAAAGTACGAAGAGGGAAAAGCGAAGAGCGAAAAGGATACTTGCCGTTTTTTCTCACTTCGCTCTTCGCTCTTTGTTTTTCTTATGGCCAAAAATCCAGAGACACACTCTCGGATGAATCGGGCTAGGCACGTCGTTGCGTGAAATGGTAGAATCTACTCCATGCTCACCGTTGCGCAAGCTCTGGAGATCGTGCTGTCGAACGCTAAACCGCTGATGCCGATTTCGGCCCGGCTGTTGGCGAGTTCGCTCGGGCTGCGCTTGGCGGAGGATGTGGCGAGCGATGTCGATTCGCCGCCGTTCGACAAAGCGATGATGGACGGTTTCGCGCTGCGTGCCGGCGATTTGCAAGGTGGGCACGCGGAATTGGCGATCATCGAAGAGATACCCGCCGGCACGGTGCCGACGAAGGTCGTGGAACTCGGGCAGGCGTCGCGCATCATGACCGGGGCGCCGCTTCCGCGCGGGGCCGACGCCGTCGTCATGATCGAACGCTGTGAAATTCTGCCAAACCAGCGTGTGCGCATCAACGAACCGCGTGCCAAGGCTGGCTTGAATATTCTCGAGCGGGCCAAGGAAATGCGGGTCGGTGAGGTCGTCGTGCACGCCGGTGCGACCTTACGTCCGCAGGAATTCGGCGTGCTGGCATCGGTCGGGCGCGATGTCGTCAGAGTTCAGCCCAGGCCGCGGGTGGCGATTCTTAGCACGGGAGACGAAATTGTTGAGCCGAGTCAGAAGCCGGGGCCGGGGCAAATTCGCAATAGCAACGGCATGATGCTGCTCGGCCAGGTCGCCCGCGCCGGTGGCGAGCCGATGTTCCTGGGCATCGCCCGCGATAACGCCGACGACTTGCGTGCGAAAATCTTACAGGGCCTAGACGCAGACATGCTGATCCTCTCCGGCGGTGTCTCCGCGGGCAAGCTCGATCTCGTGCCTGGGGTGTTGGCGGAACTCGGCGTTGAGGCGTTGTTCCACAAAGTCGCGATGAAGCCGGGCAAGCCGATTCTGTTCGGCATCCGACCGCCACGGCTGGTTTTCGGGCTGCCAGGCAATCCCGTCAGTTCGCTGGTCTGCTTCGAGTTGTTCGTTCGGCCTGCATTGCATGTGATGATGGGGCGGCCGCCAGGACCGAGTTGGGTCAACGCTCGGCTCGTGAAGGATCATCCGTACCGCACCGATCGGCCAACGTACTTTCCGTCGCGATTGACGCTCACCGACGCCGGCTGGACGGTGGAGCCGATCGCCTGGTTCGGTTCACCGGACCTGCGCGGTGTGCTGTCGGCGAACGCGTTTGCGTTGTTGCCTGAAGGCGATCATGTACATCGCGCGGGGCAAGCGCTGGCGGTGCTGCGGGTGGAAGATATGCATTGATGATTTTTGCTTGCGGCTTAGCGCTCAAGACATGCCGCGCGAGCGCTAAGCCGCAAGCGGAGAACAGTAATATTCCGGGCAAGGAGGTCCGCAATGGCGATAGGAATCATGGAACCAACAGCAATAACCACGGTGGCTCCCGCGCCGATGCCGCAACCGGCGACCAAAACGGCGCCGGCCTCGGCTGCGCGCGGGACACGGTTGCTAGTAGGCGCCGCGTTGCTTAGCGGCGGGTTGCTTTGGCTGTCGTTCTACCCGCTCTCGCTGGGCTATATTTTCGGCTGGGTCGCGCTGGTGCCGTTCCTGTTGTTGGTGCGTGCGCAAGCGAAGCCGAAGGTGTTGTATCTTTGTGCGTGGCTCACCGGTCTGGCGTTCTTCGTGCCGACGTTGCAGTGGATGCGCGTGGCCGACTGGCGAATGTACTTCACATGGATAGCGCTTGCGGTCTATTGCTCGTTGTACATGCCCGCGGCGTTGTTCGGGATTCGCTGGCTGGATCGCCGCCGCCTGCCGATGGTTGTCACCGTGCCGTTGATCTGGGTTGCGCTGGAATATGTGCGGTCGTTTCTGCTGACCGGATTCGCGTGGTTCTACCTCGCGCATACGCAGCACCACTGGCTGCCGATGATCCAGATCGCCGATCTCGCCGGCGTCTACGGCGTCAGTCTCGTCGTCGCCGCCGTCAATGGATTCTTGTTCGACTTTCTCTATCAACAGCCGGAAATCAAGCAGTGGTTTCAGCAGCAGGAACTCGAGCCGCACCGCCAATATGCGAGCGTCGAACTGCTCAATCGCGGGTTCCTTCAGGACTGGACGTTTCGCCGCAATATGATCCTCGAAGGCGCGGCTCTGTCGTTTCTGCTAATCAGTGTTTTCGCGTATGGCGTTATGCGAATGAACGACGCGCGGTTCACGCAGGGTCCGATCATCTGCCTGTTGCAGAGCAATCTCGATCAGCGTATACGCAATGATGCCGGCGATCCGGACAACGACGGCTGTTCCGCGCATGACGCCGAGAAGCATCTCTCGACGCTCTGCGCTCGCGCAACGCACAATTTCGAGCGGCTGCCCGACCTCGTCATTTGGCCGGAAACGAGCTACCCGGCGCCGTGGTTCCAGGTATCGCCCAAGTTTCCCGCCGAGCGCCTGCCGGCGGAATGGCGCGATCTCGAGATTGGCATTCGCGACCGCCTCGCCGGCATTAGTAAGGCGTGCAATAACATTCCGCAACTGATCGGAATGAACTCGCATTATCTCGATGATTACGGCAAACACAAACGCTACAACTCGGCGATCTACTTGAACGAAAAAGGTAAGGTGACCGATCGCTTCGACAAGATGCACCGCGTCCCGTTCGGCGAGTATGTGCCTCTCAAGGACTGGATACCGTTCATGAACGCCTTCGCACCCTATGAATATGATTACAGCGTGCAGCCGGGCGAAAAGTTCACGCGGTTCAAGGTCGGCAAGCACACGTTCGGCGTATTAATCTGCTTCGAGGACAGCGACGCCTTCCTCGCTCGGCGATATTTGGAGGATAGCCACGATGGCCCGCCAGTCGATTTTCTCGTCAACATCTCCAACGACGGCTGGTTTGACGGAACCTACGAACACGAAGAGCACTTAGCCGTCAGCCGATTCCGCGCGGTCGAATGCCGGCGGGCCTTGGTTCGCGCCGTGAATATGGGCATCTCCGTGGTCATCGACGGCAATGGCCGAGTGCTCAAGCAGACCCATTACGCGGGCACGGAACCGCCCGTGTGGAACATTCGCGATGAATCGATGCGCTACCCGGAGATGCCGAGTGGCGATTGGAGCAAATTCAAACAGGTCGCCGGCGTCGTCAACGCGTCGGTGCCGATCGATCGGCGAGCGAGTCTGTATGCCGTGGTCGGCGATTGGCTGCCGATCGGTTGCTGGCTGGCGATCCTCGGCCCGGCAGCGTGGGGCTATGTGCGAAAACGCCGGCGAACTGCGGTTTAGCCGCAAGCGGAAAACCAGAAGGCGCAATCATGAAAACGTCCGCTCCAGAACCGAAGTCCGCGCTCTGGCATCAAACGTGGGTGCGTGTCGTCCTCTATCTGCTCTGCGCGTATGTGGGATTGGCCGTTATGCTGATGTTTCTCGAAAATCGTCTGCTCTTCCACCCGACCACGGTCGGGCAAAGTTGGATCGATCCACCTGCCGCGCCGTCGGGACGAACGCGTCCCATGCCGACGATCACCGATGTGACGCTCACCGCCAAAGACGGTACGAAAATCCATGCCTGGTGGTGCACTTCCAAGGATGCCAAGGGCGCGATGCTCTACTGCCACGGCAATGCGGGAAACCTGAGTCATCGTGGCGTGTCAATCATCAAACTGCATGATATTCTTGGCGTGTCGGTGCTGATCGTCGATTATCCGGGCTACGGCAAAAGCGCGGGCAGCCCGAGCGAGGCCGGCTGTTACGCCGCCGCCGAGGCGGGATATGACTGGATCATAGGCGAGCAGAAAATCCCAGCGCAAAAAGTGCTGCTTTACGGCGCATCGCTGGGTGGCGGAGTCATTACGGAAGTCGCCTGCAAACGCGATCATCGAGCACTGATTCTCGTCAAGACTTTCACTTCCGTGCCGGACGTCGCATCCGAAATGTTCTGGTGGCTCCCCGTGCCGACCCGCGTGCTCGTGCGGAATCGATTTGAAAGCAAGAATAAATTGAAATCGTGCAATCGCCCAATCTTCATCGGGCACGGCACGACCGACGAAATAATCCCCTACTCGCACGGCGAACGCCTCTTCGCCAGCGCCAATGAACCGCGCCAATTCCACACGATGCACGGCGCCGGCCACAACGACCCATTGCCCGCGGAGTTTTTCGCGGAACTACAGGCGTTTCTCGCCAAGCACGCGGCGGAGTAATGCCAACGAACGTCGCTTTACGAGCCGGAAGCGTAAGCGACGGACTGGAGAAATCCGTCGCTTACGCTTCCGGCTCGTACTTTGTCGTGCGCGTAAACAATGATTCGGTCTACTGCCGAACCATCAGATTCCACCGGGGCTTGCCGAGCGAATCGTTCTCGCGTCGCAGCTGAAACGACCCCCGGAACACCGACGATTCCTGCCAACCATCGGCAGTCGGCGTGCAGGTATACGCGGCTTCGAATAGTCGCCAAATCTCGAACCGTAATTGGGGTCCACGCCCATCGACGAGCCAATATTCGATTACAGACAGCCTCGCGATTGGTCCACAGGTTGGCGTCGGACCCGAAATAGCCCAATTGGTCCGCTTTGGCTAAGGGGCCAAGCACGCCGGTGTACTCCGTTTTGACTTGATTGTGGCTAAAGCGATATTCCCTGCTGGAGTCCACCCAGATCATGTTGCCGATGAATGAGACACGACTCTTTTCAGGGCAATCGGCCGAGGTCGCCCAGGTGCGAAACGTCTCGTGATCGACGATCCAGTCGGGGATGAGCACCGATTCCTGAACGAAGACCGCAGGCCGACGCGGCTCACGTCGGGTGCCTTCCGCTATCATACTCGAAAATCCTCGTTTTCCCGCTGAAAATTGTTCGCTTAACACGGAACCGATACACTACCATCATTGCCAATTGCGCGTACATGATTTCGTTTCACATTTCGGGAGATCGGACGTGGCCACGTTGCGTAAAGTTCTCGTCGGTTTCGTTGTGTTGACGGCCCTGGCGTCGTCGAAAAATTGGTCGCTCGACGCTCAGGGCGTGAAGGCGAACCCCAAGGCGGCCACCCACTGGATTTGGCTCGACGCCAAAGCGGAGCCCAAGCAAACCGTCTACTTCCGCAAGGAAATCAGCCTCAGCTATCGCGTCATCAGCGCCAAGCTCTATGGCTCCTGCGACAACAGCATGACCGTCTACATCAACGGCAAAGAAATCATCTCCTCCGACGAATGGGAAACGCCCGTCTTCCGCGAAGTCACCGACGCTCTCGTCAATCCAACGAAGACCGACGAACCGATCCGCAATGTCGTCGCCGTCAAAGCCCACAACACCGATGGCGTGGCCGGGCTGCTGTTGCGCGTCGTCATGGACAACTCGAAAAAGCAAACGATCGTCCTCGCCACCGATGGCACGTGGAAAGTCGCAAGCTCTGCGGGCAAAGGTTGGCAGAATACCGATTTCGACGATAGCGCCTGGAAGAACGCCGTCGTCGTCGGCAAACTCGGCGCGAAGCCGTGGGACAAAGTCACCGAGACCGCGTTGCAAGGTGTCGTCAAAATCAAGAAGGCGACCGCCACGCCGATCGAGCTTATCAAGGTCAAGAAAGACTACAAAGTCGAACTGCTCTACAGCGTGCCACGCCAAACGCAAGGCTCGTGGGTGAACCTCTGCGTCGATCCGAAGGGGCGACTCATCACCTCCGATCAGTACGGCAAACTCTATCGCGTCACGCCGCCCGCGCTCAATGGCAAGGCCGACGACACCAAGGTCGAAGAGTTGCCCGTCGATCTCGGCGAAGCTCAAGGCCTCGTCTGGGCGTTTGATTCGCTTTACGTCGTCGTCAATCGCGGCAAGAAATACGACAGCGGACTCTATCGCGTCACCTCGTCCAAGAACGACGACGTGCTCGACACGAAGGAACTTCTCCGCAAAATGGAAGGCTCCAGCGAGCATGGTCCGCATGCCGTCGCCATCGGACCCGACGGCAAGTCGCTCTACGTCATCGCCGGCAACCACACCAAGCCCGTCAAAACCCATACCACGACCGTGCCGCCGATCTGGGGCGAAGATTTCCTCGTCCCACGCCTATGGGACGCCAGCGGGCATGCCGTCGGCATCATGGCGCCAGGCGGCTGCGTCTACAAAACCGATCCCGATGGCAAAAAATGGGAAATGATCTCCGTCGGCTATCGCAACCAGTTCGACATCGCCTTCAACCGCGACGGCGAACTCTTCACCTACGACTCCGACATGGAATGGGACATGAGCCTACCGTGGTATCGTCCGACTCGCGTTTGCCATGCCGTCCCCGGTAGCGAATTCGGCTGGCGTGGCGGTTCAGGAAAGATGTACGAGTACCACCCCGACAATCTCCCGCCTGTCGTCAACGTCGGCCCCGGCAGCCCGTGCGGCATCGCCTTCGGCTACGGCGCCAAGTTCCCGGCCAAGTATCGAGAGTCTCTCTTTCTGTGCGACTGGAGCTACGGCAAGCTCTATGCTCTCCACATGAAAGAGGACGGCGCTTCCTACACCGGCGAACTCGAAGAATTCCTCAACGGCTCGCCCCTGCCGCTCACCGATGTCATCGTCAACCCCAAGGACGGCGCCCTCTATTTCACGATCGGCGGCCGTAACACCATGTCCGGCCTGTATCGCGTGACCTACGTCGGCAAGGAATCGACCGAAGAGCCTGAATCTGGCAGAATTGAAATTTCGCTTGATCGAGTTGCCCGCAAGAATCTCGAAAAATTCTACGGCAAGCAAGACCCCAAGGCGGTGCAGACGGCTTGGCCGTTCTTAAACCACAAGGACCGCTTCCTGCGCTACGCCGCCCGCACCGTGCTCGAATTTCAGGATCCCGCGACCTGGCAAGCGAAGGCATTGGCCGAGACCGACCCGATCGCACGCATTCACACGTCGATCGCGCTCGCCCGGCTCAACGTCAAAGCGAAACAGGCGAACATCCTCGAAGGTCTCAACGGCATCGACTTCGCCAAGCTCTCCACGCCGCAAAAGATCGACCTGCTCCGCGCCTATCAACTCGCCTACGTCCGTCTCGGCGCCGGCGATGCCAGCGTCAACACCAGCGTCGGCAAGCGATTGCTCGCTCTCTATCCCGCTGCCGAACGTGAAGTCAACACAGAGATGTGTAAGATTCTCTGCCACCTCGAAACACCCGGTGCCCTTACCAAATCACTCGACCTGCTCGCCAAATCGCCGACGCAGGAGGATCAGATCGAAACCGCCCTGTCGCTGCGCACCGTGAAAACGGGCTGGTCGATCCAACAGCGCGAGGAATATTTCAACTGGTTCCACAAAGCCGCCAACTATCGCGGCGGCAACAGCTTCCACGGCTTCCTGCGCAACATCCGCACCGATGCTATCAAAATGTCGCTCAACGATGACGAACGGACCGCCTTGAAGACCGTGCTCGATGTGACGCCGACGCCGACGGCACCGAAGTTCACCTTCAAGCAACGGCCGTTCGTCAAGAAATACACCGTCGATGAGCTGTTGCCCGCGGTCGAGAAGGGCCTGGTCAATCGCAATTTCGATCAGGGCCGAGACCTGTTCGGCGAGGCGAAATGCTTCGTCTGCCATCGTTTCGCCAATGAAGGCGGCGGCCTGGGGCCGGACCTCACGCAAGTCATCGGCCGCTTCGGACCGCGCGACCTGCTCGAATCGATCATCGAGCCGAGCAAAGTCGTCAGCGACCAGTACGCCGCCATCATCGTCAACACCACCGATGGCCGCCAGATCGCGGGCCGCGTTGTCAACCTGGCCGGCGACAACATGATGATTAGCACCGACATGTTCGATCCGAACAAGCTCGTCGCCGTCAACCGCAACCTAGTGGAATCGATCACGCACTCGAAAGTCTCGCAGATGCCCGAGGGCCTGATCGACACCTTCACCCGCGACGAAATCCTCGACCTGGCCGCGTATTTGTACTCACGCGGCGACCGCAGCCATAAGATGTTTCGCAAGGAGTAGGCAGCTACTCCCGTCAGAGCCGCACATGAAGAAAGCGGTTGGAGTTCACCGCGATGGTGGATTCAAACCGCTTACTTCGCGCGCGGCTCTGACGGCGGTTGCATTAAACCGCTGGTTACGCGCAGCGTACCCAGGATGTGTGACCAGGGCAATCGCATTCTACAACCCCAGTGTTTCTTGATGCTGCCTTTCATCGTCGTGTCCTGGCGCAGCATGCTTAGTACCCACCGACGCAATAGTGCAAGGTACTCCTGACACAGTAGGCATTTACAAAGTGAAGTGAACGAAGCGTTAGTCACTTTTCGGCGCAGTATAGTTCGCACGGTAGAAATTGTCGATTTTCCGAACCGATCAATACATTTCCGAGCCGCGACCGTAAGGGAGTGGCCGACATCATTCGCACGGTATTCTGTCGGCCGCTCCCTTACGGTCGCGGCTCGGAAAAGCGTCGAACTTACCCGTCAAAGACATAAATAAACCTCTTAGCGGGCTCTTGTCTTCGCCGTTAGCGGTAAGAAATGCTGAGGTGTCATCGAATCGGGCGGAAGAAAATGGGCCGGAAATCATTGTACATGAATTTACTTATCACGGCTCCCACGCCCCTAATTCACTGCGCCGTCGCCGAGTATTTCGCGTGCGGATTGCGGTGCACGATGGCTTTCGCTTGCGATTGCAGGCTGACGATTTCGGCGAGCGTGTCGGTCACGCCGGCGGCGTTGTCGTGGACTTCGATGCTCCACGTCGTCTCCCAATGGCTGGCGGCGGGGAGCGTCACGACGCGGCCTTGTTGGCGCTCGAACGACTTGAAGTTCGGGAAGTTTGTCGCCGGCTCGATGCCGGTGACGAAGCCGTCTTCCACTGCCCCGGTGTTCTTCCATACCGTGAAGCACGGCAATTCCTGGCGATTAAACCGCAGCACGATGCCGCGATCCGACGAGTGATTGTACAGCATCGCCAGCGTGCGGCCCGTCGCATCACCCAGGAGATCGTAGCAGTAGACTTGCTCGACGAAACCGGGCTGCGGGCCGGCGTAGGTCTCCAGCGTGTCGATCCCTTCGGCGGCTCGGGCGTTGATCGGCGACACTTCGCGAATCGGCGCGACGACTCGGCTGCCCGCGCCAAGCAACGGTTGACCGAGGTTGCAATGATACAGGAGCTGCATCTCCGTCGGCTCGGCGCCGCGATTTTCGACATGGTCGTGGATCACGACGCGATTCGATCCGGGCACGGTCGTGTAGGTCGTCGTCAGCACGAGATGCGGATAGAACAGGCCGCCTTCCTCGACTTGACCGGTGACGCTGATTTCGTACGGCGGGTCCAGCCCGACGCGGACCTCGACGTAGTAGGCCGGCTGATTAGCGATTCGGCCATGCAGGCTTAGAAGATCGCGGCGTGAGCGGCCTTGACGGTCGGTGTAGACGTCTTCGCCGGGCGGGCCGTTGGACGCGAGGCCGCAACGGGTCAGCCATTCGTCGAACCCGGTCAGCCAGCCGATGCCGCCGCGATCCGAGGTGTTGACATTGCGTGGATGGACGGGGCCGTGCATGGGCGCCTTCCAGCCGAGGTGGATGTCCTTGAATTGGCCGCGTAGGAGGCTCATGCCGCGCGTGGGCAGGATGGAATAGGAAAGTACGCCGTTATCGACTTCGATGAGGTCGATGCCGTCGCGCAGCCCGCCGCGGAGAGTGCGTTTGCGGAGCGACCAGTGGTGTGGCGTGCCGAGCGCGAGACGATCGCTGCCGGTGGAGAAGTTCTCGATCCAGAAATCGTTGACGACATCGGTGAGCGTCCAGGTGCGATAGCGTTTCATGCCGGCCTCGCGAATGGGTTTCGGTTAGTTTAGCCGCTCGCCTTTGGCGAGAGTGAATCCAACGGTTCGGTGACCGCGCTCGCCAAAGGCGAGCGGCTAAACAGTGAGGCAGTCCATCATGCCGACGCGGGTTTGACGATGTCTTTTAAGGTTTGCAGGTGGGCGCGTTTGAGGTCGAGATAGCCGGCGGCGAGGGGGCGAATGGCTTCGTCCTCGAAGTTGCGAAGGTGCGTCTCCAGCTCGGCGACTTCGCGTTCGTGTTCGGTTATGAGCCGAGGGACTAGGTAATCGATCGATACGAAGTTTGTCGTAGTGAAGTGTGAGGGATACGCGCCCAGCGCGGGCCGGCGCAGGTGTTGTTTTTGCAAGACGCGCAGAAAGCTGGCGATGCGGTCGCGCTCTTCGTGCGCGATTTCGCCGATCTTTTGCAACGCCAGCGCCGAAGTCGCGGCTGACCAGGGTGCCGAGTCGATGACGTATTGCAACAGGGAAGCGGACCCCATCGACACGATCCGTGCGATTACTGCATAGCCGCGTGCGTCCATCATGCTCGGTTCCTTACTTGACTTTGGCGGTGGGGGCGGTTTGAACAGGGGGCACGGCGCGGAACGAATCGATCGCCGACACCACGTTGGGATCACGCGTGCCGTAGCAAATGCGAGCGAGCGGATCCCAGATGATGCCCAAGCCGAGGATGACCGCCGCAAGAACCGAAAGATATGCGGCGTGAATGCCTGGAATCGGCTTCGCTTCGACAGGGCGGTTTTCGACCTCTTCGAGCGTCTTCTCGAGGATCATCACCTTCAGCACTTTCACATAATAGAACAGGGCCAACACGGTATTCAAGCCGCCTGCGGCAAGTACGACGTACATCGTCCAGGCCAGCTTGGGCTTGCCATGCTCGGCAAACATCCGCGCGGAATCGAACACCACGGCGAATATCTGGAACTTGGCCGAGAATCCCGCGAGTGGCGGCAGGCCGAGCAAGCTCAGCAAGAACACGCCGAGCATAATCACCAGAAGCGGCGAGCGTTGCACGAAGCCACGCAGGTAAGTGATGTCTTCATGCCCCGTCAGATTGCGAATGAACGCGACGACTGCGAAAGCACCGAGGTTCATGAACAAGTAAACGACAAGGTAGAAGAGCACGGCGCCGGCCCCGTCGCGCGTCATCGTCGCCAGGCCCATCATCATGAAGCCGGCGTGGGCGATGGTCGAATAGGCCAGCAGGCGTTTGAGATTAGTTTGGCCATACGCGGCGAGGTTGCCAAACGTCGTCGTGATGATCGCGAAGACCGCGAGCACGGGAACCAGGTAATCAACGGTTTTCGACCAGACGGCGGGATCGACGACAGCATTGCTCAGCCCGCCCATGCCCAGCGCGATGCGCGCTAACAACGCCAGGGCCGCGCCTTTCGAGGCGACCGACAGAAACGCGCCAACCTCAGCGGCGGCGCCCTCAAAGACATCGGGGCACCAGAAGTGGAACGGCACCGCGGCCAGCTTGAAACCGATGCCCAGCAGCAAGAACGCCACGCCCAGCGCGATTACCGGTTCGCTCAGCGTTCCTGGTGTGCTGAGCCTGGCGAGGATGTCGGGGAGATAGCCGGTCCCGCAATATCCAGCAAGCAGGCTGATGCCATAGAGCATGACACCCGAGGCCCCGCTGCCGTAGACGACGTACTTCAACGCCGCCTCGCTCGATTGCCGTCGGCCTTTCAAGAAGCCGGCCAGGGCGTAGCTGGGCAAGCTCGTCATCTCGATGGCGATGAACACCATGAGCAGGTGATTCGCCGAGGCCATCATCGACATGCCGATGGTCGAGCCGAAGATCAGCACGTAGAAATCGGCGGAGTCTTCGGTATCGGGAATGCCGGTGAGCAGCGTGAGTAGGATCACCAGCGTCACGAATGCGAGGAGAAATATCTTGATGAAGACCGAAAACGAATCGGCGACGAGCATGCCGCCAAACAGGACGGTCGATTTCGTATCGGGATCGAGCGCGCTTCGGCCAACGAGGCTCGGCATCTCGAACCAAAGCGAACAGGCCTGGTAGCATGCGAAGCCGGCGATCGCGAGTGCGATCCAGCCGAGGTTGTCGCGATCGTACCTTGGCATGAGGCGCATCAACAGCAGTACCACAATTCCGCCGCACAGCAACAGCTCAGGCATAAACGCGGCAGCGTCCAAACCCAAGGAGAGTTGCAGCAGATTAGCCAAACGTTCATTCATAGGGTTAAACTCGCGGTCACTCTAGCGAGGGCTTAATTTCCCGACTTCTGCATTTCCGCTTGCGGCTTAGCGCTCACGATTCGCCAAGCGAGCGCTAAGCCGCAAGCGGAAAAACAAATCACTACAGATTCGCCTGCACCAGGGAATCGACCAGGTACGTTACGTGCGGTTCCATCCAGTTCAACACCAGCGACGGAGCAATGCCGAGCACCACGGCGAGGATCACCAGCGGAACGATGCACAGCAGTTCGCGGAGGGTGATGTCTTTGTAGTCCTTGTAGGCCGGATTCGTCCCCAGGTACACCCGTTGCAGCGTCCAGAGGATATACGCGGCCGTGATGACAACCGTCAACGCCGACAGCAGCGCCAACACTCGGCCCGCGTTCGGATAGTCCACGGGGGCGAAGTTCCAGGTTGACATGACGACGAAGAACTCGCCGACGAAGCCGCACAAACCTGGCAAGCCCAGCCCGGCGAAGAAGATCACCGCGCTGATGCCGCAGTAAAGAGGCATCGGCTCCATCAGGCCGCGGAAGTTGTCGAGGTTGCGATGATGGGCACGGTCGTAGATGACACCGACGCAGAAGAACATGCCGGCCGAGCTGATGCCGTGAGCGATCATTTGGTACATGGCTCCGTTCATGCCCCAGGCCCATGAATTGACGCCGCTCTCTGGCCAAACCGCGATGCCAAGGAGCACGTAGCCCATGTGGCTGACAGAGCTGTAGGCAACGAGTTTCTTGAAATCGGTCTGGGCCATCGCCGCGAAGGCGCCGTAGATGATGTTAATCATCGCCAGTACGCACAAGGACCAGGCGAGATAATGGGCCGCCCATGGGCAGATTGGGTACGCGAGGCGTATGATGCCGTACCCGCCGAGTTTGAGCAGGATGCCCGCCAGGATCATTGAGATCGGCGTCGGAGCTTCGACGTGGGCGTCGGGCAGCCACGTATGGAACGGGAACACCGGAACCTTGATCGCGAAGCCGACGAACAGAAATAGAAACATCACGATCTGGAATGTCTTGCTGAAGAACGCCTGCCCCATCCGGCGTTCGACATCGGCGGGCGACGTGCCATCGTTTCGCCGATCGACGATCTCCTGGATGAATTTCTGGCGTCCCTCGGGATCGCTTTCGACATTAAGCCAGCGCATCGCGGCATAGCCCACGCGTGCCAAGACGACGATGTCAAACGTGTGCACTTCTTCGTTTTTCGGTGCAACCTTGGCGACTTCCGCCGGCTTTACGTCTTTCTTCTTCTTCTTGGCATCCTTCGCATCCTTGGGAGCAGCTTCGGGCTCCTTGCCGACCACGACCTGCTTTTGCTTGGTGAGCATTTCCTTGTGTACGAAATCTTGCACATCGGTGAAGTAGAAGCCAAGCATCGCGATCAGGATGAACACGGAGCCGAACAGCGTGTAGAGGAAGAATTTGATGGCGGCATACTCGCGTCGCGGTCCGCCCCAGATGCCGATGAGGAAGTACATCGGCAACAACATCACTTCCCAGAAAATGTAGAAGAGGAAAAAGTCGAGCGCAAAGAACGTACCCAGGACGCCCGTCTCGAGCACCAGAAACAGCATGCAATACCCTTTGACATGCTTCTTGATGCCCCAGCTGGCGATCATCGACAGGAAGAACAGTATCGTAGTCAGCAGGATCATGGGCATGCTGATGCCATCGACGCCGATGTAGTAATCGATGTTGAAACGAGGAATCCACCACCAGCGGGCATGCAGATCGTCCGGGCTTTTGGGCTGGTTCTTCGCTTCGCTGTCATAGGATTCCTCATTGCGAGCCGCCAGCGAACTGGCCGCCCCCAGAGGTCGTGCCTGGGCCTTCTTGGCGGCTTCTTGATCGCGCACCGTATCGAGCATGTGCGTAAACTGCGTGAATATACACATGCTGACGACGAACGTCGCCGCCGTGCCCACGAGCGAAAACCAGCGCATCCATTCTTCCGTACCTTTCCGGAAGAACAGCAGCGCCAGCGCGAAGACGCTCGGCAAGAAGATGCAAATCGACATCCAGATCAAATCAGGTTCAATTACGCGCATGGAAGCAATCTCATTTATCGTTTGGGCGTCATTTATCCTACCGCTTGCGGCTTAGCGCTCGCATGGCAGCTTGCGAGCGCTAAGCCGCAAGCGGTTCGTTTCAACCTCACCCGCCGAACAGCGTGCCGGCCCAGGCGTAAAGCAGAATCCACACTGCCATTCCTGCCAGGGCGAGGAACAGGATGTAGCTTCGCAAGTAACCTGTCTGCACGTTGCGCAGCCAATTCCCCGATGTAAACGATACGTCGGCGATCAGATTCACGAAGCCATCGACGATGCCCTTGTCGAATCGGCCACTCCAGTACGAGGCGACAATGTTCCACTTGCCGATCAGATTCACAAAGGCATCGACCACGTGGGTATCGAAGTTGCGACACCAGTGAGCGATGGTCAAACCGGGCCGGACGATCGCTACACTGTAGAGCTCGTCGAAGTACCACTTCTGCAGCAGGAAGCGATGCACACCGGGAAACTGTTCCTTGGCTTCATTGGGATCCAACGCCCCGAAGTAGTACAGCGCCAGTGCGAACGCCAGGCCGATCGCCACCACGGCGATTGCCAACATGCCGACGATCGAGTGATGCTGGATCGCCGCCTTGTTCTCGGCCACGAGATCGGCGTCGAGCGGGACCAGGTCGCCGTGATCGTCACGAAATGCCGGATCGGTCACCGTCTTCGGCTGGCTGTAGTGGTGCAACTGATGCCCCAGCCAACTATTTTGCGGCTTATGCAACGGCCAACCCCACGCCACGCAGACGCTGAGGATCGCCAACAGGATCAACGGAACCGTCATTGGCCAAGGCGACTCGTGAGCATGCTCATGGACATGGTCGTCTTTAGGCTTGCCCGTGAATGTCATGAACCACATGCGGAACATGTAAAATGTCGTGATGCCAGCCGTCAACAAGGGCAACAGGAACAGCAGGAAGTGCTGTTTGTTGACCATGAAGTAGCCGAAAGCGCCGGCGAGAATTTCATCCTTGCTGTACCATCCCGAAAAGAACGGCGTGCCCGCGATGGCCAACACGCCCATAAGCATCGTCAACGCGGTGATCTTCATCTTTGGGTAAAGCCCGCCCATCTTGCCCATGTCTTGCTGGTGATGGCACCCATAGATGACCGAACCGGAACCGAGGAACAGCAACGCCTTGAAGAACGCATGGGTGAGCAGGTGTAGCAACCCCGCCGTCCAGCCGCCGACGCCCAGGCCGAGCATCATGTAGCCGAGTTGGCTGACGGTCGAATAAGCGAGCACTTTCTTGATGTCGGTCATGACGACGGCGATCGTAGCGGCGACGAACAGCGTGATCGCCCCGACGTACGAAATCGTCAGCAACACATCCAGCGTAAACAGCGGGTAACAGCGGCCGACGAGATACACGCCCGCTGCCACCATCGTCGCTGCATGAATCAGGGCGCTGACCGGTGTCGGGCCTTCCATCGCGTCGGGAAGCCAGACTTGCAGCGGAAACTGCGCCGACTTGCCGACGCAACCCAGGAAGATGCCCAACCCAGCCAGCGTGAGCAGCCAATACGGGATCGCTCCGAGTTGATTTTTCTTGGGCTGAACAAACGCTCGCACGCCGTCTTGCGGTCCATGATAATGGCCCGGAATTTCTCGCGGCATGATGAGCACGTGCGAGCCGTTGGGAACCAGCTTATAACGTTGCCAATTGCCCACACGCTTGTCTTCCGTAACGGAATCCAAATCCGCTCGTACCAAGTTTGCACCGAGTTTTTTGCCCTCGTGGACGATCTCTCCGTGCGTATCGTTATGCGGGCAGCGCACCTGCGTAAATATCTGTTCAAAGTTGAACGAGCCAAAGTAGGTCCAAAGAATCAACATGCCGATGATGAACCCCGCATCGCCGATGCGGTTGGTGATAAACGCCTTGTTCGATGCGTTCGACGCACTTGTCCGCTCGAAATAAAAGCCGATCAGCAAAAACGAGCAGATGCCGACAAGTTCCCAGCTCACAAAGATTTGGAACAGGTTGTCGGCCAGGAGCAGGTTGAGCATCGAGAAACAGAACAGCGACAGGTACATGAAGAATCGGCCAAAGCGTCCACGGCGATGGTAATGCCCGTGCGCGGTGTGGACCTCGTGGTCCTCGACTTCTTTCTTCAACTCGTCGCTCATATAGCCGATCGAGAAGAGATGAATCAATGTCGCGATGAACGTCACCATCATGAACATGACGGCGGAGAGCATATCGATGCGAAAGCCAAGCGTCAAAATCGTGCCACGGTCGGCGTCGGCGATCTGAGACGTATTGACGCGTGCCCACTGCCAGGAGTGTTGCCAGCGAATTTGCTCTTTTCGTAACTCCGCAGCTATCTCATCCGGTTTCTTATGCTTACCTTCACCCTCGGCTTTAGCATCCTTTTCCGGCTGATCTTTTTTCGGCTCATTCTCGTCATCATGCGCTTTCGCATGCTTGGCGACGGCGTCCCGCAAAGCGTGTTCGAGGCGATACAGCTTCGGCGCGTCGCTGAGAAACGTCACGAACCCGATCAGCGCGCAACAGAACGAGAGGAATATGGCAGCCGTGGCGACGTACGCCGGCGCGCGGCCTGGAACTTCGCCGCCGATTGCCTGGAAGATACCGTCGACGGTGGCATTGTCCTTGGCGTAGGGACGCAACGCCCAGCGGAGCGCGCCCCAGAGCAGGAGGATCGTGAACGATGCGACCGGCAGAAGCGTGGCCAGCACGTACAACAAACCCGGTTTATCCGCGAAATCGGGCATTGATTATCCTTTCAACTCTTCCGCGCTGTCTACATCGACTGTCGAGTGATTGTTGTAGAAGTTAAGCACAATGGCCAAGGCGACGGCCGCCTCGCCTGCCGCCATGACGATGACAAACAAGGCGAAGATCATGCCTTCGACCTGGAAGTCGGGGTTGTATTGTGAGAACGCCACGAAATTGATATTCGAACCGTTCAGCACCAGTTCGACGCCGATGAGCACGCCGATGGCGTTGCGCTTGGTCGCCATGCAAATGACGCCACAGGTGAAGAGCAACGCACCTAACACAAGATAGGGATACAGGGCAACACCTTCGCTCATGCTTTGCCTCCTCGTCGGCGTTTCGCTCGGGCCAAGTAGGCGGCGCCAATGAGCACAACCAGGAGATGTACCGAGACGATTTCGAACGGCAGCAGGTAGTGAATTCGCTCCGTCTCTCTTGGCACCCCCGGAAGCGTTACCAGGTTCCCCTTGGCGTCCTTCGTCGGCGGCAGCGGGGGCATTCGCTTGTAAATCGGCCCGTAGCCAACGCCCGACAGTGCCTGACCGATCGTCGACGCATGCGTGGACGTCTTCGGATCGTTCGCTTTTCGCTGTTTGGTGTGGGCATCCTTCGCCTTGGCCAAAGCCTCGCCTGTCGGCAGGTTTTGGAATGAAGTCAAGCCAAAGCACAGCACACCCAAGAGCATCAGGCCGGCAACGATGGAGATCGCCCATTCCGCCCCGCTGGTTCGCATGTTGACGAACGGCCCCTGGGCGGTCAGCATGACGCCGAACACGACCAACACCATCGTGCCGCCGACGTAGATCAACAGCTGAATCGCGCCCACAAAATCCGCACCGAGCAGAAAGAAGATCGACGACGTGCCGGCGAGCGTGAAAAGGAGCCAGGTCGCGGAACGGACGATGTTCTGCGTAATCACAGTGGCGATGGCGCACAGCCCCGTCAGGGATGCGATCAACCAAAACATGAACATCTCTGCGTCGAACATGATTACAGCCACTCTCCCGTTTAGCCGTTCGCCTTAGGCGAACGCGATTGTGAACATTCAAAACGCGCTCGCCACAAGCGAACGTCTAAACGCTTTTCGTCGCCCCTTGATAGCCCGGTAAGCCTTCCATTCGCCACATGCCCGGCATGCCGGCACCCGGCGGCGCACTCACCCACGTCCGCAGCTGGAATCCCATATAGCCCAATCCCGCCAGGCTCAGGATGAACAACAGCCAACCGACGATTTGTTGCAGAATTATCGGCACAAACAAAACCCATACGCTCACGCCGGCCAGCAACACACAGCCGATCGGAATCAAATATTTCAAGCACATCATCATGACCTGATCGATACGCAACCGCGGCAGCGTCCAGCGCACCCACATCATCACGAACACCAGGAACCAGCCCTTGACGATAAAGACGGTCACGTTGATGACGTTGCCAACTACCACGCCAAAGAATCCCAGGCCCAGCGTGGTCCCGAAGAAGTCGGTTAGCTCGAACGGCAAACCCAGGCTCCAGCCGCCGAGGAACATGATAACCGCGATGCCGCTGACGGCGAACATGCTGCCATACTCGGCCATGAAGATGACCAGCCAGCGGAAGCCGCTGTATTCCGTATGGAAGCCGGCGACGAGTTCGCTTTCCGCCTCGGCGAGATCGAACGGCGCTCGTTTGCAGCTGGCCATCGCGCAGGTGAAGTAGGTCCAGAACGCGCAGAACGTGAACGGGTCGTGGAAAATATACCAGTTCCATATGCCGGACTGCGACTTCGCGACTTCGCTGAGATTCATGCTGCCGGCGACGACGACGGGCACGAGCACGCAGAGGGCCATGGGGATTTCGTAGCTAATCATCTGGGCCGCTTCGCGCATGCCGCCGAACAGCGACCATTTGCTGCCCGAACCATAGCCGATGAGGATGATGCCGAACACTTCGCTCGACATGATGGCGAGCATGAAGAATAGGCCGATGTTCATATCACGGGCGATGACGCCGTCACCGAACGGCAAGGCGATGAACGCCAAAAACGAACCGAGCAGGACGATGTAGGGGCCAAGGCGAAAGAGAAATTGATCTGCGGAGGCAGGGATGCTATCTTCTTTGACGAGGAGCTTCATGCCGTCGGCGAGTGTTTGCAGCCAGCCGAATTTGCCGCCGACGCGCGTGGGGCCGAGACGGTCCTGGATTCGACCGGCGACTTTTCGTTCCAGCCAAACGGAGAAGATGGCGTGAACGAGCATGAAACCGATGAGCAAATTGGCGGCAATGATCGCGAGCACGTAGGTCGCGTTCAAGCTCCAAAAATCCGATAGCCGTTCGAGCACAGTCCAGGCTCCTGGTTCGCCCACATTGGTCGTTGTGTAGGATGGCCGTTACTTTATTTGGGAACCCCGTGCGCGTCTAGTGGGATGCGTCGTATGGTTTGTTTAGCCGCTCGCCTTGGGCGAGCGCGGACGCCACGATTATTCGATATCCCGGACATTTGCGATACCCGCGCTCGCCAAAGGCGACCGGCTAAACGAGGAATTTTCGATGCGTACCATCGCACCCCGTTCGTTCTTGCATTGCTTCACGCCGCCGCGTCATATGCCGGGAAACCACTCGGTTCCGAGCGTTTATCGCCAGGTTGCGGGAAAAAATCGCGAAGTAGCTGCATCCGACCCGCTGGCCCGCGATGCCACGTTGGCAGTTCTCGAAGCGGTACTGCTGATCGCCGATGAGCCGCTGCCCGTGCGGAAACTTGTGCAAGTGACCGGCATGGCCGATGTCGCAGCCGTTCGCCAGGCGTTGAAAACATTGCATGATTTGTACGACCGTGGTGAATCCGCGTTTGAGTTGGAAGAACTTGCCGGCGGGTTTCAATTGATGACGCGCCCGGTTTACCACCGCTGGCTGACATCGCTTCGCAAAAGCCAGCAGGATCTGAAGCTAACCCCCGCTTCGCGCGAAACGCTTGCCATCATTGCTTACCGTCAGCCGATCATGCGGGCCGACATTGAATCGATCCGCGGAGTCCATTGTGGCGAAACGCTACGCCTGCTCATGGAAAAAGGCCTCGTGAAGATCGTTGGCCGCGACGTGTCCCTCGGCCGCCCGGTTTTGTATGGGACAACGAAGCGCTTCTTGCAGGTATTTGGCTTGAAATCGCTAAATGAACTTCCGAATGCGCAGCAGCTGCAGCCGAGCTGATTGTTTAGCCGCGACGCGCCAGCGGAGCGCGGGTTGGACGTTTGCGCTTCGCTAGCGCGTCGCGGCTATTCGATTGCATGCCTACGCAGTTTACCGGCGCAATCGACGATCCGCCGGGCTGCCTCGTCGACCTCAGCTTCGCTGAGCGTTGCGTCCAGGGTGAACCGAAGTGCGGATCGCAATTCGATTTTGGGCTTACCCATCGCGGCGATGACGGGCGACGGCAACAGCGAGCCGCTCGAACAGGCCGAACCCGTCGAGCACGCCACTCCAGCCAGATCGAGCCGCATCAAGAGTACGTCGGCGGCACAGCCGGGAAACGAGAGATTGATAGCGTGAGGCAACCCGCCGACTTCGGGGCCATTCAATACGACCGGAGCCGCGCCGGACCGGATCATTGCGAGGAATCGATCGCGCAAGCTTAGCAATTTGGCGCGGTTGCCCTCAAGCGAGCGAATGGCGAGGTCCAGCGCGGTCGCCAAGCCGACGGCAAGCGCGGTCGGCTCAGTTCCGGGTCGTCGACTTTGTTGCTGGTGGCCGCCGAACTGCAACGGGCGCAGCTTCACGCCCTTGCGCACGAGCAACGCGCCGATGCCCTGCGGTCCGTGAAATTTGTGGGCGCTGATCGTGAGAGTCGAGACGCCCAGCTGGCGAAACGAGATCGGCATCTTTCCCGCAGCCGCCGCCGCGTCGCAATGAAACACGACGCCACGCGGAATCTGACGCGCGACCATTTCGACGGGTTGAACCGCACCGGTCTCGTGGTTCGCAAGCATCACCGCGACCATACGTGCATCATCGGGGATCGGCAGATTCTGGATCGTTGCGATACCATCGACCGACACGGGAATATCTTGGCGAGTGTAGCCTCGCTCTACCAACATGCGAATCGGTTCGAGCACGCAGGGATGCTCGATGTTGCTGGTGAGGATCGAACCAGGTGTGGCTGGTATAGCGCCGAGGATGGCGAGATTGTTCGCTTCGGTCGCGCCGCTAGTGAACAGCACTTCCTCCGGCGACGCATCGAGCAGTTTCGCAACGAGCTCACGGGCCTCCTCGACGGCTTGACGTGCGTGCCGACCGAAGCGGTGCGTGCTGGCGGCGTTGCCAGGCGTAACGAGAAGGTACGGTCGCATCGCCTCCCAGACTTCGGGATGCAAGGCAGTCGTGGCGTTATTGTCGAGGTAAATCGGAATCATTAATCAACCGAGGTTCGCGGACGGCAGGGAGACGGGAGCGCCCTGCCCTTCTACGAACATTCTACGTTTGCCGGTTTGAAGTGTTTTCGTCCGGCCGAGGCTGAACGAAAAAAAAGTAGATTCCGACAACCAGGCACGTACAGGTAACGCCGAACAGAACACCAGTGGTCATGATTCGCCTCCGAAAAGAGAAAATGTTTCGTGATAAAACGTAGGTCAAAAAAATGGTTATGTCAATTCTGCTGATTGTAACGATGAAATGTAGCAAGCCGCACCGCGTCATAAGGTCTACGACGCGGAGCGTCGTGTTACATTACAATCGTCACAAGAGGCAAGGTTTCGCTAAATTTCGCGGATCATGGAGGTTACGGAATTATCCCAATAACCTGGTATCGCGCCGGTGGCCGATAGTTTAGGTTACCAGTGATTTTCGCCCCTCACCGGCAAATATCCGATTACCTGCGGAGAGTTGACATTATGTGCACATGGACCGTTCGACTTGGCTTGAGCTTGATGGTTGTCGTCGGCATGTGGACGAACCGGACGCCGGCCCAACAGACTAACCGCGAGGCGGCGCCCGAGGTGCTTCTTATGCCGGCTGCAAAATACGAACCCGGGCACCAACCGAATTTCGGGATGCCGTTCGTACCCAAGACCCATCCGCAGTCGGCGAACCATGCGGTACGGCGGACGCTCAACAATCACGGCCTAGGTTGCGAAAACGACTCGTTCTTCGCCGGCTGCGCCAACTGGCGCTACGAGGCACGCTTCATATTTGGATCATGCCGCAGTTTCTTCGGCGAGTCGTGCCCGCCCGGTTCGCTGTGCGGTCCGCGCGTGGCGCCGCGGTAGGGATTTCGGGCGAATTGTTCTGCCGACCAGATATTGGTGTAATTCGTTCTTTCCATGTGGCCCGCTATTTATGGCGGGCTATGTCATAGACGGCGTTCAGGTCGAAATGAGTTTCCGTTTTGTTGACAAGCTCCAGGAACGCACGATCCGACAGCATCGCCGGGTGGTACGGACGATCGCAAGTCATGGCTTCAATCCCTCGGTAATCGAGACGATCAGCGGAATCAGGTCCTGTGACAGGCCGAATTCCTGACGTCTCATTCCTCGTTCTTAATTCCTCATCGCGATATCTGTGCTCACTGCCAAGAGCAACCTCAACAAATTGCTCGCGAAGGGCCAATCCAGAAATTCTGGCGTCGGGCCGGAAATGTTGGCCATGCCCAGCGAGAAGCTGGTAGAATGGAACGAAAGACGAGACCAGGCCAGTACGGAGTCGACGCATGAAACGACGCGGGTTTACCCTCATCGAATTGTTGGTGGTGATAGCCATCATCGCGATTCTGATCGCCTTGCTCGTTCCTGCGGTGCAGAAGGTGCGCGAGGCCGCCTCCAGGTTGCAGTGCCA
>CAMAUE010000084.1 GCA_945861245.1 Singulisphaera sp. GP187
GTTGGCAAGGGCGAGACTACCAAAAAAAGCCCGCCGCGCCCAGCCACGAATCACCCATGGCGAAAAGGGTTCAACAAGAAGGCATAGGGAAATGGTTGCGGACATTTCTAATGCAACCAAAATGGGGACATTTCTATTGCGTTGCGACAGGCGCTCCCGCGGACATCAAGCCGAGCCGACGCCTGGCGCGCGAAGCGATTCGCATCAGCCGGCAGCCGGTAATGCACTCCTGGCTCGAAGTGCCGGCGGAGGAGCGATCGGTGGAATACACCACCAATACTCAGTACGGCTGCGCGATTTGCGCCCCCCTAGCCGACGATCCGGGCTGGGCCCTCTATATCGTCGGGCGACCTTCGGACGCAACACGCAAGGAAGATCTGAAGTTCGCCGGCCTCGTCGCGGACATCTTCGGTCAGCTTCGGCAGGTCCGCGACTTGCAAAAACGCCGCCGGCTCTTCGAAGGCTTCATGTCCCCCAAGGTCATCGCGTATCTGGCCAACCTGCGCAATCAGAAAGTCAATGAGATCCTCAAGCCGAGCACTTGCAACATCACCGTCCTCTTCTGCGATCTGCGCGGCTTCAGCCGTTTGTCAGAACAAGACGACGATCTGCAAGCCATCTGCGATCGCGTCAGCGAGGCGCTGCGAATCATGACGCGCAACATCATCCAGGCGGGGGGCGTCATCGGCGATTTTCACGGCGATGCGGCCATGGGGTTCTGGGGCTGGCCCGAGCAGACCGACGATCAGGTCAAGCACGCCGCCAATGCCGCCCTCGGCATCTTGCGCGAATTCAAGCAGGTTCGTCAGACGCCGAAACACTCGCTCGCCGAATTCGCCTGCGGCATCGGCATCGCGCATGGCCCAGGCATTGCAGGCCGGCTAGGCACGGCCGATCAATTCAAGGTCACCGTCTTCGGCCCGGTCGTGAACCTGGCCGCCCGTCTCGAATTGATGACCAGATACTGGGGCGTCCCGATCCTCCTCGACGAAAACGCCGCCGAGGGGTTGAGTTCGATGGACGCCACCCAGATGCGAGTCCGCCGCCTCGCCAAGGTGCAGCCCTTCGGCATGACGCGCACGACCTTGATTCACGAACTCCTCCCCCCCAGCCACGAAGAAGACTCGTTGTCGGAAACCGCCCAGGCCGACTACGACGCGGCCCTTGAAAACTTCTTCACGGGCCGCTGGGTCCTGACCCGCAACCTGATCGAGAACTGGGCAGCGACCGACGGGCCGAGTCAGATATTACTGGACTACGTGAACACGCACGACCTGCCGCCGCGACCTTGGCCAGGGATCATGGTGATGGATAAGAAGTAGGCGTAGTCGGAGCCTGAAGCGTGAGCGAAGGAAGGTAGTTTCTGTCCTCAGAGCATCTCCGCACTGCGCGTGGAAGTCTTCCGACGGGCGAAAGTACTCGTCACTGGGCATCTCGATTGACGCGGCCATCGCCCAGGCCAATCCCGGAGTGTTTCCGCTGCTCGGCCTGGGTGTCGCCCATGGCGGGCCCACGACCGCTTATTGCTCGTCGGCATGGGGCGCCGGAAGGCCGATCGCGATGCAGTGCTGACCGCGGACCCGTCGTTGTTGGCGTGGTGCTCGGATTTCGAAAATGATTTGCTGCACATCAGAAAGATTAACGGCCAAGCTCTAGTGGGCGGCAGCATCACGCTAACGACGGCGGCGGGCGCGACGATCACTGTTTACGACGATGGCACGTTCATCTACACGCCGGTTTCCAACTTGGAATATGACGACACACTGACGTTCACGGTGTTCGACGGCATTGTCGAGGTTTCCGCGAATCTGTTCATTCATGTCGGCGGGAACGCGTAGAATGGCAACAACCGCCGCCGACGCACCGACCTATCCTTTCGACGGGCGAGCGGTTCCGCCCTACTGACCAATTACAAAATTACGCAGCAGCGTCGGCCCTTCGAGCGTCAGGAAACTCTCGGGGTGAAACTGCACGCCGTGCAAGGGCCAATGGCGATGGCGGACGCCCATGATTTCGTTTTCGTCGGTCCAGGCGCTGACGATGAAATCGGGGTTATGGAACGTTTCGCGTTTGATGACCAGGCTGTGGTAGCGCGTCGCCTCGAACGGATTACTCATGTTGCGGAAGACGCCTTGGCCGTCGTGATGAATCATCGACGTCTTGCCGTGCATCACTCGATAGTTGCGGATCACCTCACCGCCGAAACTGTGGCCGATGCATTGATGGCCCAGACAGACGCCGAGCGTGGGGATGCTGCTGGCGAATCGATTCAGCACTTCGTTGGAAATGCCCGCTTCCTTCGGCGTGCAAGGCCCGGGCGAAATGATAATATGGCTTGGCTTCAACCGCTCGATCTCGTCGAGCGTGATCTTATCATTGCGAAAGACCTTCAGCTCGACGCGCGCATCCATCTCGCCCAACCGCTGTACGAGGTTGTACGTGAAGGAATCGTAGTTGTCGATTATTAGGATCATAATTGTCCGTAGTGCTTGGTCCGTGGTCTTTAGCCTGGTGCTTTCGCGTTTTCGTAATCCTGTACGGTTTTTGCGACGGACTAAGAACTACGGACCAATGACTATCCTTGCTTTTCCGGAATCAGTTGCGCGCTGTTGGTGTTTTTGTATTTCGCTTGGCCTTCGGTCGCGTCGACTTTTTGCAGATGCTCGTCGGATGCGGGGATGTCGTACCAGGCGCCATCCTGAAAGTCGACGATTGCTCGGCCATTGTAATTGACCGTGACGACACGGCCAACGACGCCAGCGAAGCGTTTGAGCTCGGGGCGGTTGTCGTTGACTTTGACGAACTGATCAAGCCAACGTGTTCGCAATTCGTCGTATTTGGTGAAACGATCCATGAGGAATATCCCTGGGGTTTTTGAGATGATTATAGGGGTTAATATCAACAAAGAAAGAAGTGTTCCCAAAGCCCAGGGGTGAGGTAGTCCGAATCCCTGGGATGGGCGGCGATCGATGCCAGGGATTCGGAGTGCCTTATCCCTGGGCTTGGAATTGATCCCGTCGAACAAACGCGGTTCGCAGGCAGCGTTCGAGGGCAGGCCAAAGGCGATCAGGTGTCAGCTCGGCCATGCAGTCCATGCGTGAACAGGTTTTGAGGTAGCTGCCTTTGCACGCGACCGTGGTCTCGACCGCTTGAGCGAGTTGACCGTAGGGACCGGTGCGTTCGACAAGCGTGCAGGTGTACGGCGCGACGACAGGCCGACCGAGCGCGACGGCGAGATGCAACGGGCCAGTGTCGTTGGCGATCATGACGTCCGACTCGGCAAGCAGCGCAACCAGCTGGGGCAACGTCGTCTTGCCGGTCAGTTGAATCTTGGGGCCGACGATTAGGTTCGCGGCATGCTCGGCCAGGGCGGCTTCTTCAGGTGCGCCCACGAGAATCGCAGCGCCGCCGAACTGTTGTTGGGCACGATTGACGAGCGAGGCGAAATGCTCGGGCGGCCAGCGCTTGGTCAGCCAGCGCGATCCAACGCCGACAGCCAACCAGGGGCGAGGTAAGGCGTTGAGCGTAAGCGACGCCCAGGCCCGCGCGATCGGCTGTACGGGTACGTGGAACTGCTTGGTCGGCGGCGTGTTGCCGAGCGCTTCGACAACGCGCCAGTAGCGATCGACGGCCAGCGTGACGCCGGTGCGATCGTCGATGCGATGCGTGTAGGCGAGGAAAGCGCTTTCGCGCGCCGAGGCCAGGCCGATGCGGACAGGAGCGCCAGATGCCCGCGTCATCAGGCCGGTGCGAAAGAGGCCCTGGAGATCGATGACGAGATCGAACCGCCGCTGCCTCAGTTCACGTAGAAATCGCGCAAATGCGATGCCGCCAGACAGCCAATTCTGCCGCAATGCGCCGCGGTCGAAGGATACGATTTCACTGAGATCGGGATGGCCTTCGAGGATCGGCGCGTAGGACTTGTTGACAACCCAGGAGATATGCGCAAGCGGGAATTGTTGGCGCAAAGCGGACAGAACCGGCAAGGTGTGCGCGATGTCGCCCAATGCGCTTGGCTTGATGATGGCGATACGGTTTGGCGATTGTTGCAGATCAACGGTTCGCGTTGCCATTTGGCGAATCCTTTCGCTTCATCTTGCCGCTTGCGGCTTAGCGCTCGTTAGGTGCCTGGCGAGCGCTAAGCCGCAAGCGGCAAATTCACGTTCACTTCGAAGTTGGCTCCGATTGCCCAATTTTCGGCAACACGGGCAGCATGCATACTAACAAAACCGCGCCGGCAATGTAAGGCAGAAGATGCGTATCCGTCGCCTTATAGAGTGTGACGCCGAACACCGGGCCAAGAATGCGAGCAAGCGCCGAGGCCGACTGGTTGACGCCGAGTATCTCGCCCTGCCGATCCGCAGACGTTCGCCGTGAGATCAACGCCTGAGCGGATGGTGTCAGGAACGCGAAGCCAACTACCGCGGCGGTCAGCGCGACGTACAGGTACGGTTGCAAACTTGTCGACTCAGCACCACGCGACCAGGCATAGCAGATGCCTCCCTGCATGCTGACGCCGAGTGCCATGAAAAAGAGACCCATGGCCATGAAACGGAGTTCGCTGACGCGGGACGCCAACCCCCGACAAAAGCCCTGAGTCAGCATGAGCACCAGGCCGATGTAAGCGAAAATCAAGAAGGTGTCCTGGAAATTGTCCCCGCTGCCGAATTGGAAGACATCCTTCAGGAAGAGCGCCAACGTGACCTCGAACGCCCCGAAGCCGAGGCTTGCGATAAAGAAAGTCAGGATAATTGGTTGGATCGCGGGATCGGTAAGGGCCTGACGAATCGCAGACCAATCGATCAGCTGGTGGCGGGCGGACGATGGCGCGGTGAGGACTCGTGTCTCAGGCAGGAGGCCAACGCCGAGCAGCATGGCGAGTAGAGACAAAGCGGCAGCCGAGTAGCCGATCGATTCCATGCCGATGCTGGGATAATAATCACGAATCCAGAAACATCCGTAACCGATCAAAGGACCGAAGGTGAAGCCGATGCCGAACGCCATGCCGATCAACATCATGCCGTGCTTGCGTTTTTCGGGGGTGGTGGAGTCCGCGATGACAGCCTGGGCGGTGGCGATAGTCGCCCCGGAGATGCCTGCGCCAGTGCGGGCCGCGAAGAAGAGGATGAGCGCCAATGCCGCATGGGATTCCGGCGCAAGCGAGGCGGCGTAACCGAACAGGGCATAGAACACGACCGAGCCGAACAGGCCGACCAGCAAGACCGGCCGCCGACCGACGCGATCGGAAAGACGACCCCAGACCGGGGCGAACAAGAATTGCATGAGCGAAAAGCTCGACATCAGCAGGCCGATGATCAAGCCGGTTAGCTTGCCGGAGTTCGCCGGCAATACGCGATTGACATAGGAGTCGGCGATCACCGACAGGACCGGCAAGACGATGCCGAAGCCGAGCAAGTCGATGAACACGACAAGAAAGACGATCATCATTGCTGAGCGATTCGATCGCGGTACGGCGGGTGTGGCTTGAGTAGCGGATGTGTCCATAGTTGGTTGGCGGTTCGCTCTGAGTGACAATACGGGTGGGAATGCGGATGTTGTTAAAGTACGGAATTGACGGCACTGGAACGCCGACTTGTTTTCAGAAATGCGAATCACGAAAACACGAAAGGGTGAAATTACAATAAAATGTGATTTCAAATGCTATCTTTCGTGTTCTCGTCATTTCGTACTCTCATGATTAGGTATTAGTTCCGACCTGGCAGCGCCGTCATTTTCATGAGGCTACTTTTTCAACGCCGCTTCAATGGCCGATGCGACGCGTCCCGCTAATACTTCCGAGCCTTTCGCCGAAAAATGTACGTTGACCGGCTGCTGAATCTTATCCAGATGCGACAATGCGAAAGCATACAAGTCGTTGATTGCAATGCCGTTCTCGTCCATCACTTTCTTGGAGACGACGTTGTACGCGATCACGTCGGCATTCTTGCGAGGCGGATTGAGTTTGCCTTCGGGTACGGGCGTCGTCGAGCACCAGATCAGTTTCGCGCCGGTAGCTTTCATCGTTTTCACAAGTTGGCGCAGGTTCTTCTCGTATTCGTCGATCGGCACCTGATGTTTACCCGAGCCGAGCTTGAGGTCGTGCAGGCCCCAGTTGAAATGGATGACGTCCCATTTGCCTTCGCCGAGCCATTTGGCGATTTTTTTCACGCCGTTGTCGGAAGGCCCACCGTTCTCGGCGATGCGATGCACGTTGGCTTTGTTTGCGAGCAGTTTGCGTGTTGCGGGAGTATAGCCGATCGAAATCGAATCGCCGATGATGAGCACCCGTGGCAACTTCGGATCGTCCTTGACCGCTTCAAACGCGGGATCGATTTTCTTTTTGTCTTGCGCCGAATTGGTCCCGGTCAGGGCGACGCACGCCGCGGTGATGATGATTGAGAACAAGTATCTCATGGTGATGTTCCTTTGATTTTGTTTAGCCGCTCGCTTTTGGCGAGCGCGAACCGTCGCGCTCGCCAAAGGCGAGCGGCTAAACGGGACATTCGTTAGTTCTGCGGCTTTGACCGGTGAAAGTGCACATGCTTCCAAACGCCGGCCTTCTTCTGCCAAACGCGCGTCTCCTCCACCGATCGTGTCACCGGCGAACCATCCGCCAGCACACGTTGATTGAGCCGCACATAGCTGATTATCGCGACATCTCCCATCACACGCACATGAGGAGATGCCATTGACGTGTGATGTGGATCCTTGGTCGCGCCAAAATGAAAATAAAAGCGATGGAATTCCATGCCCTCCACGAGTTGGCCCATTGCCTCCGGTTCGAAGCAGGTTAACGTCACATCGCAGAGTGCTTCGTAAGTCTTCCAGTCCGCCATCACGATACTGTCGAGTAATCGTTGATTGATGGCGAGCAATTCTTGAACAATCGGATCGGTCGGCATGTGGTTCTCGATATTGGTGATTGAGCGATGGGAAAACTCACCGTCGCTTGCGCGTCCATCTAACAATTATAGAATAAGAAAAACTGATTCCCGCGTAGAGGTGCCGTCATGAATGAAGCAAACGATCTTGTGTTTGATGCGACGCAAGCCGACTTCGAGGAGAAGGTCGTGCGGAAGTCGCACGACGTTCCTGTGGTCGTCGATTTCTGGGCGCCGTGGTGTGGTCCATGTCGATCACTGGCGCCGCTCTTAGAAAAATATGTCGGCGAGCGCAAGGGCACTGTGCTCCTCGCCAAAGTCAACACGGACGACGAACAAGACCTCGCCATGCAGTACGGCGTCAGCGGCATCCCGCACGTCGTCGCGTTTCGGAAGGGGCGGCCTGTGCTGCAATTCACGGGGCTACTGCAAGAAGCACAGCTCACTGAATTTTTCGATCGCCTGCAACCCTCGGAAGCTGAGCGCGAGGCTGAGAGTGCCAGCCAACTCGAGAAAACGAATCTGGCCGAGGCGGAGCAACATTATCGGCTTGCGCTCAAGAGCAATCCGTTGCAAGAGGACGCCCAAGTCGGCCTGGCGCGAGTGCTCGTGCAACTCAAACGCGACAAGGAGGCCAGCGATCTGCTGCTTGAAATCGGCTCGCATGGCGATCACGGGCTGGAAGCGGAGAAGCTGCGTTCGATCCTTTGGCTTCGCGAAAAGACTGTCGGTATGCCGAGTGAAGCGGAACTTGAAGCCAAAGTCAAAGCGAACTCACAGGACGCCAAGTCGCTCTGCGAGCTTGGACTCGTTCTCGGCGGCGAGGGCAAGTCAGCCGAAGCGTTGGAGACGCTGTATCTGGCTGGTCGTATGGATCGCAAATTGGCCAAAACCCAGGTGCGTGAGGCGATGGTGAAGATATTTCACATTGTCGGCGTTCGCAGCGAACTCGCGGATGCGTATCGCGATAAGTTGACGGGATTGCTGTACTAAGGCACCTCGCAAGAACCCCAGAGCCGAAAGCTTAAGCGACGGTGTATTTTGTCCGTCGGTCACGCTTCCGGCTCTGGGGCCGACGGCGACAGGTGCACGAGGAACGCCAGCTGTTCGAGTTGCACCGCTAAATCGACGGCGACCAGACTGACGTGCTGTGGCAGCTTTAGCGTCAGTGGGGCGAAATTCAGGATGCCCTTGATCCCCGCAGCCACAAGGGCATCGGCCACAACTTGCGCCATCTCGGCCGGGACGGCGACGACGGCCAATTCGGCCTTGGTGGCGGCGATCACTTTCGGCAACGCATCAGGCGACAGCACTTCCAGTCCCTCAACCATCTGACCGATTTTCTTCACATCGGAATCGAATAACCCAACGAATTGGAATCCCTGCTGGCTGAAGCCTCGATAACGCAAAAGCGCGCGGGCCAGGTTGCCAACGCCTATGACGACTGCCGACCAAACGCGGTCGACACCAAGCCGATGACGCAGCGCGGAGATAAGTTCACGCGTGTAATAACCGATGCCCGGTTGGCCGAGGTTGCCCAAATAGGCGAGGTCTTTGCGAATTTGCGCGTCGTTGATGGCAAGTGCTTCGCCGAGTTGGCCGCTGGAAACGATCTGCTGGCCTTCGTGGCTCCAACGTTCGAGGTGGCGGAGGTACAGGCTGAACCGCTGTACGCTGGCGCGCGATAACCGCTGTTCGACGGGCGATGGGATGGCTTCGTCATTCTTGCTCATTCGGCGTTTCCTTCGCGGCTGCGTGCACTCTCCCCATGAAGTTTAGGCATTCTTTTGAATGCGGTCAAGCGGACTGCGATCATGAGGCAATCTCCAGGCTTCAGAGCCGGAAGCGCTAGCAACGGATTTCTCCTGTCCGTCGCTTACGCTTCCAGCTCAGGAGTCTGTCGCCCTTTGCGAAATTCCCGCCACTTCACATACATTCGCCAATTTTCGACCTATACGTTGGAACGGACCAAACCCAGACCAGAGGAAGTAGCCATGTGCGAAATCGTCGGATTCGCGGGGAAGTGTGTGAGACGTGGTGAAATTGGGTTTTTTACGATTAGCGCTCGCAGGATTCCTTGCAAGCACGACATCCTGCGAGCGCTAATCGTAAAAAACTACATTATTCTCCGTCATCCCTCAGCGCCAAATAATGCAACTCGCCGGCGGCCCAGCTGTCGATCTGGTCGGCATAGTGCGGGCTGCCGAGTTGGCCTGAAGCACCGGCGACTTCAATCATCCACAATCCAGCGGCGGGGTCCGACATATCAGCGACCATGCGAAAGCCGGCGCCGAGCGCCGAGCCGTACGCACTGTCCATGCCCCCGGAGTTGACGGTCACTGCATCGCCGCCGCATGGCTTGCCCGTAAGGTCGAAAAGTTGGCCAAGTTCGCCGCGTTTCGACAAGTAATGCGGTTGCACGAGGACATGCATTCGACCCCAAGTCCAGGTTGCGGGATCAGGGCCAAGCTTCGCGGCGATCTCATCAAGCGCGGCACGGAAAGTCTCGCGAATCGCCTCGATGCGGTCGCGCTGGAACCAGCCGACGCTGTCTTGCACCATAAGCCGGGATGCGATCCCGACTGCATTGGCGTAGGCGAACGCGGCTTGATCGGCAGGCAGACGCTCCCGGCCCACGGCTTTACACCAATTCGTGAAGAACACGTTGAAGATTGTCGCCGCCGCCGAATCAGCCGCAACGTGATAGTTCCACCCGCGCAACAGCGATAAGGCCTGCTGCACGCGCAAGTCGGTGTCGCTTGCCATTGCCGCGATCAACGGTGAAACGCAGAATGCCGCTCGGCCCGAGTAGGTGTCGAGTTGCATGCGTCGGCAATCTTCGCGCGACCAGACCTTTTTCGCTTCCACCTGCGTGCGGATGCGCCTGGCGCGATGCCCGGAGTTCCAGCAACCCGCCAGGGGAAACGGAAAGTCAGACGGCGCGGTCCGGTTGTTCGCCGTTACGACGTAGCCGCGCTTCGGATTGCTCAGTCGCGGCATGTCGTCATATCCGATGACGCCGTTCCACTGATGGCTTGGGTCCCAACCTGGTCGATACGCTCTCTCGGCGATTTTCCGCAACGGCACGCGACCGACGCTCTGCAGGCCGATGTTGCCTGCGGTATCGGCGAAGACGAGGTTGAACGTCGGGCTGATCCAGGGCCGACACGCCGCGCGAAATTCATCGCAATTCTTCGCGCGATTGGATTCGATCGTCGCCGTCACCCAGCCGCACGGCTCAAAGCCGATCCAGCGGATCGACATGGGACCTAGATGGCGAATCGTCGCAGGGACGACTTCATCGACAATTGGCCCATTACGCGAGGAGCGGATGGTCTTGCAAATCGCCTCTTGGCCGCGAACCTTGATTGTCTCGGTGCGGTGTTGGGCAGGCTCCCATTTGCCGTCGAAGAGAAAGCAATCCGGGTGGGCGGCGTCGATTTTTTCCAGGTAGAGATCGCGCTGTGAGCAGATGTTATTGGTGATGCCCCAGGCAACGTGTTCGTTCCGCCCGATCATGACGCCGGGCATGCCGACGAGCGCGGCGCCGGCGACATTGAAACTGCCTCCGCAGAGGTGGATCTCGTGCCAGATCGAGACGGCGTAATAGGGGATATGCGGATCGTTGGCGACGAGCGGCTTGCCGGTGTCGGTGCGGTAGCCATCGAGCACCCAGTTGTTGCTGCCTGGGCCTTCGTTGCCGCCGAGCGATGCGCCGACATCGCGATGGCCACGTGGCTTGTAGTCGCCAGGTTGCAGGATGCTTTCGTCGTCGATCTCGGCCTGGATGAATTCGTGATAGAGCGGCCCATCGCCGACGGCACGTTTGACGAGTTCGGGAATCGCGATGACCGGAAACCGTCCCGTGAGATACCAGCGAAACTCACCGACGATTGCCAGGCAATCGGTCTCACGCCAGGGTTCCGGGCGATAATCAAGCAAGTCGAACTCGATCGGTAGTGCATCGCCTACGGACTCGATAGCATCGTTGATGCCGGCGGTGTAAGCGCTGGCGAGCGCGCGGATTTCCGCAGGCAGCGTCGTCCACTCACGCTCGGCGATTTGCGCTAAATTAACCGTGCGATAGAGCAAGTCCGATTCGACGGCCTCGGGGCCAAGAATCTCGGCGAGCCGGCCGCGCGCCTTGCGGCGAAGGTAGTCGAGCTGGAACAGACGATCCTGAGCCATCGCGAAGCCATAGCCTCGGTACAAATCTCGATTGCTAACAGCGTGAACATGCGGCACGCCGCGTTTGTCGCGCACGATGCGGATGGCGCCGTCAAGGCTCGCCGGCGTCACCTCTGGCTTCGGCAAGCGGCGCTGGCATTCGCTGCGCCACCAGGCGTCGAACTCCAAGCGAGTCCAACCCGCGGCGTCACAAACCGTGGCGACGCTATCGCCATTACCCAATCGACGTAGGATTTCCGTAGCAGAAAGTTTCATGACGACCTCGACCTTGGTTTGCCGTTCGTCCGTTAGTTCCAAGAATGATTCAGCTATGTTATCATCAACCAGCAACGTCGGCTAAGTTTGGTTTCTGGTCATAGAATTAGCATGTGAAATTTAATCCCGAAGAAATCACCACAGAGAGCACGGAGAGCACAGAGAGAGAGGCAATGAGACCCTTAGCATTTCTCTGCGTTACTTACCTCCAAAATCTTTGCGCGCCGCGCAGATTGAACTTTGTGCAAATTCAGAATACGAATCACGAAAGAACGTAAAGTGCGCAAGTACGAAAACACGAAAGAGGAACACTAAAGATTTTTTTCGTGATTTCATGCTTTCGTGTTTTCGTGATTCGTATTGGATTGCGGCTTGGCCGCGCCATGTTCTCTGCAGTGAGTTCTTCGAACTATCACATTGAGGAGGCTAAGATGCGCCAGGTTATTTTCGCGGTGGTTACCTTGATCCTACTCGTCGTCCCAACGTTCGCAGACGACGCACCTTTGAAGATCGCGACGTTCGAGGCCGACGTTACGCCGCCGATCGGCACGCCGCTTTGCGATGCGCTCGTCCCGCCGGTGAAGGAAATCGTTGATCCGCTCTCGGCTCGTGGCATCATCCTCCTTACTCACGAAAAGCCGATCGTTATGGTCGCCGTCGATTGGGTCGGTATCGGCAATGGCGGGCATCATGCGTTTCGCGACGCCATCGCCAAGGCCGTCGGCACAACCAAAGATCGCGTTTGCGTGCACTGCCTGCATCAACACGACGCGCCGGGCTGCGACTTCGAGGCCGACGAATTCCTTATGCAATACAAGCTCAACGGTAAACTGTTCGATCCCGCCTTCGCTCGCAAGGCCATCGAGCGAGTCGCCAGTGCCGCCAAGAAAGCGATGGCGTCGTCCAAGACCATCACGCATATCGGCATCGGCAAGGCGAAAGCCGAAATGGTCGCCTCCGCTCGACGTGTGCTCGGTCCCGATGGCAAGGTGAAGTACACACGAACCAGCGCGACACGACTCCCCGAAGCACGAGCCGAACCCGAAGGCGTCGTCGATCCGTTCGTGCACACGCTCGCGTATTACGACGGCGACACGCCGCTGGCCATCGTCACCTATTATGCGACGCATCCGCAGAGCCATTATGGTAAAGGCGGCGTGACCTGCGACTTTCCCGGCCTGGCACGCAATCGTCGTGAGCGCGATTTGCCGAATGTCGCGCATATCCATTTCAACGGCGCCGGCGGGAACGTCACTGCGGGCAAGTACAACGATGGCGATCCCGCCAATCGGCCCATCCTCGCGGATCGATTGGCGAAAGGGATGAAGGCGTCGTTCGAGGCGATCAAGAAGGAAAAGATCGACGCCAGCAAAGTCGCCTGGCGCGTGACGCCGGTCTCACTACCCGTGAGCAAAATCTACAACACACGCGATTTGAAGGTGAAGGTGGCCGACGAGAAGATGAAGGAACTCGACCGCCTGCGTACGGCCCGCGCCTACGTGTGGACTCGCCGATGCGAAGCGGGCGAAAGGATCGATTTGCAGTGTTTGAAAATCGGCACCGGCTACGTGCTGCACATGCCGGGCGAGCTGTTCGTGGAGTATCAACTCGCCGCCCAAAAAATGCGACCCGATGCCTCCGTCATGATGGCGGCCTACGGCGACTACGGCATGGGCTACATCGGCCTGGCGATCTCCTACACCCAGGGCGGCTACGAAACCGGCCCCGTCTCGCGCGTCGCCCCTGAATCCGAAACCGTGCTCATGAACGCCATGCGCGAGTTGCTGAAGTGACGGCCTTATGCCCGCGCGATCAACTCGGCAACATCGATTTCGGCAACTAATTTACCGTCAAGAACAAGCGGTACCGACACGCCTTCATCGTATACGATTTTTTTCTGATATCGACTGCCGCGCGGCCTAGTGTACACTTCGACCTTCCGTTCGACGAGGTTGATAAGCCAGAACTCGGCTATCTTGTTTCTCGCATACAATTCGCCCTTGTAGCGACGGTCGTCGAGAAGAGTCGAGTCGCCGATCTCCATGAAGACACCAATCTCTGCCGGCGTGGGATGAATGGAGTCGTAGGCGCCTTCCTCTCCACGAGCAAGGGTGATGTCCGGTTCTGGTTCGCTGTCAGTGAGTGTGATGGGACCTTGGCAGCGCAGGCTCCAATTACTCGGCAGGACGCGTCCGAGTCAGCGATTTACGCGCCCAACGGAACTGATGTGAGGTGGATTCTGCGGCATTTTATTTACGATCCATCCTTCCAGCAATTCGACTCGATCGTCCGACGTAAGGATGCCTGTTTGAACCATTTTTTGATAAGCCGCCACAGAGAATTGACGCAACGCGAAAGGATCGTTCAGCATGCGGCTCGGCCGTTTGACGGTGGTTAGGATGCTCATTGGCGTAATCCTCGAATGCGATCGCTCGCTCTCAATCGTATCAAAAATCGCGACCGCCAAGAGGCGGCGAGATCGCTCCTCCATCATTTCACGGCAGCAAATCGCTCACCCGGCACGCGAAGCCGGGCAGCACGTCTTCGCCCGTCACCGTTGCGGTTTCGTGCAGGATGCGGCCTTCATCCGGCGTGCGATAGATCGTCAGCGTGCGGTCCTCCGGCGCGAGTACCCAGACGAGGCGAACGCCTCTGGCGAAATACTCTTTGAGCTTCGTGCGAATCTGCTTCCATGTGTTGCTGGGCGACAGGACCTCGACCAGCATGTCCGGTGCTATCGCGATGTAGCCGACGGGCACTTCCGAAAGGCGTTCCTTCGACCAGTAGGCGATGTCGGGGCCGCGGACACTGTCGGGATCGCGTTCGGTAATGAACCCGGTGTCGTTGGACGTCACCGTGCCGCTCGGCCCATCGTCGACAAAGTTGCCAATTCGGCGACCGGCCTTCAGGCAACAGACACCGTGTAAACCCCCAGGTGGTGGCATCGTGATAATCTCTCCTCGAACCAATTCCTGCTGCGAGCCGTCCGGCGGACTTGGCAGCAGAAAGAACTCCTCGGCAGTCAGCAGTTTTTCAAGCGTGGCTATCGACATCGGTTTCTCCTTTCATCCATGAAATTCTAACAGGACGGTCGGCATTCCTCAAGGTGACATGCCGACGACGCAAGATTCAATCCCCATCGATCAGCCGCATCTTGTAGTCGCCGGCGCCGCGCGATGACGACACCCATACGGTGTAGCGGCCCGTCTTCGGCAGCATGATGGCGACGAGGCTGCCCGTCCCGGGATTGCCGTGATTGCCAGCGACGAGGCGCACGCCATCGGGGCTGTGGAGACTGACGATCGGTTCAAACGCAGCGGAGCGGACATTCAGTATGACGGTCTGCCCTTGCTTGCCCGTGAAGGACCAGAAGTCGGTGCCGCCGGGAGAGAGCGTGCCGTTGCCGCGCTCGCCGATGGCGATGTCTTTGAGCTTGATGTCCTTGAGCGATTGCTGAAACTCACCACCGCCGCCATCACCGAGCGACGAGACCTGCAGGCGATACAGTCCTTCGCTAACGATCATGTGCGTGAATCGGCCTTGTAATTCGTCACCGTCGCCGCCGCTCGCACTGATGAGTTTGCCACGCGCATCGTATAGCCGCAGCAAGGGCACGAACTTCTGCGACGCAAGGTTTGCGTGCACAAGTTGGCCGGGTGCAGCTTTGAAACTATAGAACGCCGCTCCGCCAACCGGCAGGTCGCCGTCGATCGCTTTGCTCCCGTCGATGGAAACGCTGGGATCGCGTGCGTTCAGCGTATACGATGCCGTGGTGGAGGCCAGCAGCTGAAATTGAAATCGTCCGCTGCGACCGAGAATCGCGGCATAGCGCAGGTAGCCGCCGCGACTGGCGACGGGCAGAAACGCGATCTCCGCGTGTGCGCCGCGCCGTTCGATACGCGGTTCGCTGCATCTTCAGGTGCGAAGGTCAACCGCGTGGAGACGACGCCTTTCTTTTCGATTTCAAACAGCCGAAAATCGCCCGGCTTGCCCTGGAAGCTCAACACATCCATCGCGCCCTGCTCGAGATTCGCCGTCAAGTTTTTGCCAATCGCGAGTTCCTGCCGCCGAGCTTCGCGCACGAGAAGGTCATAGCGATAATCGACCGGCCCGGACACGACCAGGCAGCACTCGCCGGTCTCGTCGATGCGCACGCTGCCCGCCCAGTTCTCCATTTCGCGGCCCTTGAAATCGAGCATGCTCCATGCATCGCGAGTTGAGCCTTTGAGGTGCGGGACGAGTATCTGATCCTTGACGCCGTTGAAGTAGTGGTAGCTCATCCCGTCGCCATCGAACGTGCCGACCACGGACTTGCCAACAGCAAGCGGCGTGGCCTGGAATCGCCGGACGTTGAGTTTGTAGTTGCCCCCCGCCTGATCTTTGAAGGCTCGCACGCGGATTTTGTACGCTCCCTTGTCCGGCAAGCGAATCATGAATCGGCTTTCGGTGCCGAGATCGTCAACATCGGCAACGACGGTCTCGTCTTTCTTCCCGACCGTCTTGGTGAGTCCAAGAAGCGGATCGAACTCCTTGCTGGCGACGTGGACGATGATCGTCTCGCCCTTCTCGCCATCAAAGCTCCAGCGATCGATTTGCCCAGGTGTGAGAAAAGCGCCGGATTGCCCGCTGCCCTTGAGATTGCGATCCGATTCCTGAGCACGGGAGGTGATCGGGAATAAGGTGAGCACAAGAACAAGCGAGAGAAGTTTCGCACGCATGAGCTGTCTCCGGGATGAGTGTGGCACATTGGGAGCGACCGGCGTTGTGAACGGGTCGCTCTTTTCATCATAGGAAACGAATGACTGTAGGAAGTACAACCGAAGTATCACAAGACCCTTGGGCGTGCATCCAACTGTAAGGGTTTCAAGGCGTTCATCCAAAAACGGATGAGTACCTTGAACAGGTTGAACACATTACTCGGAAACAGTTGTTGAACATGCGGTATCGAGGAGATGCGCAGGCGTTATGAGACGCGACCGTAAGGGAACGGCCGACAAAGCCCCGCATACACCAGTCGTCCACTCCCTAACGGCCCAGACTCGGAGGCAAAAGGCGTTCAAGGTGCTCATTCCTTTTGGCGTGAGCAACTAGAGCAACATCCAAACCACATCGGCGAGCCGGGAGCGTCAACGATCGGAGGCAGCCACCGTCACATTTCAATGCCCGATATACTTCGCATACAGCACCCGCGCTTTGTCGAGGTCGCTGGTGCCTTTGATGATCGCACGGCCGTCGGGGAAGACGGTGAATTCGTATTCTTCAACGGTGAACTTGAGCAGGAAGCGGTTGAAGCTGACATCGCCGCCCATGAGCTTGAGGTGGCTGGCCAGTTCGTCGAAGTTCAGCTTCGCCGCCACGCGATGGGCGACCTGCACGGCGTTGCGGCCACAGAGGCTGGTTGTCTGCGAGCCTTGTTCGCCCTCGAGCCATTCGAATTTCTTGTGCTTGCAACAGGGACAATCGACTTTGCCCAGCAGCGGCGCGATCTTAATTCGGCGGGTGATGTTCTCCCAAACGTCAACGTAGATCAACTCGCGGTTGATGGTTTCGGGTTGGCCGGTGAGGATTTTGATGCACTCCGCGACCTGGAAGCTCGCGATGATGCTGACAATCGGCGCAAGAACGCCGGCGGTTTCGCACGTGCCCGCTTCGCCCGGTGCAGGCGCGGCCTCGAAGACGCAACGCAAACACGGTGTTTGGCCGGGGATGATCGTCATCGTCTGCCCGTGGCTGCCGATCGATCCGCCGTAGACCCAGGGCTTGTCGAATTTCACGCAGACATCGTTGATGAGATAGCGGATCTCGAAGTTGTCGGTGCCGTCGAGAATGATATCGACGTCCTTGGCCAACTCGACGATGTTGGTGCGATTGATGTCGGTGACGATCGCCTCGACGGTGACGCCGGAGTTGATGACGCGCAGCTTCCGCGCTGCCGCCTCGGCCTTGGGCAGGTTGGCGGCGATGTCGGCTTCGTCGAAGAGCACCTGGCGCTGGAGATTGTGCGATTCGATGAAATCGCGATCAACAACGCGGACAAAGCCGACGCCGGCTCGCACTAGCGAGTTGGCGATGACAGTGCCGAGCGCGCCGCAGCCGCAAAGGGTCACGCGGCTTTCGAGCAGCTTGCGCTGGCCTTTTTCCATGACGCCGCCAAAACGCATCTGACGGCTATATCGTTCGAGGGAGGGGTCTTTGCTCATAGTCTCACGGAATTCCACAGAACTGGGAAAAGATAGACACGGCTCATTGACACGTAATTCAGGAATCCAAGGATTGCCAGCAACTTGCTATGGGAAGGATATCTGCCCCGCAGATTCCTTCTTCGTTAGGCGAGGCTCAATGGGTGTGTAAACATCGGTTACACCGACGATATTGTGAACATCGTTAATTTCATAGAAAGCCAGTAGTGGCGAGTCGTCGATTTTCCACAGGCCTTCGGATAGTTCTCGCCCGGCGGAATGCGGATCGCTTGCCAACGCAATGTCGATACGAAATTGAGCTTTCGTAATCTCGGCGCGTCGCTGTGATTTGTTCCATAGGTCCGCAAGCTGAACCACCGCGTTGCTTGACCAGATCACTTGGAAGGGAGTCATGATCGCGTTCCGTGTTGAGATTCAAATTCACGAACCAGTGAATCCACACGATCCTTCGACAGAATACCTTCTCGCTTTTCGGCAGCCTCGAGGAACTGAAACATCGACTGGACTTCCGCGCCTGAATACCACGGGCCGCCTGAGTTCGCTCGCCGTTTCAAATCAGCGATGAACTCCACGGAATAGTCCGGCGGTAGCGTGCCTATGATTTTGCCGTTGGTGTCACATACGGCGACCGGTTCCTTCGATTGATGAAACAGCGTCGCCTGCTCCGGGGTTAAGGTTATTTGCGGCATAGCATTTCTCCTTAAAGAATGACCGAGGCTATTCGACTACACCAGTTCCCGCACGGGAATATCTGCGATCTTCTTGCCACGAAGCACGAGCGGGACCTTGTCCTTTTTGCCGTACTGCTTGGCGGTGCGATAGCGCCACTTCTTGCCATTGGCGGGATCGGTGAGGACTTCGATCATGCCTTTGGTGACGTAGACAATCCAATAAATCGGGATGCCCGCTTGGGCCTGGCGCTCATCATTCGTCGAGGTTTCGTTGCGATAGTCATTGGGTTCTACTCCTGCGTCCATTGTACCACGCCGCGCGCTCGCCGAAAGCGAGCGGCTAAAGTTGGCCCACACCAAACTCGTTGAGGAACCCCTGCAAGAATTGCTGCTCCTCTTTCGGCCATGCTTCTTGCTTGGCGAAGTCGAGGAGCACATCCACATCCTCGCGGATGCGTTTGAGGTCGGGGCCTTTGAGGCGTTGTAGATAGGTGGCGAGATAGTTGAGCGATTCATTGGCGGCGGCATCGTGAACGACTTCGCTCTCAGAGCCGTCGAAAAACACGACCGCGTGCAATGTCGCCAAGAGCAGCGGGTGAATGCCGAGTTCTTCGGGGATCAACGGGAAAACAGCCGCGCCTTCGGGTACGTCCGAGCAAACGGTTCCATCGGGATTCTCTGCAGACATGTTCAACCTCCTGCGACGGCGGGGATGATGGCCACGACGTCGCCGTCCTTGGTCGCGGTTTGGAGATTGTCAAGATAACGCACGTCTTCATCGTTGAGATAGATATTGACGAACCGCCGAACTTGGCCGTTCTCGAAGATGCGCGCGACGATGTTCGGATGCTTCGCGCCGAGATTATCGAGCAATTCTTTGATGTTGGCGCCCGCGAGATCGACGTTCGCCTGCCCGTCGGCGTGTTGCCGCATCGCTTGCGGGATTTGGACTTTGATTGGCATGAGAGTTCCTTTTCATATAGCCCGCCATTTATGGCGGGTCTGCCGTTTCCCCGCCATAAATGGCGGGCTATATATTACACCAACACAATCTCGCGTTTGCCGTTCAACACTGCTTCAAAGTCGTCGATGTTCGGGCGAATGACCGGATGGCGTTCGACGAGGTCGGCAACGGCGTCTTGCGTCTTTAGGCCGTTGCCGGTGATGCAGATGACGATCTCCTCATTACGTGGGATTCGGCCGGCGTCAATCAGCTTCTTCGTGACGGCAAGAGTCACGCCGCCTGCGGTCTCCGCGAAGATGCCTTCAGTCCGGGCGAGGAGCAGCATCGCGTCGGCGATCTCGGCATCGGTCGCGTCATCGCCCCAACCGCCCGTTTCCTTCATGACCTTGATGGCGAAGTAGCCGTCGGCCGGGTCGCCGATCGCCAGCGACTTCGCGATCGTGTTTGGCTTGCGTACCGGTCGATGCGTCTCGGATCCCGCCTTCAAACCAGCTATGATTGGATTGCAACCCGCCGCCTGAGCACCGTAGATCTTGCAGCGCGGTTCCTTGTCGAGCAGACCGACCTTGTACATCTCCATGAACGCCTTGTGAACCTTGCCGATCAGGCTGCCACCGGCCATGGGCGAGACGACATGTTGCGGCGTGCGCCAGCCGAGCTGCTCGGCGATTTCGTAGCCGACGGTCTTTGAGCCTTCGGCATAGAACGGCCGCAGATTGACGTTGACCATGCCCCAGTTGTAGCGATCGGCAACTTGGCTGCACAGGCGGTTGACATCGTCGTACGTGCCTTTGATGCCGATGAGATTCGCCCCATAAACGATGGTGTTGAGAATCTTGGCCGCCTCGAGATCGTGTGGCACGAAGATGTAGCTTTGCATGCCCGCCTGGGCGGCGTTGGCGGCGACGCTGTTCGCGAGATTGCCTGTCGATGCACAGCCGACTGTCGTGAAGCCGAACTCGCGTGCCTTCGACAATGCCACGGAGACGACGCGATCCTTGAACGACAGCGTCGGGAAGTTGACGGCATCGTTCTTGATCCACAGATTTTCGATGCCCAGCGCTTCGGCTAGGCGATCCGCTTTCACCAACGGCGTGCCGCCGACGAGCGGGCCGACGGTCGGTTCGCCGTCGATGGGCAGCAGTTCCCGGTAGCGCCACATGTTGAATGGGCGCAACTCGATCTTGCCGCGATTGATGACTTCACGGATGGCGTCGTAATCGTAGTCGACTTCGAGTGGGCCGAAATCGTCTTCGCAATAGTTGAGAGGTTTTTTGGGATAGCTCTTACCGCACAGCCGGCATTTCAGGCCGCGCACGAAATCATTCATAATACCAATGCTCCCGTCGGTTAGCCGCGACGCGCAGCGGAGCGCGACGTACAGCTAAACAAAATAAACCGGTAGGTATCTATGGTGGGAAATCGAGAACAAGAGACGTGCTGCATCGCACGATCTTATCTCTCCCGGAAATTCCGGGGGGAGTTAGCACCAGCATCGCAGAGGTTGCGACCGGTTGCTGTGGCTTCAAAGGGCCCTTCCCTCAGCCACTCTCGATAAGATACCGAAACCAAGTTGTTATGTAGATTCTAAGGCGACATTCCAAAAAGGGCAACGTCAGTTCGCGGGATTTACCGAAAAAACGCGACGACATGTGCATAAATTATATGAGCGAGGCTATTGTTAATTGGTACCATGGCGGGCGTCAAATTTCTTAGATAGGAGCGATAAGCAACTTTGAAAAACGATCGGCGTGTCGACCGAAGTCGGCGGAGGCTCGCTTTAGCTGATTGCAACGCAAGAACAATTCGACGCACTCGGAAAGGCCAGCCTTGACGCCGCCGACAAAAGTCGCTTTACGAGCCGGAAGCGTAAGCGACGGACTGGAGAAATCCGTCGCTTACGCTTCCGGCTCGTACTTTTGTCGGTGGCGTCAACCTTGACGCGCCCCTCAAAAATCGAAAATTTCAATTGTCCCGCTCAACCGTGCGCTTCGATCTCTCCACTTGTAGGGCGATCTCGGCAACTTCCAATTCAAGGCATCGCCAGGAATGCTTTCATAACCCGACCGCTCGCTTCAATTTTGTTGAAAAAAAAAAGGAGGCGTCAGCAAAGACGCCCCCTCTCGTTGTGATCCGGCGGACCAGGTCGATTCCTAGCTCATGGGACTGACGTCTGCCACGATCGTGCTGTTTGCCGTGTCGTAGCCATCCTCCGTAAAGACCACGGTGTAATCGCCGTAACCGGCCGACGCTCCCGCTCGGGTCATCGTCATGGTCCAGGAGTTTTGCAGCGTCGCCGTGGTGCCAGCGCCGATGCTGCCGGCGGTGAAGTAGCGTGGCACAGGCATGTTGATATCGAGCTTGCTGATCTCATCGGCGTAAATGCCTTCACGGGCTTGGTAGCGTTCCTGAGCTGCACGAGCCGCGGACAGGTAGGCGAATGCTTCAGCCGCTTTGGAGCGTTCCACCGACTTCATGAAACGCGGCACACCGAAGGCGGCCAACACGCCGATGATCACGATGACCACCGCCAATTCCACGAGGGTGAACCCCTTGCGGACGGTCTTCTGCATGTACTGATGCAGACGCGTCGGCACCGCAAAGAATCGGGCCACGGGGGTTTTCACTGCTTGCAACGAATTGAAGAACATGGGAGCCTCCTGAAGACTTGAGAAAAGCACATTGAACACGCAGCCAAATTCGATCAACGCTACACAGCGTTTGAAATCAGATATTCGGCTGATCTCCTATTTTTGTTTTCACCACCAGGCCCTTTGGCCTCACAATAAAGAACGGAATCCGCCTCGCATGTCCGCCAAAATTATTCAAATTGTTTTTGAGAGAAGTGGGGACGCGTGCAGTCTTGGCGATGATGCCCATCGCGTGCTTTGGTTTAACGCCCGCGTGACGAGGGGTCCGACCAGCTTGATTTGACAGGTGGGGCCAGGCTGTGGAAATCCTGGCCCCACGGACCTGTTCAACTCTGCCATTTCGCGCCACTACATTGTTGACGCCACCGACAAAAGTACGAGCCGGAAGCGTAAGCGACGGATTTCTCCAGTCCGTCGCTTACGCTTCCGGCTCGTAAAGTGACTTTTGTCGGTCGCGTCATTGTTGACGCATTATTTTGTTGAGCATCTCGATCAGGTGCAGGAAAGATGGGAAAAAAAGCAAGGGACGCCAAAAAACAGATTTGATGAAAGATGACGTGCCGCTCAAAAGTCAAATTCCCGTCCGAGGCTGAAGCGTAAGCGAGGCATTCAGGCCGCCTCGCTTACGCTTCAGCCTCGGAAATCGACTTTTGAGGGTGGCGTCATTATAATGGTGGAATGAATTCGTTCGCAGGCAAAATCACGGTTCTTTGTTTCGTTGCCAGCTATGCGGTGACGTTTGCGTTGGAACTCTGGCGTTTGAAACGTCCCGGTCCGGCGGCCCGCTTTGTCGCGCTCGGATTTGCGGCGGCGGGGCTGTTTGCGCATGCGACTTATCTAATCATGAAATCGCAGGCATTGCCTTTGGGCACGCCGACCGGTTCGCTCTTATTGATCGCGCTGATCTTGGCCGTTTTCTACTTCTTCGAGGCAATCCATCATTTTCGCATCGCCTGGGCGATTTTCGTTCTGCCGATCGTGCTAATCCTGATCGCCCTGGCGGTCATTACCGAGGACGCCACGGCGATGCCGCGTGCCGATTCAGGTTGGAAATATTTTTGGGGGGTTGCCCACGGCACGCTGCTGATCCTTGCCGCCGTCGGGGTGAGCGTTGGGTTCATCGCCAGCGTCATGTATCTTGTGCAGCTTGGCCGACTGCGAGCGAAAGTCGCGCCGAACCAAGGCTTGACGTTGTTCAACCTCGAACGGCTCGAATTGATGAATCGCCGAGCGATCCTCTGGTCGTTTCCGTTTCTGACGGCGGGCTTGTTGGCGGGGTTTGCGTTGCAAGTGTACGATGGTTTTTTGCTACAGGATTGGCTCAATCCTCGCATCGCCGCGGTCGTTGGGCTCTGGGTCGTGTTCGCGATCTTGCTGTATCTGCGTTACCGTGTTCACGTTCGCGGCAGAGCGCTTGCGATCTGGACGATGATCGCCTTTGCGATTTTCCTCATCGCGCTGGTTTCCCCGCCTCACGTATTCGCGCCGGGGGCACAGCCATGAACCTGCTCCTGGTCGGCGGAAGCTACAAGACGATCCCGATCGAATTGCGCGAAAAGCTGGCGTTCGACGGTCCGAAACTTCCCGCCGCCCTCAACGAACTCACGGCGAGGTTCGGCTGTGAGGCGGTCATCCTCAGCACGTGCAACCGCGTCGAGCTTTACCTCGCTCGGCCAGGTTCGCCATCGGGATTGAACGCCGATCTCATTACCGAATTCGTCGCGCAATTCCACCAGACCGGTTACGATGCGATCCGCCAAAATCTTTACAGCCAAACGAACGCCGATGCCGTGCAGCACCTCTTCCGCGTGGCGTCGAGCCTTGATAGCATGATCGTCGGCGAAGGTCAGATCGCAGGCCAAGTGAAGAAGGCCTACGAACAATCGCGTGAGGCCGGTGCCACGGGTTCGGTCATGCACGGCTTGTTCCAACAGGCACTCGCCGTTGCCAAGCGTGTGAAGACGCAGACCGGTATTAGCCGTGGGCATGTGTCGGTGTCGAGTGTCGCGGTCGATTATGTACGCCAGGTGTACGACCATTTTGACGACAAGACGGTGCTCGTCATCGGCGCAGGCAAGATGGGCGCATTGACGCTTCGCCATCTGCGTGACCTGCATCCGCGGCGCATCCTTGTCACCAATCGCAGCCCGGAAAAAGCCCAGGCCGTGGCCAAGGAATGCTCCGGCACGCCGATCCCCTGGGAACGGCTCGACGACGCGCTTGTCGAGGCCGATATCGTCCTCAGCACCACCGGCGCGCCGCAGCCGATAATGACTCGCCAACGTTTCGAGGGCATCCTCGCGCGTCGCAGCCGTGGCACGATGGTCATTCTCGACATAGCCGTTCCGCGCGACTTCGACCCGGCGATTCACGACGGCGATCGGGCCTGCCTGTTCAACGTAGACGACCTCAAGCGCATCCAAGAGCAGACCATCCACGAACGCCAGCAGCACATCCGCCCGGCTGAGAACATCGTCGAACAGGAAGTGAAACGCTACATCAACGACATCCGTCGTCGTCGGCATGGCCCGATCATCGCCCAACTCACCCAGGAAGCCGAGGCCCAGCGTAAAGCGATCGTTGCCGACCTGTTTGCGAAACTGACGGGCAAACTATCGAAGGAAGATTGCGACTACATCGAAGGCGCATTCAAACTGATGCAAAATCGCTTCCTGCATGGCCCGATCTCCGCGCTTGCGGACGACGCCCCGGAGCCGTCACGCCACACGCTTCTCGAAGCGATGATGAAAATGTTTCGTTTGAGCTGATGAAATCGGAGCGGCCCGGATGGCCCCGGCTACTTCTTCTGCTGAATCCCTAACACCTGGGCGGATACCGCTGCGGTTCGGCGTTCGACGAACATGCGGATCGGCGGCTGCGGCTCGAAGAAGCCAACGACCCAGGCCCCGAATTTGTCGACCTTCTCCTGGCGTGCGTCCTTCGCTTTCTTCTCCTGCGCCAACGGCTCAGCGACCAGCTTCGCCATCGCATCGACTTCGCTCAGTAGTTTTTGCCGAGTGAAGGCGACACCAGCGATCTCGATGACAATTTTGCGATAGCGCTCATTCACCTCAGGAATCGCCAGCAGCCGATCCACCAATTTGATGCGGTTCGGCGACGGCTTGAGCAGATTCATGTGCGTTTGTTGTTCGATCGTGCCCATCAGCGGAAAACCCGCAAAGGCGATGTCCAAATCCCACGGCATGAACGCCAGCTTGTTGGTACGCGGGTTCAAGTATAGATAGTAGTTGTGGCCCGTCGTCAGAAAGCTATCGGTGTTGGGCAGCATCGTGTTGACGGCGATGAAACGCAGGAAGTTGTCGATGTCGAGATAGTTGCCGACGTCTTTCTTGAAGGCGTCGTCGTCGGCCTTGCTGATGAGCTTGGCGAAAGCAATGATGTGCTCGATTTCCTTGGGCGTGGCATCGCGTTTGGGATAGTAGCGGTCTTGGTATTTCTTCCAGTCGTCGCCCAGGTAGACGATGCCGACCTGGCGTTCGGGCTTCATGAGCAGGCCGTCGCCGGCTTTGAAATGCTGCTTGAGGAAGTCCTTGTTGACGAGCTCGACGAGCGTGTAGACGCCGAGGAATTCGTTCGTGTACTTGCCCTCCACACTGAGCGAAACTTTCGCAAATGCGGTGCGCGGCGCCGGCACACCCGCGGCACGAAAGACGCTGTAGGCCAACGCTTCTCGCAAACGCGATTGATCGACGGCGCCAGCGTTAAGCGTGAGCGTGCGTAGGCCGAACCAGCGTTGGTCCTTGGTGTAATGATCAATTTCGATTTTGAGGTTGCGCTTGAGCGCTTCGCCGGAAGAGACATAGCTGCCGTTGCCCTTGTAGCGCAGTCCGACGTTCTTGAGCGCCTTGCCATTGGCTACGAGGTCGGCATGCACCCAAGGAAACTCCAGGCCGAAGCCAGGGCTTTTGTGCCACTCGAACGGTTCCTCGCCGTCCTTGGCCACGGGTTTCTTGGGCGGAAATAGCGTCAATCCGCCGCTGACTTTCTGCATGCGCTCCCACTCCTTGGCCGAAAGCGTGAGATGCAGGTCGTGCATGACGTCTTGGCCAAAGACGGGCGGGGCGTCTTGAGCCGGGAGCGTGGCCACGAGGCACACGGAAATCGCAATGGCCAGAAAGAAGCGAATCATGGCAGTGATGTTCTCGGAGGTAGATCGGCAATCCGAATATTCTACATCTCGGCATACGGCATGGTGTCAGAAAAAAATAACAACGCCCCGCAAGAACGCAAAAATCGCTCAAGCGAAGACCGCCTGACACTTTTCCCATGTTTTTGTGGTAATACGGGGTGTTGGCCACGATTATGAAGTGGAGAGGATAGAGCGTTTGAATTCGCTTAGGGACTCGGAAAATAATAATTGTCCCGGCGAGCCTAGCCGCGTGAGCGGCAGGTTTGCGGCATGTGATTCAACCGGCTCCTTACAAAGCACGGCTCGCCGGGATAATCATTATTTTCGGAGTCCCTTATTTATTTAAAAAACTCAACTTATTCGGCACAATCGGCCGATCTAACAAAAACGGTAACCGTTCACGGATTTTCGATTGATCTTCCGTCAAATTTCGATTTCGCGTAGTATTCCTGCCATCATGGCGACGTCAGGGACGACTTTTGAATGTTCGCATTGCGACGCTCTAAAAACAGAGCTTGCAGCCCTCCGCGCCGATGTG
>CAMAUE010000085.1 GCA_945861245.1 Singulisphaera sp. GP187
TGGCAAGGGCGAGACTACCCAAAAAAGCCCACGGCGCCCAGCCACGAATCACCCATGGCGAAAAGGGTTCAAGGAGAAGGAATAGGGAAATGGTTGCGGACATTTCTAATGCAACCAAAATGGGGACATTTCTATTGCGTTGCGACAATCACAATGTATCGAACTATTCACGACGGCGTCAGCGTGCTATATTGAAGAGACTATGCGAACTCGAAATGAAACATCCGGGAACGGCGCCGCGACGCCCAACACGACTATGCAACGGCTTGTTGACCTGCGTGAGATTCTTCGCTATGTGCCGCAGTATCGCGACAAGGTGTTTGTCATCGCGTTCGATGGCGCGATTGTCGAACACGACAACTTTCGCAATCTGCTGCTCGACCTCGCCCTGCTGCGAAGCCTGCGTGTCCGGGTAACACTCGTCCACGGCGCGGCTCATCAGATTCGCAAGCTGGCTGATTACACTCGCTTAACGCCGAGCAACCTCGACGGCACCGGCGTTACCGACGCCACGACATTGCAGCTGGCGTTGACCGCCGCCAATCGCGTGACGCATGAGATTCTCGAAGGCCTCTCCGCCACCGATCTGCGCGGAGCGTGTCCGAATGCGCTCGTTGCCCATCCTGCGGGTATCTTGCAAGGCGTGGATCAGGAGCACACCGGTCGAGTCGAACGTGTGGACATTGGGCTGTTGCGCGCACTCTTGGACAACGACATCATTCCCGTCGTACCGCCGTTGGGCAGTGATGGCGAAGGCGCGACCTACCGCCTGAACTCCGACAATGCCGCTCTCGAAGTTGCCCGGGCGTTGCAGGCGGTCAAGCTCATCTATCTCACATCCCAACCGGGGATCATGATTCGGCAAAGCGACGGCGATACTCTTATTCGCCAGATGACTGTCGATGAGGCCGAGGTTGTTCTGAAAAAGAACAAGAACGACTTCATCGGGCCGAGCCTTTCCAAGCTCACTGCCGCCGTGAAGGCGTTGCGTGGCGGCGTGCCGCGCGTGCACATCATCGACGGCACGGTCGAGGAAGGTCTGCTCGCCGAGGTGTTTTCCAACGACGGCATCGGCACGCTTGTCCATACCAACGAATACCAGGCCATCCGTAAAGCGCAGAAGAAGGACGCACGCGGGATTCACCAGCTCATCAAGCACAGCGTGGAAAACGAGGAATTGCTGCCACGAACCCTGGCGGAGATCGATCGTACTATCCAAACATTTTTCGTCTTTGAAGTGGATGGCAACCTGGCGGGCTGCATCTCGCTGAGCGCATTCCCCGAGGACAACAAGGCCGAGATGGCTTGCGTCTGTGTTTCGACGAAGTACGAGAACCAGGGAATCGGTGCCCGCTTGATGCAGTTCGTCGAAGGGCAAGCACGTTCGGCGGGCATCAAAGAATTGTTCTGTCTATCGACGCAAGCGGTCAACTACTTCCTGAAAAAGGGCCACTTCGGGCTTGGTTCGCCCGACGACCTCCCGCCGACACGCCGTCAGCGCTACGATGCGAGTGGCCGGCGCTCGCAGGTGTTGCGCAAGTTGCTGTAAGCGAGGCTCAACTCTTTTCGAGATAGCCATGCACTTCATCGACTCCGCGTGCGTTCGTTAGAAATCGGACGAATTCTCGCAGTTCGCTGACATCGAGTCCACGCGCCTTCGGTAGCAGTCTTACGCCTGGGTTGCCGAATTTCGTCTCCAAGGTGAGACCGATGCCCTCAAGCAACCCTTCGTGCTGGCCTTGCTCGTGTCCGATAGCGATACCTTTGCGGATGCCGATACGCTCGACGCTTGTGACGTATTCCATCTTGTTCTCCTCTTCGTATTCGTTCAAGTCGGCCCAGAATTTCTCGTCAAACTCTTCGGGCAAGGTTATCACCCAGTCGATTAACCGAAACAGACGTGGATCAGCAGCCAGCGCTCCGTGCCCTCTTTCAGCCAGACTTTGAATAATTTATCCGCGTGGCGTTTTCTTACCTTCGCCCGCCGAGCAATTTTTTGGAACTCCTTGTCGAGATCCTCATAAGGCCGGGTCCAATCGATGTCCGCATGGATGTCTGGATAAAAGAACAGAATGAACGCTGGAAGGTAGAAGTGCAGTGCGCTCTTCCACGGGCTATCGAAATCGCGGTTGATCGTGGGGCGTTTGGCCATGCGTAAGAAGGCCCCCTGCCGAGATTCAGGGTCGGAGAGAGAATGGAATTTGTTGGCAACGCGCACGCTGAAGGTTGCTCAGTCCGCGGATTCCCACGCCCGTGCGTGGGAATCGGAACCCACAATCACGACATATTCATGCTCAACAGAAACTCCGCGTTCGACTTCGTCTTGCGGATTCGGCTCACGAGCATTTCCATCGCTTCCACCGGGTGCATGTCGGCCAGCACGCGGCGAAGGATGCGGACCTTGTCCATCTCGGCCGGGTGCAGCAGCAACTCTTCCTTGCGAGTGCCGGACCGGTTGATGTCGATCGCCGGCCAAACGCGTTTGTCAACCAGACGACGGTCGAGATGGAGTTCCATGTTGCCCGTGCCTTTGAACTCCTCGAAGATAACGTCGTCCATTCGGCTGCCGGTGTCGATCAGCGCGGTGGCGAGAATTGTCAGGCTGCCGCCTTCTTCGACTTGGCGTGCGGCACCGAAAAAGCGTTTCGGTTTCTGCATGGCGTTGGTGTCAAGACCGCCGGAGAGCAGCTTGCCGCCGGACGGCGCTTCGGTGTTGTGGGCACGGGCCAAGCGGGTGATCGAGTCGAGCAGGATGATGACATCCTTGCCGCCTTCGACGAGTCGCTTGGCTTTTTCAAGGGCGATGTCCGAAACGTGAATGTGCTCTTCCGACGGTTCATCGAACGTGCTGGCGACGACTTCGCAATTGGGCCCGGCAACGGTGCGAGCCATGTCGGTGACTTCTTCGGGACGCTCATCGATGAGCAGGACGATGAGATAGCTTTCGGGATGATTCTTGATGAGGCTCAAGGCGATCTTCTGCAGCAGGATCGTTTTGCCCGCGCGAGGCGGCGACACGATCAAACCACGCTGCCCTTTGCCGATGGGCGTGACCATATCGACCACGCGCATGTTCAGCTCATCCGACGCGGTTTCGAGAATCAAGCGGCGATTCGGGTGCAACGGCGTGAGGTCGTCGAATGTCGTGGGCGAAATCCGCTCTTCGGGATTCATGCCGTTGACGAGATCGACCTGCATCAACGCGAAATTGTCCTGACCTTCGACCGGCAGGCGGATCGGGCCTTCGACAACCAGGCCCGTCTTCAAGCCGACACGCCGGATTTGGCTGGGCGAAACGTAGATGTCTTCCGGCGACGCCAAGTAGTTGTGGGCCGCGGAACGCAAGAAGCCGTAGCCATCGGGCAACACTTCGAGCGTGCCGGAACCGCGCACGATCAGGCTGCGTTCGATTTGCTTGCGAACGACGGCGATAATCAGCTGACTGCGGCTCATGCCGGTGTGTTCGATGATGCCTTCTTTTTCAGCGAAGGCAAACAATTTCGGCATCGCCAAGCGGTAGAGATCGTCAAGGCGCAGTGCGGCGGCGTGTGCCGGTGAGAGTTGGGATGATGCGGTCGAAGATGCGGGAGCGACCGGAGCCGCTGGAGCATGCGTCGGTGTCGCCTGGCCCATACCGGGGCCTTCTCCCATCGCGGGCGACTTCCGAATGATGCGCCGGCGAACGGTGCCTGGCGCGGTGGTGGTGGTTGATCCTGCGGGTGAGGTAAGGGGAGATCCCGAACCCTCGTCGCCACGTGCGACGGCCATAGCTATTCCTCCATTAGGAAACAAAAAACATGAGGGGCCGCACAAACCAGGCGGCTTGATACGAAGCGGCTCAATCAACAAATAATTGGCCCGCCCGAAGACACTTCGGACGGCAGATACTCAAAATCCAGTGCGTTTGGGCGATAAGACAGCTATCCCATTCCACGAATGAAATGAAACAACCGGTAAATGCGTTCATGGGTGGCGGCAGTGCAACGATCGCTTGTGATCATTCCTCCTGAATGTCACCCAAGACAGGAATTCAGCTTTCCTTTCAGTCCCCCTCCCGCCATGGATGGGGATTCATTTTCAATATCTTGCTCAAAATCCAAAAAAAAAGGAATCGCAATATGCCAAAATCTTGGGTCGTTAGGCAAAATTCACAAATATGATTGGCTATTGCTTGGAACCTTGAATTGGCACGAAAAACATCGTCGCATTCAAGATGTACGTGTATTATGACACTTTTTCCAGCTTTGGAAAGGGCACTTTCACAAAATTACCGGAATTGGGTCGATTGACGTAATCTACGATCGACCGATTGTCTCGAATGGAGGGCGAGTACTACCTTCCCTGATTTCCACTTACGGCTTACCGCTCGGGTCGGTTATTCCAAACTCCAAACCGCAAGCGGAATTCCCAATGAAAACTGTCCCTTACTCCCTGCGGAATCCTTCCGAACGCTCCCCGGCCTGCGAGAACAAAAAATAGACTTCCTGTGGCGAAAGCTCATTCGTCGAGTCGTTCCATTCCAGTTCCAGCGTCAACGGGACCGGTTCCTCGCGCGGCAACTCCGTGTCGAAGTCGAACCAATCGTCGTACTCCCATTCCTCGACCAACGCAGGCACAGCCTGATGAGGTCGACGTACCGTGCCTACGACGCCTTGGCCGACAAGCAAGATGCCTGTCAAGGTCACGACGACGCCGGCAAACTTCTGCACTGATTCCTTGCTGATACGGCCCGTCAGGACTCCGCCGAACCAACCCCCCAACATCGTTGGCGGAATCACTACGGCCATTACTAGCCAGGGCATACCGCCGTCACCCGCGAAAAACGCTGTCGTCGAGCCAACCAGCGCCGTCAAGCATCCGACGACCATGTTCGTGCCGACCGCTTCCTTCGGGTCCATACGGAGATACTTGATCATCATCGGCAGCCGCAAACTACCGAGCATCAAACCCGTGACGGCAACGAGCGCTCCGAGCACCAGGCCGATAACGACCTCCGTGAGAAATCGCTTGAGCGGATCGACATTGCCAGTCAGTCTGTCGTCGAACTTCTTACGCACAAGGCTGACGCCTGACACGATGAGCATGACGCCGATGACGAGGTACGACCAGAGCGGATTGAGGCGAATAAACAGCAACACGCCGATGATGGCCCCGACCGCCGACGGGATGCCGATCAGCGCCACGCCTTTCCACGATACGCGGCCTTCACGCACGTGGCTGGCGGCGCCGGACATGGCACCGGCGCCGGAGATTATCAGGTTCGTCATCGTGCCCGTGCCTGGAACGCCGAAGTACGCCACAAGCAACGGCAGTCGTAGATGCCCCAAGATCAGCCCAACGGCCGCCCCGACGAATGCAAGGACGAAGGACAACGCCCCAATAGCAACGAGCAACCCAATATTTCCAGATTCCATCAATCGACCTTTCGCGCAAGACCGCTGGGAGAGACAGCGAGCATACAGCGGATCGTTAAACAACGAGACATGAGGAACGCCGAGGGAAACAACCTCAACGTCCGCGCGAACAATATGCTATTCTACCGCACAAAACAACCGCGGTTTCGTTACCTTTTCGTAAAGCGAGGCCGCGATTAAGATTCGTCGAGTTACGGAAAAAAACGGCGAGCGGGGAGGGTAAGCTCCCTGATTCTTCGCATACCCGATTCCGTGAGCGAACTTCCTCGGCTCGCCTATCAATCGCCTATTCCTCTTTCTTCAGATCAAACGCCTTGATCTTTCGGTCCAGCGTGGATCTTTCGATTTTCAGGATCCCCGCCGCCTGGCTTTTGTTCCAATGTGTGTGCTCCAGAGTGCGCAGGATGTGGCGTTTTTCCATTTCTTCGAGGGTGAGCGGATCGAAATGGTCGCCCGACGCTTTCGATTCGTCGCCCGGAATCTCTAGCGACGTCAGCAGAATATCGCCGACATCGAGCTGGCTGCCGCGCGCCAGGGCAACAGCGCGTTCGACGACGTTCTTCAATTCTCTCACATTGCCTGGCCAATCGTACGCCGTCATTTGCGCCATTGCTGCGGGCGTAAAGCCGCGAATTTTGCGACTCGTTTCGCGGGCGAATCGGCGGAGGAAATGTTCCGCGAGGATCGGCACGTCGGTTCGGCGGTCGCGCAGTGTCGGCACCTTAATCTCAACGACTTGTAGCCGATAGAAAAGATCACGGCGAAATTTACCCTCGCGGATAATCTGCTCCAGCGGCTGATTGGTGGCGGCGACGACACGCACCTCAACACGGACCGGCATGCTCCCGCCCACGCGCTCGAACGGATGGCCCTCTAACACGCGCAACAGTTTCGCCTGCGTGCCGAAGGCCATTTCGCCGATCTCATCGAGAAAGATCGTCCCGCGATTAGCCGACTCAAATTTCCCGATCTTTTTATCGGTCGCTCCCGTGAACGCTCCGCGCTCATGGCCGAATAGTTCGCTCTCCAGAAGCGTCTCGGTAATGGCTGCACAATTCAAGCAGATGAACGGCCCTTCGCGGCGCAAGCTGTTGAAATGGATCGCTCGGGCGACAAGCTCCTTGCCCGCGCCGCTTTCACCTCGAATCAGCACGGTGGCGTTCGTCGGCGCGACGCGGCCGATCTGCTCGTGCACTGTCCTAATCGCCTCGCTGTCGCCCACAAATTCGCTCTCGACTTGAAGCTGCTCGCGCAGCGAGCGGTTTTCCGCCGACAACGAGTCCTGCCGCTGCATTTGGCCCATAACCAGTGCGAAATGCCTGGCGACGGCGATCGTAAACTCCAGGTCGTCATTGCTCAGCGATTTATGCGGATCGGTGCAATAAAGATGGATCAGCGCCGTCACGCGGTCCTGATGAATCACGGGTGCACAGATCAGACTCGTCGCGCCGAGGTCCTTCAGGCTATCGCGATTGCTGAGGTATCGGCTCCGGGCAACATCCTCCGCCAGGATCGCCTCGCGGCCTCTCTTTACTTCGTTCGTCACGAATTCCGACACAGGCGAGTAAGTCCGCTTCAGCAGACCGTCGGGGCGCACCGACGTGATTTCCGTCTCGTGCCCTTCCTTGAGCGTCAAGACCGCGCCGACCTCGGCCTTGACTGCGCCGAGCAACCCATCGAGTACGATGTCAGCCAATTCGTGATACGTCGCCGCTGATCCCATCGCCAAACCGAGGCGGTAAAGTTGCATCAAATCACGGCCGATGCTGCGGCCCGCCAACGAAATCCTCGCCTCTTCGTCGGTCGGCTCTTCCGGATTTGGCGTAAGGAAACGTGAACTCGAGAGCCGTTTCCGAATCGTCATCGTGTCCCTGAGGTCAGCCAAGGGCACGCGCGACAGCTCGTCGATGCTGTTGACAAAAAGATAGCGCGTCTTGCCGATCTGAATTTCACTGCCCGTCGCAAGCTCGATTTCACCGGCGACGAGTTCGCCATTGAGCCGGGTTCCGTTCAGACTTTTCAGATCGCGCAAGTGCCAGCCTGATTCCGCGAAATAGACCTCGGCGTGGTCGCGACTACTGAGTTCGTCCTTGAGAACGATGCGATTGGTGTTCGCTCGGCCCAGCGTGTAGCGCTGCCCCGCTTGGAGGGGGAGGACGTCGCCATAGCCGTCGTCACGACGGTCGACTAGATATGGACCGCTGCCGGAGGAGGACATAGTGGATGCTTCGGTAGTCGCTGAGAGTTAATAGGTAGCTTAGCAACTGGCGGAAAAAGAACTATAGCGGAGCGTGAACCGAAAGCCCGCCTGAAGTATGACACGCCCGAAAAAGTACGAGCCAGAAGTGTAAGCGACGGTTTTCACCAATCCGTCGCTTACGCTTCCGGCTCGTAAAACGACTTTTGCCGTTGGCACCAAGTATTACGCCGTCATTTTCCACTCAACAGATAACCGAGCACGTCCTGAGTCGATTCATCGATCGTTTCGAGGTGCTGTATTTCGATCATGCGGTCGAGCACCGTTTCGCCAAGTTGCTGAAAGAATCGCCGTGGATTGCGAGCGCGAACCTTGAGGAAGCGATCATCGCGGTCGAGACCCACCACGTCGTCCCATTCGAGCAGGATGCACGCTAGCATGCGATTCTGATCGCTCGCAATGCGGATCGTCAGCGGGTGATCGTCGAGCAACTCGCGAATCTGCGTCAGCGTCCCAACCGCAGCTATGCGCCCGGACGCCATGATCGCGATATGGTCCGTCAGCTTTTCCAATTCGTCCAACTCATGGCTCGAGATCAATAAGCACTTTCCCCGTCGGGAAAGCTCCCTAAACAGCTCGATTGATTCGCGCCGCCCAATCGGATCGATGCCGCTCAACGGTTCGTCGAGGAGCAGCAGTTCCGGATCGTGCAGCAGCGCTTGTGCGAGTTTGATGCGCTGGCGCATGCCCTTCGAGTAGCCAGCGAGCGGGCGATCGGCGCGGTCGCGCATGCCGACGAGTTCGAGCGTGTTTTCGGTGCGCCGGTGTGCCTCGGCTCGTGTGTAGCCGACGAGCCTGGCCATGGCCTGCACGAAACGCCGGCCCGACATCTCTTCGTAGAACGTGTCAAGTTCCGGGCAGTAGCCGATGTGCCGTTTTGCCTCGGAAGTCCAGGCGGGCACGCCGGCAACATCGACACGGCCCAGATCGGGTTTCATCTGCCCGGCGGCGAGGCGCAGCAGCGTGCTCTTGCCCGAGCCGTTATGCCCGACGAGTCCCGTGATGCCCGGGCGCAATTCGAGCGTGACCTGATTCAGGCCGATGACGGGGCCGTACCACTTCGAAACGTGATGGAAGAGCAATACCGGTTCGCTCGCCGGCGCTGCTTGCTTGGGCGCAAGCGGGACCGCCGAGTAAGCGGTCTCTAGCGCACGATTTCGACGCCCCGCGTCCGCAGATTCAAGTAGATCAGGCATAGCGCACTTACTCCGAAAAGAACCAGGCTCGCTTCCCACAACTCCGGGCGGAATTTGGGCTGAATGTCGTCACTCGCAAATCCCAGCATGCCTTGGCCAAGCATCGTCAGATTGTTCCACAGGTCGATCAGGCGCCAACGCGGGTCGTAGCGCAGGCCATCCACCAGAAGGTTGGCCAAGATACGCATGAAGAAGAATAGCGACAACCAGACCATGATGAGCGGAATCGTTCGCCTCGCCCAGCTGGCGGTGGCGACGAGAATGATACTGAGAAACACTGACAGTAAAGTCCCGTAGCCAAGGATCGCGAAGAGCAACAAAATTCCTGCCGGGCCTTTGCCATCGACGGTATCGGTGAAATAGTGGATGTTGAGCAAATAGTCCCAGTCGTCGAAGGCGTGTTGCGCGAAAAGCACGAGCGCCGGCAACGTCGTCATTATTTGCACGACGACAAAAACCGCCAACCCTTTGCCCGCGAGATACTGCCAGCGGTTAATCGGCTTGGCGAGATAAAACACGAGGCTTTTGTGGGTGAAGTCATTGCCGACCACGAGCGACCCGACCAGCGAAAGCATGACGACTACGATCGCCCCCTGGTAGGCGAAAAAATACTGGAACGTATCCTGACTGCCGTTGAGTATCTGCATTGCCCGGCGAATACCGCGTATCATTCGGCCCGCGTCGGCGAAATTGCCGAGTTGCGGCGCGGACGCCTGCGTCTCGAACCAGGCGAGCAAGTACGCACCAAAGAAAAACATCAGGAACAGCTTCAAACTAAAAACGCCAACGATCCGGAACAGCCAACGGCTAACCAACGTCCCCAGCGCCACCCGCGCGATCGGCCAAACCGACCACCATTCGCTGTGAAAGGTTCCTTGCCAGGCTCGGTATTGGAGGAGGTTTGGCATCAGTGGTGAGTGGTCAGATCAAAAATGCCAAGCCCCACCATGAGCACAGCGATTGGTGGGGGTGTCGGCGCCCGAAAGTGTTAGATTTGTGCTCGATTTTCCTCGATTACGCGATGGAACAGTTCTTCCAGGTCTTCGTTATCTGCTTGCAAGCCACGTAGGACGACATTGTGGACTTGCGCGAGTTTGAAGAACGCATGGGTTGTCCACCCGGCTGGGACGCGCATGCGGTAGTCTCCCCGTCCATTGTCGTGGATAATTTGTACACCTTCAAGACGTAAGTCGTCGAGAAAGCCCAACGGTTCGCCCTGAATCTGCAACTTGTAACGATCATGCCGACTTTGACAGAGCTGCTGAACAGGGCCTTGGCACAAGATGCGCCCTTGGTGCAAAATAACCACGGCATCGCAGACTTTATCGACATCGCCAAGGAGATGGGTCGAGAGCAGGATCGACTTGCCATGCTCCTTGCCCAGTTTAAGCAACAAATCGAGCATCGCTTCGCGCCCGGCTGGGTCCATGCCGCTGGTCGGTTCGTCGAGAAGCAACACCGGCGGATCGTGGACGAGGGCCTGCGCGAGCTTGAGGCGTTGCTTCATGCCGGTCGAATATTCTTCGAGTTTGCGATAGCGGGCCTCGCCGAGATCGAGGTAGGCGAGCACTTCGTGAGCGCGCCGCAGCGCCTGCTTTCGGGCCATGCCATAAAGTTCGCCGGCGAGCGCGACATATTCCGCGCCTTGCATTCCGGGCACGAGCGCGTCAGCTTCGGGCATATAGCCGATGACACGGCGCAAGGCAACGCCCGCGCTGGCGAGGTCATGATCGAGCACACGACCGCTGCCCGACGATGGTGGCAGCAGACCAAGCAGGATTTTCATCAGCGTCGATTTGCCCGCCCCGTTCGGCCCGAGCAAGCCGATCCGCCCCGGAGGCAGCGCCAGCGTGACATCGATCAGCGCTTGCTGCGTGCCGAACCAACGCGTGATGTTCGTAAGCTCGATAAACATTCGTGGGGTCAATCAATTATGTTGTCAGAGCCACGCACGCAGTAAGTGGTTGATTTTTCGATTACCGTGTATTTGAACCACTTACTTCGTGCGTGGCTCTGACATCATTGCAATCTGTTTTCTTATTTCATTATTCGAGTTTGTTTCGTATTTCGTTTTTGGCGTTTCGGATTTGTTGAGTTACGTCGTATAGTCCGCATTCAATCGCACATAGTCATAGGTGAGGTCGCACGTGTAGAACGTGCACTTTCCCTGGCCCAGCGTGAAGGTGAGACGCATCGTGATCTCGCGCGTGTCTTTGATGTAGGCGGAAACCACGCTGGCGTCGAAAGCGAGCGGCGTGCCTTTCTCGTAGAGCAGAAAGGCGCCGAGCCGAAGCGATAGATCAACCTCGGCGAACGCCACGCCCGCATACCCGGCAGCGGACACGATTCGGCCCCAGTTCGGGTCGGCGCCGAAGATGGCGGTCTTCACGAGCGCGCTTTCCGCGACGGTCTTGGCGATGCGGCGAGCGTCGGCGTCCGTGTGCGTGCCTTCGACATGAATCGTGATGAGATGGCTCGCGCCTTCCGCGTCGGAGGCCATGTCGCGCGCCAGTTCAGCGCAGACGGCGATGGCGGATTGCTTGAACTGCTCAAGAGCCGGGCCTTTGAGGCTGGCCCCGGTTCCGTTGGCCAAGAAGATGAGCGAATCGTTGGTGCTGGTGTGACCTTCGACGCTGATCGAGTTGAACGACTGATCCGCAGCGATGGGTGCGAGCGCCGCCAAATCCTTGGCGTCCACCGGGGCGTCGGTGAGGACGAAGGCGAGCATCGTCGCCATGTTCGGGCCAATCATGGCGGCGCCTTTGGCGAAACCGGTGATGTGATACTGCGTGCCGTTGACCGTCAGCAAGCGCTGGCGCACTTTGATGCGCGTGTCGGTCGTGAGGATGGCGCGAGCGGCGAGTTCCAGTGCCTCGGTCCCGGCGGCCAGTTCCTTGGCGACAAGCGGGATGCCGGATTCCATGATGGCCATCGGAAGAAGTCGCCCGATGACGCCCGTGGAGCAAACGAGAACCTCTGTCGCTTCGACGCCGATCGCCTTGGCCGCCAGCGCGGTCATGCGTCGGGCGTCGGCGAGACCTTGGTCGCCTGTGCAGGCATTGGCGTTGCCCGAGCAAATGACGATGCCGCGGATATTGGCAGCCGGCAGGCGTTCGCGGCAGATGTGCACGGGAGCGGCACAGACGCGATTCTGCGTGAACGCGCCTGCCGCCGATGCCGGGCGATCGCTTGTCACTAGCGCCAAATCGAGCCGGCCTGGCTCCGACGCACGCAACCCCGAATGCACGCCGGCGAAACGAAATCCTGTCGGTAGTTGAATGTGTTCCATGCACGCCATTATAGGTCGCGCGTAGGTCAACAGCAAATGTAGGGTAGAGGTGGCGCGATCGCGAGGCAACCATCGAGCGCTAAGCCGCGAGCGGCAAAGGCACTCAGTCGTCCGTGTAGGGCATCCGCACGGGGCGAGCCGGGTTGGCATCGGGTCGGGGTGGTTGCTGCATGCCCGGTTCGAGCGATACGCGCGTCGGCGGGCCGAGAGGCGGTTCGCGAGTCTCCACGATCACCGGCAGGCCGCCATCGACGACCAACGGCTCGATGATATCGCTCGCCTCGGCGTCGCCGTCACCTTTGACGTTGACGAATGGCTGCTGTTCCGGGCGAGAGTTGCCCGATCCGACAAAGTACCACGTGCCCCCGGCCATGACCAAGATAACCGCGCAACCTACCATCATGTGCCAGCGACGCATAGTCAACTCCTTTTCCGCAAACGGACCTTCCGCGCAATTACGTTGATACCCCAACGTCGGCAATCGTTGCAAGGCCAACCGCGAATCGCTATTTCCGGCACGCGGTCCGATTTGGTATGTTCTCTACGGCATGCGTTCATTAGCAATCCCGTGGGATGTATCGAGCGCTAGGTCGTGTGACCAAGGTCTCGGTAGTTTTGGTAAATAACAGGGCTGATTTTTGCCAAGGAGGGCATGTCATGCTTGCTCGCCATGCGATTTCGGACGCCGACTGGGATCGAATCAAAGACCTGTTGCCCGGTCGGGAGGGACAAACAGGATGGATCGCGGAGGATAATCGTCGATTCATCGATGGTGTCCTTTGGATTGCCAAAACAAGCGTGCCCTGGCGTGATTTGCCGGAGCGTTTTGGCAATTGGATTCGGTTTGAAAGCGATTCGACCGCTGGGCTCGCAAGGGTACTTGGAAAGCTGACTTCGAGGCGTTACAAAATGCCGACCTCGAATGGCTGGTGATCGACTCCACGGTGATTCGAGCGCATCCTTGTGCGGCCGGCGCAAAAAAAACGGATGGGACCGGCGGCCAAGATGAGCAGGCATTGGGCCGCAGTCGAGGCGGATTCGGCACGAAAATCTACGGTGGAGTCAGCGGACTGGGCCTGCCTGTGAAGTTGATTCTTACGCCTGGCCAAGCCGCTGATGTGACCCAAGCGAAGGCATTGATCGAAGACGTGCCCATCGAGGTCGTGATCGATGACAAAGGATATGATAGTCGAGCCGTCGTCGAAGTGATCGAGGCAGTGATCCCATCTCAAAAGGATCGCAAGGTACAGCGTTCGCACGATCGGGATCGGTACAAAGACCGAAACTTGGTGGAGCGATTCTGGTTCAAGCTGAAACAGTATCGACGCGTGGCAACACGATACGAGAAGGCCGCCAGGAACTTCATGGGATTCATCATGGTGGCGTCCATCATGGTGCTTTTGCGTCCGCGTCACCTGCCTGGCCGTTGTCCACGCAACCTAGCCGCCGCATGAAATCGGGAAGTTATTATTTTGGTTTTCCTTAACTTCATGGCATTCGGTCCTGCTACTTTTTTCTTCTCCCTATGATCCGTATTTGATGGCTCTTCGCAGGATCATCCTAGCGAGTACCTGTAATTCAAGACGGCCAGTCTGGTCATCTCATTCTCCCTTTTGTGGTAAGCCAACCCAGTGAATCTGAACCCGACCCTCTCTAGTATCAGTCGTGACGCAACATTATTGCGAAGGACACATGCCGTTACCTCGGTCAATCCGGGAAGCCTCGCGATCTCCCCAAGAAACATTGCGACGAATTCCAGTCCGATGCCTCGTCGCCACATTTCGGGATGCACGAAATAACTGAGGTTGTTCTGATACAGTAATCCGCCGGCCACGAACTGGCATTCCGAAACCAAAGTCGCAGTCGCGGAGAACTGGTGGGCGGCCTCCCCCCGTTCTGGGCCGTCCGCACATTCTTCCAGAACTTTGAGGTAGACGCTCGGGGCAACGATCAACGTCGAATGGACTCGTGGATCGAACACAATTTCGCGGAAATCCTCGAGATCGGCCATGGACATCGGTCGCACAACCAGCCGTGGTGATAACAGTTTCCCCAAAACAAAATATCCTCCTGGTTTCTTGACGCCCACTACGTGTGTCACGGAGGATTAGTTTTGTCGAAAGCGGTCAGCTGTGCTATACATTGCTGGATTGTATGTCGCGTAGCCGGAGAAAAACTGGCACCGAGATTTCCGCCCAATGAAAGGGGGTTCTCGGTTTTGAATTTAGTCCAGGTGGCGTGTTCTATCTTTGCGATGGTGAGCGACGCCTCTATGTCAGTCGTAGACTTACTCAGTTCGCGCTGCATTTCATCGCTGGCGAAAGCCTCTCCAATCTTTTCAGCGCCAACTTCCCCCATAGTCAGGTATATTGCTCCGACGACCCCGTGAATAGGTTTTGCCCAAGTGTTAGGAGCGCCGTTACCCGTCACTTTAAAGGCATGCAGGCGTCCACCTGCGGCAACCTGACTCACGCTTCCCTCTTCCACCTTGAACATGCTGTAGGCGTTTTTGGCTACGAATAATCCGTAGGTACCCGTCATCAGACCGGCCGCTGCTTTTACAAACATTTTACATCTCCCCGCTTGGCTTTTTGCCAACCGGTCGCGTTAGAAAATGGAAAAGGGGGAAAAGGTTCTAGGACAATGAATGACCCCTTTTCCTTTCGGCAACCGTCGCCGGTAAAATCGCTGGATTTTGGCCAGGCGATCGCGCCGTTCCCGGTCAATTCTTTTTCAAAAGGAATCCATTTTTTTCAGGAAGGCAAACATCATTGTGGCTCCCCAAAGTAGGGAATATTTGCCTGGGATGCGGGCGAAAAAAAAACGGGCGAAGCTTTTTCTAAGCCGACTTTATTCCCTAAAAAACTCGGGCCGCCGACCCACGAGCCGTCGAGCGGTTTTGCGCCATAGTATGGGTGTCCGAGAACGAGGACCGAAATCTTCCTGGCGGGGTGGCAGTGGTCGTCCACCATGAATACCGGTCTCTTTTCCAGCAGCAACGGTGTCCGTAATTCGGGGTTGGCTGGAAGTTTGCGGGTTTTCCTTCACTACCAGATAAAAGGGGCGCTGGAGGAGGAAATCTTCATCCTGTTGGCACGCTGTGTTTTTTAGCAGATAACCTCAACTGCTGTCCGGCTAACGCTTTTTATTCTTGACGTAATGTATTCTGCAACAATGACCTAGGTTCTTTTATGACTTTTTTTGATTTCAACTCGATCGTACACTGGAGTCATTCTTTCCGCCTCAACGTTTAGCGAGGGGTGCCCCCTGAACTCTGGCCGAACCGTGTTTGTGCAGATACTCGACTATTTGCCCAAGCACGAATTCAACGAGTGCATCGAGCGTTATCAAGGCCATCGACAACTGCGAGAATTTTCCTGCCTCGATCAATTTCTTTGCATGGCTTTCGCTCAACTTACCTATCGCGACAGTTTACGCGATATCGAAACTTGTCTGCACGCCATGGCTATGAAATACAAGCCCAAGGACGAGGTACTCCGAACCCTTGGGATCCCAGAGGTTCGGAGTACCTCACCTCGGGGCTTACGTGAATATCCAAGCGACTCACGCCATGCCCAAGTTCTTCAGAATCTCCGCCGTACTGGTGACGCGGTTCAAGCAATAGAAGTGGAAGCCGGCCACACGATTCATCAGCTTCTCGCATAATTCCGTGCACACCTCGACGCCGAGCTTGCGGACCGATTCATCGTCATTGGCGTACTGCTCGATTTTCTGCAGGATCGGCGTCGGCAACCGCGACCCGCACAACGACGTGAATCGCTTGATCTGGGCCGCGTTGAGAAACGGCAGAATCCCCGGCACGATCGGCACCTTCACGTTGCGCTTGTTGCGCAGATAATCCTCCATATCGAGGAAATCGCTCCAATCGTAGAACAACTGCGTAATGAGAAACTCCGCGCCGGCTTCCACCTTCTCGGCTGCGTAATCCCAATCGCGATGCTTGAAGCGGGCCTCGACATGGCCTTCGGGATAGACCGCCGCCCCGATGCAGATTTTCGACCGCCCACGGATGAAGCGAATGAGGTCGGTGGCATTGGCGAACCCGCCTTCGGTCGCCTGAAAGGTCAGATGATCTTTTTGCGGATCGCCGCGTAGGGCCAGCACATTCTCGAAACCGCGGTTGTGAATGTCGTCGAGGAAATCGCCGAGCATCGCCTGGGTCGAGCCGACGCAGGTGAGGTGGGGCATCGATTCGATATTGCACTTATCACGCAAGCGCTGAACGATGCGCGTCGTGCTGTCGCGTGTCCCGCCGCCGGCGCCGTAGGTGACGGAAATAAACGCCGGCTTAAGTTGTTGCAAGCCGGGCACGGTGTCGGTGAAGAGAGTCTCGATGCCGGCGTCGTTTTTCGGCGGAAAGAACTCGAACGAAATCGTCGGCGTCGGTCGGTCGTAAAGGTCGCGAATTCGCAAGCGAAACTCCTTAATCGCGGGGAATGAGGGTGGGCAACGCAGCTAGCAGAGAACCAAAATCAACCACAGATCACACGAATTTCACGGATAGGGAAAAACCACGCAGGTGTTTTAACCTATCCGTGGGATCGGTACTATCCGTGGTTGAAGTCTTACAATCGGCGTCGTGCGCCAGGATAATATACGAAATGTTCGTCAATTTATGGGAATTTCCCACGAGCGTCGGTATGATGCACCGCAACAATTATTCCTGTCGCTTTGGAGATTCGCTATGCTGCGTCTTTGCCTTGCCAGTTTCACTATTCTCGCCACTGCGGTTAGCGGCGCCTTTTCCGGCGGCGAGGCGACGAAGCCGGTTCCGCTGCCGCCTGGTCTCGTCGCCCCGGATATCGTCGTCGAAACAGCGGGCACCGTCGCTTTCCTCGAAGGCCCCGCCGGCGATGCCTTTGGCAACGTCTTCGTCTCCGACATCGCCGGCAATCGCATCCTCCGCATGGATCCCAAGGGCCGACTCTCGGTCTTTCGTCCCGACAGCGGACGGACCAACGGCAACTGCTTCGACGCCCAGGGCCGACTCATCAGCTGCGAAGGCAACGAACAAGGCCCTGGCCGACGCCGAATTGTCCGCACCGATTTCCGATCGAACGTAATCACGATCCTTACCGATTCCTACGAAGGCAAACGCTACAACAGCCCCAATGACGCCTGCGTCGATGCCAAGGGCCGAATCTGGTTCACCGATCCCTACTATGGCACCGATCGCAAGCAACTCGAGATGGACGTCGAAGGAGTCTACCGCATCGACACCACCAATGAAGGCTACCAGGTCAAACGCGTCCTCACGCAAAAGGAGATCGATCGGCCCAACGGCATCGCCATCACGCCCGACGCCAAGACACTCTACGTTATCGACAGTCATCCCAAGCTCGGCGGCAATCGCAAAGTCTGGGCCTTCGATGTCGCCGACGACGGATCGCTCAGCATGCGCCGTCTCATCTACGATTTCGGCAAAGGCCGCGGCGGTGATGGCATGAAACTCGACGTTCAAGGCAACCTCTGGATCGCCGCCGGCATCTCCGTCAAACGCGGCCCCGGCGAAACGCTCGACAACCCGCCTGGCGTTTACGTCATCTCGCCTGCGGGCAAGCTGCTTGGCCGAATCGATGTGCCGGAAAATCTCATCACTAACCTCGCATTCGGCGGCCCGGACCTCAAGACGCTCTACGTCACCGCAGGCAAAACGATCTACCGTTTCCCAACGCAAGTGTCGGGCTACGCGGTGTATCCGGCTATTAAAAAGTAGGATCCGTTTAGCCGCTCGCCTGTGGCGAGCGCGGATTTAACGATTCACCGACTCGTCCGCGCTCGCCACAGGCGAGCGGCTAAACGAAATGCACTCGATCCACAAATTTTTCCCTATTTGCGCGCGCAATCGGTCCTTGCCTCGTCTTATCTGTAGGAAATCATGATGACCGACACCGAAACAAACCTGGTCATTTGTGCACAGCGCGGCGATGAGGAGGCGTTCGAGGAACTGGTGCGCCGTGTTTCCCGCCTTGTCTACGCGCGCCTTTATCTTGAAGTCGGCGATGCCCATTTGGCGGAAGATTTATTGCAGGACACGCTGTTGACGGCATTTCGCACCCTGGCACAGTTGACGAGTGCCGAGAAGTTTCGCCCCTGGATATTGCGCATCGCTCAGAATACCGCCATCGACGCAATCCGTCGGCAATCGCGCAAGAAACGCACGCCCGAGCCTGAAGTTCTGAAGTTTCGCCGGGATATGCTGGTCGTCCCGACGCCGGAAGAAGAGATGGAACGCTCGGAGATGCGTGAAAAGCTGCTCGTCATTCTGCGTGCGATGCCTGACGAATACCGTCTGCCTCTCATTTTGCGCTACTTTGTCGGCGCCGATTACGAAACGATTCAACAGCAAATGGGCCTGTCCAACGGTTCGCTGCGTGGCATGTTGCACCGCGGCATGACGCGTCTGCGTGCGGAGATGCAGAAGGCCCTTGGCGAACCGGTCACGCCGTAGTTTGAAAGATTATCAATTCGTTTAGCCGCGACGCGCTAGCGGAGCGCGTGACATCGCGCTCCACTGCGCGTCGCGGCTAAACGGCAAAGGGGAGTATCACCATGTCAAATCACGCATGGGCTCAAGAAAACCTGGCCGCCTATACGATGGGCGGATTGTCCAAGCAAGAGCGTGGCGATCTCGAATCCCATCTCGCCGACTGTGCCGACTGCACGGCGGTACTCAGCGACTCACTCGACGTGGAGAAAGTTATGGACGATCTATTTGCCCACGCGCGCCCCGATGCCGGCCTGGAAGACCGCGTTCTCCAGGGGCTTCGGCGCAAGCCGGCTCGGCGAGGGAATTGGCTGATGTTCGTCGGGTCCGCCGCCGCGGTACTCGTCTTCGGCCTGATCGGCGCGATCGCCCAATCACTGCTCGAAGGCGGCAAGCTGCCAGGCGGACCGGTGGCGCTGAGTACTATGAAACCGGCGAAGCGTTCGTTCTTTGGACTCATTACGGGCGAATCTCTGCAGAAAGACGTTGGAAAAGAAACCTTCAACGTCGTCGATATCGATCCTTCGCCGAACCCGCAGGAAAGAAACACGAATATCAACTACGCCACGGACCGCATCGCCGAAACGAGCGTGCCGGGAACGGTGGTGCCTGATGCAGCCATCGGCATCATGAACGGCGAAAAGTCCGCGATGCCAAAACAGATGCCCGCGCCGGGCGGGTTCCTTAGCGGTGGGCAGGGCGGCGCGATCGAGAAAGGCGACTACGATCCCAAAGGCACACCGCCCAATAGTTCGATTTACGGGAAGAAAGGTGCCTCTCTCGAAACGGTTCGCCCCATGCTGCGGACGGAGACTCTTCTCGATGGCATCACCAAAACCTACGAAAAGGCCGGCAAAGGCGAAGGTCTGGAGCAACTACTCAAACGCGATTTCGACTCCGAGAAAATGCCGCTGGGTGATATTTCCAATAAGCGCGGAAACGAAAAGGCGCAGAAAGACGTTCTCGACATTACCAAAGCGCTGGAGTTCTTCGAGCGCGAAACGGGTGAGGGACCGAAAAAAGAGTCCGGCGGCCGGTCGAAAGCCACTGGAAAGGGAGAGGAAAAACTCCCCGACGATTCCAAGGTCACCAAAGATTTGGCCGAGTATTACAAGAACCAGGGCAAGCTCGACGGCGAGGGGAAACCTGGCGAGAGCGGGAGGATACAGTATGCGCCGGTATTCGCGAGCCCGGAAATGAAATGGGCCATGCAAGGCGCGATGGGCGGCGGTATGTTGGGCGGCGGCGGTGGTGGCTTGCCCGGCGGGATGGGGGGCATGCCCGGCCTCCCGGGAAATCCGCCATCGGTCGTGCCAACGACGGCGTCGCCGTCGCCGTTCCCGCAGCCCGTCAGTCCGCCGTTGGCGCGGGTCGATCCAGCTAAAGGCAGCAAAGGCAAAAATGGCTATTTCGACGTTCTACCCACCGGCGGCAAAGGCGAAATAGCCGACGCCCAAAGCAAAAGCGAGCCTAGCGAAAAGAAACCGGTAGCCGAACAACCCGCATCGCAAACAATAGGCAAAAAACCGGGGGACGAACCAAAGCTTCCCGAACAGCCGAAGGTCGAACCGCCTGCCGAACCCAAGATCGGCCGCATGATTATCCGCACCGGCGACCTGGAGTTCGAGACCGAAGTATTTGACGACGCCCTGCAAGTCGTCTCCCGCCTCATCGCCGATGTCAAAGGCGGGTTCATCGCCACTGTCAACAGCGACAAGCTGCCCAACGGCAAGGCACGCGGTTCCGTCGTCGTCCGCATGCCGCCGACGTTTCTCGACAAATTCATCTACGACCTGCGTCGCGAACTGTCCAAGACCAGCGACCTCAAGAGCCAGCGTCTCGGCAGCCTCGACGTCACCAAGATGTTCTACGACATCGACAGCCGACTGCGCGCCTCGCGGACGATGGAAGACCGCCTGCTCTCCATCATCAAAACTGGCAAAGGCACGGTCAAGGAACTTGTCGAAGCCGAGCGCGAGCTGGGCGTTTGGCGCACGAAGATCGAGGAGATGGAAGGCGAGATTCGCTACTACAACAATCAGGTATCGCTCTCCACGCTGACGATCATTTTTGCCGAGAAGGAACTGCAAGCCCCGACCGCTCTTGTCCTGTCATCGAGCGTCAACGTTCGGCTCGAAGTGGACGACGTCAGCAAGGCCCACCAAGAAGCCCTGCGAGCAGCCGAAGAGGTCAAGGGCCGAATCACGCGGTCGGACATCAAGACGCACACAGCGGGGCAGATCGAATCGGTGTTGAGTGTCGAAGTCCCGCCGACGAAGAAGGACACGTTCTTCCTCGCCCTGAGCAAGCTGGGCATCGTCTCCGATCATCGCGAAAACTCCAGCCAGCGAACCGAGGGCGGGGCAGGCAAGCCAGGCATACTTAAGCCGCGCGAGGAAGATGTTCGCTTCGAAATCCAGATGATGAACAACGCCAACCTCAAGCCCAAGCACAACGTGCACCTGACCGTTGCCACCGGCGACGTGAATGGCAACTATGGCAAGCTGCAAGATTTGATCACGAAATTGAAAGGTCAACTGCGCGATTCGCAGATCAACGAAGCTGACAAGCTCAATACTTTCGCATCGCTCGATTTCAACATTCCAACGGCTGACAAAGGTGCCATCGACAAGTTGATCGAAGCGGTCGGCGAGACGCTGTCTCGGACCAAGACCCAGGCGACCGTCGGCGAACTCACGACCGATCGCAAGTATGGCTACTCGCTCAACATGATCGACTACGGCAGCGCCAAGCCGCGCACCGTGGACGACCTGCACCTGGCGACACTCGACGTGCCGGCCAAAGTGAAGACGATTGTCGAAGCCGTCACCGCCGCCAAGGGGCATGTCCGCCTGGCTCAGGTGAACGAGAAGGACAAGCGGAACATCACCGCGCAACTCTTCTTCATCGTGGCGACGGAAGAGAAAGCGAAGTTCGACACGTTGCTCGTTTCGCTCGCCTCGGTGTTGTCGAAATCGACGGCACGCACGCCCGCCGGCGAAATCGCCACCGAGAAGAAACATGGCTACTCGGTGCAGTTGCAAGACTTCATCAGCGTCATGCCGCGAACCTCGGAAGACCTGGCCGTCGCCACGCAGGACGTGCCGGCCAAGGTGCGGACGATCGTCGAAGCGGTTCGCATCTCGAAGGGCTACGTGCTGAACACGCAGATCAACGAGCAGGACAAACTCAACATCACGGCTCACATTTCTTTCGCCGTCGATGTCGAGGAAAAGACGACGTTCGAGAAGTTGTTTGAAACGGTTGGCACGGTGCTGTCCCGCACGACGCTGCAAGCGCCGATGAACGCCGTGTCGACGGAGCAGAAGCATGGCTACACGGTGCAACTGCGCGACATCGCCAACGTGCTGCCACGCCAGGCTGCCAACGTCACGCTTGCCATTCCCGACGTAGCCGCGAAGTATCAGCTGCTGCTCGACGCGATCTTCAAAGCCAAGGGCCAAATCAGCGTCAGCCAGCTGAATGAACAGGATCGCAATAACATCAACGGCTCGATCAGCTTCAGCATCCCCAGCGAGCAGCGTGAGAGCATTGACAAGTTGATCGACGGCATGGGCATGATCATCTCACGCACGCGGTCGCAGGCGCCGAACCATCAACTCTCGACCGATCGCAAGTTCGGCTACTCGCTGGCCCTGCGCGACTTCATCAGCGTGATGCCCAAGCACGCCCTGAGCATGACAGTAGCCGTGCAGGACGTGCCGGCCAAGTATCAACAGTTGCTCGATGCAATCAGCAAGGCGAAGGGCCAAATTCGCGTCAACCAGTTGAACGAGCAGGATCGCAACAACGTCAACGCGGTGGTTGATTTCACGATCCCGACCGAGGAGAAGGCGATTTTCGACAAGTTGTTTGAGGAGTTCGGCCAAACGCTGTCGCGCAACAACATCCAAGCGACGGTAAACGATATTTCGACCGACAAAAAATTCGGGTTTACGCTGAATATCCGCGATCTGATTAGCGTACTGCCTCGCAAATCGATCGTGCTGACAATCGCGGCGAACGACGTGCCGGTGAAGTACGCGGCAATCCAGGCCGCCGTCGCCGAGGCCAAGGGCCATGTCATTGTGAGCCATCTGAACGAGAAGGATAAGCTGAACGTCACGTTTCAGTTTGACTTCAGCATTCCGATGGAAGCCAAGAATGTGATCGATAAGGCGATTGCGGACATCGGCCCGGTGTTGTCGCGCGACAATCTCCAGGCGGCGCCGCAGCAGGTCGCCACCGACCGCAAGTTTGGCTTCTCGATCATCGCCCGCGATTTCGCCAACATCCCGCCGCGTGAAACCTATCATGTCCGCTTGGCCGCCCTGGACGTGGCAAACGCGTTCAACGAGATCAAGGAAAAGGCCGTCAATTCCAAGGCAGTCGTTGGTGTCGCGCGGATCGACGAGGAAAACAAATCCAAGATCAGCGCGGTGCTCGAATTCGACCTGGTGACTGCGGACAAGGAAGCGATCGAAACGCTGCTCACGAAAGTCGGCGGCACGATGTCTCGCAAAGCGTCGCAAGCTCAGCCGAACGAACTCGCGACCGAGGTCAAGGTTGGCTATCGGCTCGTGATTGAAAACGCCGCCAATGTGCCGCCGCGTGAACGGGTCGATATCAAGCTCGAAGTCAAAGATGTGAATGAGGCCGTCGCCAAGCTGCGCAGCCAGGTGAACGCCAGCCAGGGGCGTGTGTCCGATTCCAAAGTCGAGCAGGAGGAGAACGGCAACATCAAGGCGGAGCTTGTGTTCGACGTGTACCTCAACGCTCAGGATGCGATTGTGAACGACGTGAAGGCCGCCGGCACAACCAAAAGCATGACGACGCACCCGCGCAACAATCAGGTTCCCGACAATAAATACGCCACCGCTCGCATCACCGTGAAGCTGCATGGCGGCCTACCGCTGGTGCCGAGCGACGACACGCTCTGGTTGCCTGTCCGCCGAGGGTTGTATCAGGCATTTTCGATTTTCTCGTACTGCATCATGGTTGTCATCATCGGCTTGGCCGGCGTGCTGCCCTGGGTGCTTCTGTTCTACGGCAGCTACCGCATCGTGAAATGGGCGATACGGCCGGCGACCGCTGTCGGCGTCGAATTGGTTTCGACCACGACCCCGACGAAGACCGAGTCCACGAAAACCGACGACTCGCCACGAGCGTAGTACAATCTGGCGAGCCGGGAGTGTGAGCAACCGGAGGATCCATGCGCCATCGGGCGATTCCTCCAGTCACCGACGCTCCCGGCTCGCCGTTCATTTCATACACTTCCCTCATCGATTCCATTTGCATCAATGAGGGGCAGCTATGCGATTTACGTGGTTTTTCTTATTCGGGCTTTTCCTGATTCCGAATATCGCTTTCGGCGATGGGCCGACAGACAACCTTGCCGACAAGGTGCGTCCCGTCCCGCCGCCGGGCCTTAAGCTCGCCGCGGATGACATCGCCGAATTGACGAAGGGCGTAGCCGCCCTGGGTAACGAAATCGACGACCTACGCAAGGCGCTGGCGAAGGAAGAAACGCTTCTCGAGTTTCTCCCGGACGTTCAGATATTCTACAACGCCGTCTATTATGCGCTGAAGTACAACGAGTTCCATGCACCGGGAGAAGTCGCCGTCGCCAGGAAGCTGCTCAAGCAAGGCCACGATCGCGCCAAAAACCTGCGCGACGGCAAGACGCCGTGGAACACCGCCACGGGCCTGATCGTTCGCGGCTACCTCTCGAAGATCGACGGTTCCGTGCAACCCTACGGCATCCTCGTGCCCGACAACTATAAGGCCGGCGCCGCGACGAAGCATCGCCTCGATCTCTGGTGGCATGGCCGCGGCGAGAAGCTGTCAGAGTTGAGCTTCGTCGAAGGTCGGCAGAAGGACAAAGGCCAATTCACGCCGGCCGGCGCGTTCGTGTTGCACCCGTATGGCCGGTATTGCAACGCCAATCATTTCGCGGGCGAGATCGACACGTTTGAAGCGATCGCGCATGCTCGCAAGTACTACCCGATCGACGTCAATCGCATCGTTGCCCGCGGTTTCTCGATGGGCGGGGCGGCCTGCTGGAACTTCGCCGTGCATTATCCCGGCCTATGGGCGGCGGCGGCGCCAGGCGCGGGCTTCAGCGAAACGCCCGATTTTCTTCGCGTCTTTCAGAACGAAATCATCAAGCCCAACGCCTGGCAGAAGAAGCTCTTGCACTGGTACGATTGCACTGACTGGGCGGAGAATCTCTACAACCTGCCGACCGTCGCCTACTCCGGCGAACTCGACAAACAAAAGCAAGCCGCCGACATCATGGCTGTGGCGATGAAGAAAGAAGGCCTTGATCTCGTACACATCATCGGCCCGAAGACGGGGCATTCGTATCATCCCGAGGCGAAGATCACGATCAACAAGCTCATCGATCCGATCGTCGAAAAAGGCCGCGATACGCTGCCGAAAAAGGTGCGCTTCACGACCTACACGCTGCGATATAACCGGATGGCCTGGCTGCGCGTGGATGGTCTGAAGGAGCACTGGGAACGTGCGCGTGTCGAGGCCGAGATTGTCAACAACTCCGAACTGAAGGTCACCACCAGTAACGTCACGGCACTGACTCTGGGCCTGCCTCCCGGTTCGCTGCTGGAGAAAAATCAGCCGACTATCGTTGTCGATGGCCAAAAAGTTCTTGGCTCGGCAGTCGCTACTGGTAAGTCCTGGCTCAATCATTTCCGCCAAGTCAACGGTAAATGGCAGACCGTCCCCACCGACACCTCCGACACGCTCGCCAAACGCCACGGCTTGCAAGGCCCGATCGACGATGCGTTCATGGACAGCTTCGTCATGGTCAAACCGACTGGGCAACCGATGAATGCGAAAGCCGGCAAATGGGTCGCGTCCGAATTCGCGCATGCCGTCGATCACTGGCGTCGCCAATTCCGCGGCGAACTCAAGCCGATCAACGACGCCGACCTCGATGACGCAACCATCGAGAAGTCAAACCTAATCCTCTGGGGTGACCCGCAGAGCAACAAGGTGCTGGCGAAGATCATCGCCAAGCTGCCGATCCGCTGGGATGCGAAAGGCGTTGTCGTCGGCACTCAGACCTATGCTGGCGAGAATCAGTTGCCGGTGTTGATCTACCCGAATCCGCTGAATCCAAAGAAGTATGTCGTGCTGAACAGCGGCTTCACGTTCCGGGAGTACGACTATCTCAACAACGCCCGCCAGATACCGCGCCTGCCCGATTGGGCTGTGCTGGACATCAATCAGCCGCGCACGTCGCAACAAGCCGCGGGCATCACGGCGGCGGGGTTCTTTGACGAGAGTTGGCAAGTGCCAGCGGGGAAGTGACCCACGGCCAGCGCATATCAAACTTGTGTCAGCGATAGGACTTCCGTGAGAAACGCGGTGCTGGCCATGCATGAAACCATTTTGCCGCGGAGACTGTCTTTCTTGGGATGACGCTTCAGGAGAGTGATGGCGAAGCGTCGGAGCCAGC